>JANOPN010000190.1:0-48357 GCA_031421855.1 Comamonadaceae bacterium
CGCTGGCGGCGGTGCTCACGAAGTCAAAAGCCAGCTCAATCGACTTGGCCACCGACAAAGGCTCGCGCTCCAGGCTCATCGAACCCGCTTCGACTTTAGAAAAATCCAAAATGTCGTTGACCAACATCATCAGCGACTGGCTGCTGGCTCGAATGGTTTCGGCAAACTCTCGCTGAGCAGGGCTCAAACGCGTGCCCATGAGCAACTCGCTCATGCCCACCACGGCGTTGAGTGGCGTGCGGATTTCATGGCTCATGTTGGCCAAAAAATCGGCTTTGGCATTTGCGGCGCTTTCGGCCGAAGCCTTGGCCTCCAAAAGTGCGGCGTAGGCTAGTTCACGGGCGTTCACGTCGCGCGCCAGACCGATGATGCCTGTGCCAGTGCCGTCTGAGGCACGCATTGGGATCTTGATGACCTCAAAAACTTCGTCTTTCCCAGACAGCGGGTTCACAACTGTTTGCATTTGCCGATAGCCCACGCCACTGGCCATGATTTCTTCGTCGGCCGCCCTGAAGCGACGCGCGACGTCCTCAGGAAACAAATCAAACACGGTTTTGCCAACCACCGAGTCAAGTGGTTTGGCAAACCGCGCCAAATAGGCGGCGTTTGACATCTGATACCTGCCTGAAGCATCAACCATCCAAACCGCATCGGGAATCGAATGGATCAACTCGCGCATCAGCAGGCGCTCTTTTTGCAGAGAGACTTCGGTTTCATGTTGCTCGCTGATGTCTTCGACCGTGCCTTCATAAAACACGATCTCACCGGCTACATTTCGAACCACGTGCGAATTTTCGCGAATCCAGATCCGCTTGCGCGACTTGTAGCCGAAGATTTCCGACACGAAATTCCTCACGCGTCCCTTGGTGGCCATCAAAGTCTTGAACTCGTCGCGACGATTCGGGTCGACGTACCACTCGCGTGCAATGTCCTTGACGCCGTCAAGCAAGTCGGCCTCCGACTCGTAACCATTGAGCTTCACCAACGCGGGGTTGGCTCGCAACTGCTGGCCCTCAGGTGACGTTCGATACGCACCGATCGGCATCAAGTTGAACAGGCTGGAGAAATCGTTCACGCGACGGTTTGCCCGAATGTTGTTCTCATGCCAACATTTTGATCCGCTGAGCGCAGTTTTTGAGTGCGCGTCTACCCTGAAACCCGAAATTGAGTCGAAATTTCAATCCGCGACAGAACAACCACGCGCGCATCTGACTTGGATAGGACTTACTCGACTCGGGTCACTGCACTGGGTTTAAAACCAAAATCTGCAACTTTGCCTTTGCGTCCGCGTGGGGCTCGGGCGTTGTTCAGGCTTCTGATCTCAAAACTCTCTTCGCGCGCCTTGCCGCCGCGACCGATGCCGTCAACCCTCACCGTTCGAACGTAAGCGCAGGCGCCTGCCAAAGTGTCTTTGTCGTCCAGGTCGATCAACATCAGGCCCCGACCGCCGCCGGCCATCAATTTAAGCTCACCGAGCTCAAACGTCAGCAAGCGCCCGCCAGAGCTTGCGCAGGCCACGTGGGTCGCCACTGCGCTGGGCACCGTTTTTGGCAATTCGCCGGGTTCGCCCTTCAGCAAGGAAATCGAGCCGGTCAACGAGGGGCGGCAAACCGTCTCACCGGGGTTGAGACTCATGTAGGCCTTGCCCGCTTTGGGGCGCGACACCATGTGCTCAACTTTGGTCAAAAACCCGTAACCGCCGCTGCCGCTGAGTAGCATCTGGGTGTCGCCCGAGCCAGCAAAAAAATGCACGAGCTGGGTGCCGGGCTCAAGTTCGATCAAGCTGTTGAACGGCAAGCCGTCGCCTCGTGCGCCCGGCAAAAGGGCGACCGCCGCGCTGTAAACCCGCCCATTTGAGCCCCAAGCAATCACCGTGTCGACGGTGCGGCACTCAAAAGTGGCATACAGCGCGTCACCCGCCTTGAACGCAAAACCAGCAGCGTCGTGCCCGTGGCCGGTGCGTGCACGCACCCAGCCTTTGCTGGACACCACCACCGTGACCGGCTCATCAATCACCTTGACCTCGGCAACCGTGCGCTTTTCTTCTTGCACCAAGGTGCGGCGCTCGTCACCGAAGGTTTTGGCATCGGTCTCGATTTCTTTGATCATCAAGCGGCGTAGTGCGGCATTGGAGCCAATGATGTCTTCTAGTTTGGCTTGTTCCTCGCGCAGGTCTTTGAGTTCTTGCTCGATTTTGATGGCCTCAAGCCGCGCGAGTTGGCGCAGCCTGATGTCCAAAATGTCTTCGGCTTGGCGCTCACTCAAGCCAAAACGCGCCATGAGTGCGGGCTTGGGCTCATCGCTGTTGCGGATGATCGCAATCACCTCATCAATGTTGAGCAAGACCGTTTGGCGGCCTTCCAAAATATGGATTCGGTCAAGGACTTTTTGCAACCGGTGACGGCTTCGACGCAGCACCGTGGTCGCCCGAAACTCGATCCACTCGGTCAACAAGGTTCTCAGCGACTTTTGCGTGGGTCGACCGTCCAAGCCAACCACCGTGAGGTTGATTGGGCTAGACGACTCAAGCGAGGTGTGCGCTAAAAGGGCTCGAATCAGCTCAGGTTGCTCTATTCGGCTGGTTTTGGGCTCGATGACGATGCGCACCGGCGCGTCTTTGTTGGACTCATCGCGCACGGCATCCAACATCGCCAGCATGACGGCCTTGAGTTGGGTTTGCTCGGTGCTGAGTGTTTTTTTGCCCACCTTGACCTTGGGGTTGGTGAGCTCTTCGATCTCTTCCAACACTTTGGCAGTGCTCACGCCAGGCGGCAACTCATTGACAACCAGCTGCCACTGGCCTCGGGCGAGGTCTTCGATCTTCCAGCGCGCGCGCACCTTGAGCGAGCCGCGACCGCTGGTGTAGGCCTGCGCGATGTCGGCGCTTGAGGTGATGATTTGCCCGCCACCGGGAAAATCAGGCGCGACGATCAGCTGGAAGAGCTCGGCATCAGCGAGTTTGGGGTCTTTGATCAAGGCCACACAGGCCCCGGCCACTTCGCGCAGGTTGTGGCTCGGTATCTCCGTGGCCATGCCCACCGCGATGCCGCTGGCACCGTTGAGCAAGGTGAACGGCAGCCGCGCGGGGAGTTGCTTGGGCTCCTCGGCTGATCCGTCGTAATTGGGCATGAAATCCACCGTGCCCAAATCGATTTCGTCAAGCAACAAGCGGGCAATCGGATTTAAGCGCGCCTCGGTGTATCGCATGGCAGCGGCTGAGTCGCCGTCGCGGCTACCGAAGTTGCCTTGGCCGTCGATTAGTGGGTAGCGCAGCGAGAAGTTTTGCGCCATGCGCACCAAAGCCTCGTAGGCTGCTTGGTCGCCGTGCGGGTGAAACCGGCCCAAGACATCGCCCACCACCCGCGCGCACTTGACGGGTTTAGCCCCGGCGTTGCCGTTGCTGCCGCCAAAGCTCAGGCCCATGCGGTCCATTGCAAACATGATGCGCCGCTGCACGGGTTTTTGACCGTCGCAGACATCGGGCAAGGCGCGGCCTTTGACGACGCTCAGCGCATATTCCAAGTAAGCGCGCTGCGCGTACTCGGCAAGCGGCATGTCGTCGGGGTTGCCGCTCATGTCCATCACGGGCGGTAACGGAGGTGAGGGCGGCGGCGGCGCAGGCGCGTCTACGGAGTCGGTCGGCGGATCAAACAAATCAGGCATGGGGTCGTCAATCAGGGGTCAAAAGTGAAATTGAAGCGCTTTGGGCGGTGCAGCGCGTGGTGCAGCGCGTGGTGCAGTGGATGGTGCGGTGGATGGTGCAGTGGGTAGTGCGGTGGGTGTGACCAGTCCAGTCGCTGAGGCAGTCGCGGGCGTGGTCGCACGCTCGGTAGTCGGTGCGGTATTCGGTGCTTTGGGGATTTCAACGCCCTCAAGCCCTTGCCCCAAGGGCCGAACCATGTTGCCTCGTCCGGCCGCGCCGCCGACTTGCTCCATGCGCACCCGCGCGGGCGCAACCCGCTCTTGCGGGGTTAAGCGGGCTTCGACCACGGGGGTGGGGGGTTTGAGCCAGGCGTACAGCTGCAAAACCGTCTTGACGTAGTCTTGCGTCTCTTTGTAATTGGGGATGCGGTTACCGGCACGCTGCACCGCGCCTTCGCCAGCGTTGTAAGCGGCAACGGCCAACTCCAGCCGCCCTTGGAACAAATTGAGCAGCTCGCGCAAATATCGGGTACCTGCGGCGATGTTGGTTTTGGGGTCAACCAGCTTTTTCTCAATCGTCAGGCCTTTGTCGGCACGCACGCCCATTCGCTGCGCCGTCGTTGGCATCAATTGCATGAGGCCCACAGCCCCTTTGGGCGACACGGCGCTGGGGTCAAACCCGCTCTCGGCTGAGATGATGGCTTGTAACAACTCAAAATCAATGTTGTGGGTGCTCGCTGAGTCGCGCATGAGGTGGCGAACGGCCTTGAAGTTGCTCGACACCTCAAAAAAAGCGATCAATTTCGTCGCGGCCACCGGCACGGCCACCGGGCGCGGGATATCAACCGCCTCAGGCTTTGACGCTTCTTTGGCTGCGCCCTCTTTGTTCAGCCCGTCGTTGGTGTTGAAGCCCTGCCCATCTCTGAAAAACAGCTCATAACGCGCATCCAATTTGCTGGGTGCAAAGTGGGCCACGCCCCGCTCGTCGATGTATCCCCAGACTTCGGCCCGCACAGGGTTGCTCGCAAAGAGCATCAAAATAAATAGCAACAAACCCAATGAATACCGAGACCAATTGCCAAAAACACTCAAAAACTGCCTGGTGGAGGCGCTTTGGGCCGTTTCAGCAAGCCTTTTCACCGTCGCAGTCAAGCAAGCAACTCCAGCCCGTTGGCTCGGCGAACCTCAAACTCGCTGCGCAACATCGACATGACGATGAGCGAGTCAAACCCGTCTGCCGTGCGCACCGCCTCGCGCAACACACCCTCAAGCGCGAAGGCCTCGCTGTCGTACAGGGCTTTGGCTCGGGTGTTGCGAGCCTTGACATCGAGCCACACCCGGTGGGCTTGCAACTCGTCAAATGCCACTTTTTTAAGCACACGCACCGCCGCCCGCCCGACGCCTTTGGCCTTGTTGGCCACCACCAAGCGTTTGATCTCCACGCTTTTGTGTGGGTTGCGACAGCCCATCAAGATCGCAAAACCCACACCGTCCATGCCTTCATCCAGCGACTCGATGATGAAGTGGCGCATGTCAGCAAAGCGGATTGCACCTTCGTGCTGTGGTGCCTCCCACGGCGTGATGAACGGCAAGTTCTCAGGCGCTTGCTCCAGGCTCAGCACGTATTTGATGTCGCTGGACATGGTGGGACGAAGTCGGATGCGTGCGGTCATGGCTTGTGGGGTGTTTTTAGAGCAATTCCAGCAATTTTAATGAATTATTGGCACTTGGTCACCGGATTCATTGGGGTTGTTGCTATCATTTTAATCAAGTCGAAAACCCAATCAAACATCAACTTCAACCGCATCGCCGTGGATTTCAATCAACTCACGGCGTGAACTGGCTTCGCCTTTGCCCATGAGTTTGGTGAATTGCGTCGCCGTGATGGTGGGGTCAAACGAGCCAAACCGCACCTGAAGCAAGCGCCGAGTATCGGGGTTTAAGGTGGTTTCCCACAGCTGCACGGCATTCATCTCGCCCAAGCCCTTGAACCGGCTGATGCTCCATTTGCCCTCGGGCACGCCGTCTTTTCGCAGTTTGTCCAAAATCGCGTTTTGCTCGCCTGCATCCAGCGCGTACAGTTTGCCGGCTGGTTTTTTGCCCCGCGCGGGCACGTCAACCCGAAAGAGCGGCGGGCGGGCCACGTAGATGTGCCCAGAGTCGATCAACTTCGGGAAATGCTTGAAAAACAGCGTGAGCAGCAGCACCTGGATGTGGCTGCCGTCCACATCAGCGTCGCTCAAAATGCAAATTTTGCCGTAGCGCAGGCCGCTCAGGTCGGGCGTATCGGTCGGCCCGTGCGGATCGACGCCAATGGCGACCGAAATGTCGTGGATTTCGGTGTTGGCAAACAACCGGTCGCGCTCCACCTCCCAGGTGTTGAGCACCTTGCCACGCAGGGGCAGCACGGCTTGGCACTCTTTGTCGCGGCCCATTTTTGCGCTGCCGCCGGCGCTGTCGCCTTCGACCAAAAACAGCTCGTTGTGGGCCAAATCGCGGCTTTCGCAATCGGTGAGCTTGCCAGGCAACACGGCCACGCCGGAGCCTTTGCGTTTTTCGACCTTCTGACCCGCCCGCTGGCGGGTTTGCGCGGCCCGGATGACCAACTCAGCCAAGCGTTTGCCAAACTCCACATGCTGGTTGAGCCACAAATCCAGCGCGGGCCGCACAAAACTCGACACCAGCCGAACCGCGTCGCGCGAATTCAGTCGCTCTTTGATCTGCCCCTGAAACTGCGGGTCAAGCACCTTGGCAGACAGCACAAAACTGGCCCGTGCAAACACATCCTCTGGCATGAGTTTCACGCCCTTGGGCAACAGCGAGTGCAACTCAATGAAGCTCTTGACGGCCGTGAACAAGCCCTCGCGCAAGCCACTTTCGTGCGTGCCGCCTGCACTCGTGGGGATGAGGTTGACGTAGCTTTCGCGCACGACGTTGCCGTCTTCGGTAAACGCCACACACCAAGCCGCACCCTCGCCGTCGGCAAAGGTGTCGTCTTTGGCATCTGCAAACCCCTCACCCTCAAATAAGCCCACCACCGGCTCGCCCGTGATTGACTGCTCCAAGTAATCCTTTAGGCCACCTTTGAACTGCCAAGTCTGGACTTCTTTGGTTTTTTCATTGACCAAACTCACGATGACACCGGGCATCAGCACCGCTTTGCTTCGCAGCAAATGAACCAGCTCAGCCATGGGCAAGGCGGCCGACTCAAAGTATTTGGCGTCGGGCCACACCCGAACCGACGTGCCTTGGCGCTTGTCGCCCTCGACAAAGGCTCGGGTCATCAAGGGCTCGATCACGTCGCCGCCAGAGAACACCAACTTGGCCAATTGGCCGTCGCGCGAGCTGCTGACCTCCAAGCGCTTGGACAACGCATTGGTCACGCTGACACCCACGCCGTGCAAACCGCCCGAGAAGCTGTATGCGCCGCCGCTGCCTTTGTCAAACTTGCCGCCCGCGTGGAGCCGCGTGAACACAATCTCCAGCACCGGGGCCTTTTCTTCGGGGTGCAAACCATGAGGAATGCCGCGCCCGTCGTCTTCGACCGACACCGATGCGTCGGCATGCAAGATCACCTTGATGCGCTTGCCATGCCCCGCCAATGCTTCATCGGCCGCGTTGTCGAGCACCTCTTGCACGATGTGCAAGGGGTTATCGGTGCGGGTGTACATGCCTGGGCGCTGTTTGACAGGCTCCAAGCCCTTGAGCACGCGAATCGATGCGGCGGAATAGTCGGTTGTTGGTTTGGTACTGGCCATGTCACCATTGTAGGGCTGAGGCTAAAAAGAACTGTTTTTATATCCATGTCTAGAATTCAGGCATGAACACGCCAACCCGCGCCCCGTCGAAAACCCTGCCCGCGCACTTGGAGCGAATCCGGCTCGCGGCCTTCGACATGGACTCCACCCTCATCAACATCGAGTGCGTGGACGAAATCGCCGACGCAGCTGGCCGCAAGGCCGAGGTCGCCGCCATCACGGAAGCCGCCATGCGCGGCGAAATCACCGACTACAAAGACAGCCTTCGCCGCCGCGTGGCACTGCTCAAAGGCGTGGCGGTCTCGGCGATGGCCGAGGTGTTGCAAAACCGCCTGGCTTTTAACCCCGGCGCTCGCGAGTTAACCACCGCGCTTAAGGCCAACGGCTGCAAACTCCTCTTGGTCAGCGGCGGGTTCACCTTCTTCACCGCGCACGTCAAATCAGAACTGCGCATGGATTTTGCTCGCAGCAACGTGCTTGAAGTCGACGATACAACCCAGACGCTGACCGGGCGGCTCACCGACCAAGTTTGGGGCGACATTTGCGACGGAGTCGAAAAACGCCGCACCTTGCTTGAAGTCGCGTCGCTGTTGGGCCTGGGCCTGCACGAGTGCATGGCCGTGGGCGACGGCGCAAACGACCTGCCCATGATGCTGGCGTGCTCGCAAAACGGCGGCCTGAGCGTGGCATATCACGCCAAACCAGCCGTTCGAGCTCAGGCCATGATCGCCATCAACGAAGGCGGGCTGGATGAGTTGCTAAAACCGTTCGGGCCATTAGCCTCGCTCAACGAGGCCTAGACTAGAAGTTAACGCATTCTGGCTGCAGTCGCTAACCGTACAAAACGGCAATTGCCTTCACCGAGCTGAAGTCTCGGTCGTGGGTTACAAACGCATCGGCACCCGCGTCGATCGCGGTTGCGATTTGGATCGCGTCGGCGAGCTTGAGTCGATGGGTTGCCCTCATTTGCGCAGCACGCGATGCAATCGAAGCGGTCATGGGCAAAACATCGAAAGCCATCAACGCTGCCTCAAAGCGCGTGGCAAGCTCCAAATTCCCAGCCTTTAGGGGTCCGGTCAGTACCTCAGCCAGCACCATGCTGGATATCGAAATTCGCAGCTCGCCCAATCGGGCCGCTTGAAACATCGGCACAAATTTGTGAGCGAACAGCTCGTTGCCCTCCAAGACATAAATGAACGGCGACGAGTCAACAACCACGCGCGCGCCAAAGCGCAAACCGCCCCATGTTGTGCGCGTACTCAAAACCGCTCCATTTCATCGCGCAAATCGTTCACAAATCGACTCGCATCTCGCCCCCAGAGCCCTGCTCCTACACCCGCAAGCGACAAAATATCGGCCCCCTCATCAACGGATCGCCAGTGCGACAGCGGCACGATAGCTGCAATCGGTTTTCCATGGCGCGTGACGATGCTCGAGCGTCCTGCAGCGGCATCAGCAACGATTGCCGGCAATTTGATGCGGGCTTGCTCAAGCCCGTAGCGCATGGTTTGCATCGCAGTTTCCTCTTTCAATTACCGTACAGAGTGTACAGGTATGAGTCAGATTTCACCAACGACTGAATTCACGTTTTCTAACTTGCTAAAGATTTCGACAGCGAGACCTGCATCGCCACCCGAGCCTTGGCTGGGGTCAAGGGTGTCAACGCAAGCATGTCGTCATCGCGCGGGGTAACCGCCCCCAAAATGCACCGCGTGCTGCGCCAAACCCAAACGCCGAGCTGCTTTGCAACCCGCAGTTCAGCCTCAAGCGCGTGGTGAACCGTGCCATTGCCGGTTGCGGCCACGACGAAGCCCTTGGGCGCTTTTTCGCCCAAACTGAGTAAGTCGCGAACCACGCCACCGTCAGCCCCCGCATGGCTGTGGACGATTTCAACGCGCGGCAAGCCGTTGATGCGCACCACATCAAGCCAATCAGCTACTCCTGATTCAGGAGCATCAAACCCAATGAATCCGGAGACCAAAGACTGATTATTCATCAAAATTGCATCAGAATCGACCTGCAAGGCTCGCTGAGCGCCCTCGCCAGTAAATCGGCCTACCAGCGGCGAGTCGCCCGAATCAAACGCATCCAGGCGGTGGCTGTGAACTTTGCGCACGGCCAGCCCATGGTGAACCTTGGCCGCGCAAACCACCAAGACACCAGTCAAGCCCAAACCCGAGCCTCGAACCGCCACCTCAACCGCGTCTCGCAAGTTGGCCGGGCCGTCGGCATCGACGCTCGTCGCAGGTCGCATCGCGCAGGTCAAGACGACGGGCTTTCGAGCCAACAGCGCTTGCGGCACGACACCCTGCAACCATGTGGCCGTCTCCTCCAACGTGTCGGTTCCATGTGTGATCACGACACCCTGAACGGTGTCGTCTTGCAAACTGCTGCAAACTGCGCCAGCCAAATCGCACCAAACGCCAACCGACATGTCTTTGCTGTCAATTTGCGCCACCTGCACGGGACGCAGCAAATGGCCACCCAAGGCCAAGGTCATGCCACTCACACCGCTTAGCAAAGCCGCCACACTCAATTGAGCGGCGTTGTAGTTGGCGTCGCCCGCTTCAACCGAAGCCGTGCCGGCAATCGTGCCGCCAGTGCCGAGTACATCGATGGTTCTATTCGCGTCGTTGCTCATGTTTTTGAAAATTATTTTGAAAAAAGGCCTTGCATGCAGCCTATTTTTGGATAAAAATACAGCACTGGATGCAACAACATGCTTGTGATTGCAACCAGCTCATTCACCCGCCACGAGAAAGCCGCTCATGATCGACTTGCCAAAGCTTACCGCACGCCAGCAACAGATTTTGGATCTGATTCGCAGCACGATCGAGCGCACAGGCGCACCGCCCACCCGGGCCGAAATTGCCACCGAGCTCGGCTTCAAGTCAGCCAATGCCGCCGAAGAGCATCTGCAAGCCCTTGCCCGAAAAGGTGCAATCGAATTGCTCAGCGGCACCTCACGCGGCATCCGTTTGGGTCAAGACGTGCTGAGATCCATCCACGAAACCCGCCTGCGCGACTTGGTGCGCCCACTGGAAAATCTGCCTAACCTGCTGCAACTGGCTTTGCCCTTGGTCGGGCGTGTCGCCGCAGGCTCGCCCATCATGGCCATCGAACACGTTGAGCAGACCTATCACGTCGAACCGAGCCTGTTCAGCAGCAAACCCGACTATTTACTCAAAGTACGCGGCATGAGCATGCGCGACATTGGCATCATCGACGGCGACTTGCTGGCCGTTCAAGCCACCCAAGAGGCCCGCAACGGGCAAATTGTCGTGGCGCGCATTGGCGACGAAGTCACCGTGAAGCGCTATCAACGCACCCGTGAGGGCATCGCCTTGCTGCCCGAAAACACTGATTTTCAGCCGATCATCGTCAAAAGCGGTGACCCTTTCGCCATTGAGGGCCTGGCCGTCGGCCTCATCCGCAGCAACATGCTGATGTGAGTTAGCGTCGCAACGCACTGCTTGCACTTCGGGTGGTAGGCGCAACGCCGATCCGGGCTAAACCCCGGTTGGATGTGCCCCAAAGTTCAAGTCCTGATCAATCCTGCCATCTGCTTTTTTAAGTCAAAGTGAGATGAACATGAGTTGGATGAATTTTTTTACCGCCTTGGGCTCGGCATCGGGTCAATCAAAAGCCGCCATCGCGCTACCGACCATCGCGACTGAACGCAGCGCCCCGCCGTGGATCGCGTTTCGATCAAACACGCAGCCAGTCAAGAAGCAAATTACTCCTTTTTTGGTAGCATCGAACCCAATGAATCCGGCGACCAAGGATCAATTTGGCATCGAAAACGCTGAAATTGAAGCCAAAACATCTCCTTCGACCTCAAACTCAACCGAACGCGCCCAGCGCACACCGACGCTGCGGGTCGTGTGCATCGGTGGCACCGTGGGCAGCATCGCGGCCAACGACGTGCTGACAGCGCGCCTGAGGATCTCAGGCCGAGCCTGCGACGTGCGCGCAGAACTCGACCGCATGGCGGCTTGAACCGATTCGAGCGAATCGAGAGATCAACGGGACTCGCGCAAAATTGCCCCAGCAAGGCGCAGCAACGACGACCGTGCGAACAGCACGGCTATGAGCTGCAACGCCGCTGGGGATGTTTTGCGTCAGTCGTGATCAAGCGCCTAGGGTTAGACCGCACCCATCAAATAGTCACCCTTGCCCAGCTCCACACCGCCTTGGCGCAGCAGTGCATAGGCCATCGTTACGTGGAAGAACATGTTGGGCAGCACCCAGTGCTTGAGGTAAGCCTCGCCCTTCATGGTGCGAGTGGCTTCGCGCCCCACCGGGAACGTGATGTCTTTGTCTTCCGTGCCATCGATGGCGGCAGCGGGTACCGAGTCGATGTAAGTCAAGGTCTTGGCAATTCGCTCTTTCAAGTCGGCAATCGTCACTTCGTTGTCGTCGAATTTGGGCGCTTCAACGCCTGAGATGCGCGACAGACCAATTTTTGACGCGTCACAAGCAATTTGGATTTGCTTGGCAAACGGCAACATGTCGGGTGTGAGGCGAATGCCGACAAAATTGGCCGAGTCAAACTTCTTGGCTTCAGCGTGCGCTTGAGCCTTGTCAAGAAAATAACTGAGATTGCCCAGCATTTTTTTAAAAATCGGAACACTGGCAGATGCCATGGAAATCGTCATTGGGAATCCTGTTGAGGGTTTAGTTGGTTTGCAGCTCAAGGTCAGCCCGGGCGGCAAAGTCGCCAGAAATCAGCGAGCGCGCAGCTTAACCCCAAGCGCAATTTCCTGCTCGTGGCCGCATGGGTCAGTGCGTAATCCTTGAAACGGCAGTTGACCGCTCACTCTCTCTATGAGTGTCTGGTTTTGCTTCGTTTTTTGGCTTCCAACTCGCTCACCCGTTGGGTGAAAGCGCTACACGCCCGATTGAGCCTGCCTTGACCCGCCCAGCGTCGTTGCTCCGCCTTGCGCCCAAAGGAGCGCCGCGTTGTCACGCCTAGCTGGGCAGCCCAATCCAGGCCCACTCGGACGTGTTCAACTGCCGTTTCAAGGGTAATTCATTGCACAATCCCTGCCATGAATATCGTGATCTTGGATGACTACCAAGATGCCGTGCGAAAGCTCGCCTGCGCATCGAAACTCGAAGCCTACCCCGCCAAGGTCTACACCAACACCGTCAAAGGCGTGGGCCAGTTGTCCGTTCGGCTTCGCGACGCGGACGTGTTGGTGCTGAACCGTGAGCGAACCCAGCTCACGCGGCTCTTGATTGAGAAGCTTCCCAAGCTCAAACTCATCTCGCAAACTGGCCGTGTCGGTGGTCACATCGATGTTGCCGCCTGCACCGAGCGTGGCATTGCGATTGCAGAAGGTGTGGGCTCACCCGTTGCCCCGGCCGAGCTCACCTGGGCGCTGATCATGGCGGCCATGCGCCGCCTACCGCAGTACATCGGCAACCTCAAACACGGTGCTTGGCAGCAGGCTGGGCTCAAGTCAGCCAGCATGCCAGCTAACTTTGGGGTGGGTCAGGTGTTGCGCGGCAAAACCATCGGGCTTTGGGGCTACGGCAAAATTGGCCAGTTGGTCGCCGGTTATGCCCAAGCTTTTGGCATGAACGTCGTTATTTGGGGTCGCGACACCACACTTGAACGCGCCAAAGCAGCCGGGTTAACCGTTGCAACCAGCAAAGCCGAGTTTTTTTCTAGTTGCGACGTGGTTAGCCTGCACCTGCGCCTCAACGCGGACACACAAGCCTGCGTCACACTCGACGACTTGAGCCAAATGCGCCAAACCGCCCTCTTGGTCAACACGTCCCGAGCGGAACTCATCGAGCATGATGCCCTCATCGCCGCCCTCAACCGTGGCCGCCCCGGCCTAGCCGCGGTAGACGTTTTTGAGAGCGAACCGATTTTGCAAGGCCACGCATTGCTTCGCCTAGAGAACTGTATTTGCACACCGCACATTGGATACGTCGAGCAAGACAGCTACGAGATGTACTTTGGTGCCGCCTTTGACAACGTCGTCAATTTCATCAAAGGCACCCCCACCAACATCCTCAACCCTGGCGCGCTGCAAGTCCGGCGTTGATCGCGTAGCGCACGAGCGCCCGCATTCGCGGCGAACGCTACCTTGGTGGCTTATCCGTGCCGCCCACCACCGCAACCAACATCAGCGCGATCTTGGAGCAACAACCTAATCTCCGGTGAGTCGATTCGAACGCCGTACGCTCTTTCAAGTGCTCCGGCGCCGCTGACCCCGACGAGTGGCAGCAAATGAATCAAGCCGACCACTGAAAAGCCAACTCGGATCAGCCACTCTTTCGAGTCGGCGGTCATTTGTCAGCCTCAGCCCTCTCCATCAGGAGATAAAACAGCGGCCCGAACGCCCCCAACACCAGCGTCAACGCAAACCACGGCCAAAACCGCCGCCCGGCTGTTTTGGCGTCCCGCCACATCCAAATCAAAATCATTGACAGCGAAATCACCAAGTCTGCGAACACTTGGCCAGCCCCAAACGTTTTGAAGTGCGGCTCGATGATTCCCCAGAAGCCATGCTGCATCAGCGCTGCCACGGTCAAGCCGCCAAACAATGCAATGGTGACGATCAAAACAATTTTCTTCATTCAAGTCTCTCCAGTAGTGAGCGGCCAGTGTCCAATTTGAAGGTCGTTGAAGCAATTACCTTACAGGTCATGAATTTCAGTGCCTGATGTGATTCAATCTAACGATTTACGGAAATCAGGCCAGCAAGGCGCAGCAACGACGACCGTGCGGATAGCGCGGCTAGGAGTTGCAACGTCGTTTGGTCGGTTTTGCGTGAGTCCTAAATCTGCCCATGACAGACATCACCCACACCTTGCCAGCCACCTTGCAAATGGCCCGAAAAGCGCGCCGAATCAGCCAACTTGAGCTGTCCATGCGCATTGGGGTGTCGCAGCGCCATGTCAGTTTTGTTGAAAGCGGGCGGGCCAAACCCAGCCGGGGCCTGCTTGTGAATTGGCTGCGCGAACTCAATGCGCCCTTGGGCACACAAAACGCCGCGATGTGGCAAGCCGGTTATTCGCCGATCTACAGCCACGCCAACATCCGAGACCCTGCCCTTGCGCACGCAACGGCTGCGACGATGCAGCTGTTGCAGTCGCACGACCCGATGCCCGCGTTTGTGATTGACGCGCAATGGAATCTGATCAACCTCAACCGAGGCGGCGAATGGCTCGCCGCAACACTGATACCTTGGTCGCAACCGCTTTTAGCGAGCGTGAACGAGTCCGGCGCGGCCCCGATCAACATGATTGACATGCTGTGCCACCCCGAGGGATTCACCCGACACTTGCTAAACTTTGATGAAGTCGGTCCATCGTTTTTGGCACATCTGCGCGAAGACGCATCGGCCATCCCAAGCCTCGCACCCAAAGTCCAGGCGTTTGCGGCCCTGCTCCGCAGCCGTCTGGGGTTTACCGATTTACAAAGCGGCGCAACCCGCCAGTCAAACCCGGTGTTGGTGTCGCGCTTCGACACTTCGCACGGCGAACTGGCGTTTTTCAGCATGTTCACCACATTTGGCACACCACAAGACATCACCTTGGCCTCGTTACGGGTCGAGCACATGTTTGCGGCCAACGACGCGACCCGTCAAATCTTGAATGAACAGGTCACACTGCAATCGCTAGCTAGACAGCAATGAGCGCTGTTGCTCTGCTCCTCACGCGAAAAAGCCCATGAAAAAACCCGATGAGGCATCCGCTTCATCGGGTTTGTTCGCTCACCGGAGTGGGCATGTTTGGTAGGCGCAATTGGACTCGAACCAACGACCCCCACCATGTCAAGGTGGTGCTCTAACCAGCTGAGCTATGCGCCTGTGGGTCAAATCGAATTATAGCGCGAGAATTGGTGCTGCTCGAGCGCACCGGCCTCGGTCGTCACGGCGTGACGACCGCCAACAGCACTTGGTCGCACAAATCGCCGTTGAAATCGCGCTCGTAGTGACGCAAAACGCCTTCAATGCTCAGCCCAAGCGCCTGTGCGCAGCGAATCGAGCGGTGGTTTCGGGTATCGGTGATGGCTTCGACACGGTGTGCGCCCAAGGCAAACGCCAAGGCAAGTGCTGCATTGGCCGCCTCCCGCAACAACCCTTTGCCCTGGGTGCGAACGTCACCCATGTAGCCTATCTCGCAGCGCGGCACCGCAAAATCCCAGCTGTGGAGGTCGATGCGACCAACAAACTCACCGCAGGCGTAGCTTGCCCGCACGTCGGTGGATTCATCCGCAGTGAACACGTTGAACATCAACTCGGTGCCGGTTTCAAGCGACGCAATCTCGCTGTGCACGCTGCGCACAGCCACCGCCTGGTCAACGGATCGGCGCCACCAATCGACGTAGAGCAATGCCTCGAAATTCGCAGCGGCCCACGCTTGGCGAACGGCAACTTGAGCGATATCGGGCGATTTGAGTACGGTGCGAGCGGTGCGAATCAGCCGCGGCGCTGCAATGAGGGTTTGAGCATCCATGCGCGCCGATCTTATCGCCGCCGCACCGACAGCACGCCTTTGACGCCATTCACAACATCAAACACCCGCTGCAATTTTTGGCTGTCGAGAACCTCAATCGTGAACGTCATCCAGGCAAACTGGCCGTCTGACTCTCGAACGCTTTGGGTTTGCACGCCAATGACGTTGATTTTTTCGCGGGCCAACAACTCCGAGATGTCGCGCAACAAGCCTTGCCTGTCCATCGCGCGCACACTCACGTCGACCGGATACACCGACCCCGGCGTGACACCCCAAGTCACGTCAACCACGCGCTCAGGTGAGCGGCGTACCAATTCATGGAAGCTGGCACAGTTGCCTCGGTGAATGCTCACCCCTTTGCCGCGTGTGACGAAACCCGCAATCGCGTCGGGCGGGGCCGGTTTGCAACAGCGTGCCAGCTGAGTCAGCAGCGAGCCCACGCCGACCACCAACACCCCTCCACGCGGGGCATTTTGTTGCTTGGCCGATTTGCGTTCGACTTTGCGGATGATGTGTTCATCGGCTTCAAGCTTGACCGGAGCTGGCGCGAACAAGGCCTCAATCGTTCGCGGCGACAACTCGTCTTTGCCCAAGTCTTCGCACAAGGCATCAACCGACTTGAACCCCAGCTGCGTGGCCAGATCGTCGAGCTTAAGCGCGGTTTTTCCGATCCGTTGCAAAGTCTTGTCAAGGACATCGCGCCCACGTGCCAGCGTCTCATTCAGCGCCACCGAGTTAAACCAAGCGCGCACCTTGCTTTTGGCGCGCGAGCTAACCAAATAGCCCAACTCGGCGTTGAGCCAGTCACGCGAGGGGCCGCCCTCTTTGGCCGCCATGATTTCAATCGTCTGACCATTCACGAGCGGTGTGATCAAGGGCAGCAATGCGCCGTCAACGCGCGCACCTCGGCATCGGTGACCCAAATCGGTGTGAACCGCGTAGGCAAAGTCAATGGCCGTTGCGCCTTGGGGTAGCTCGACAACGGCCGCGTCTGGCGTCAACACGTAAACCCGGTCGCTCAACTCGTCGGTGTGCAAGCCACCATCAGACAAGTCGCGCTCCCAAGCCAACAATTGGCGCAGCACGGCGAGCTTGGCCTCATACGGTCCGGCGGCAGTGACGCCGGAATACCCCTTCACGCCCGCCTCTTTGTAGGCCCAGTGCGCAGCAACACCATGCTCGGCATGATCGTGCATCGCCTGCGTGCGAATTTGAATCTCAATGGGTCGCCCACGCCCCAGTGCTGATTCGTCGCGAACAATCGTGTGCAACGACTGATACCCATTGGGTTTGGGCTTGGCAATGTAGTCGTCAAACTCTTGCGGCACTGGCACGAAGCGCTCATGCACCAGGGCCAAAGCGGTGTAGCAGTCGCTGGGTTTGGGCACGATCACCCGCAGCGCCCGCACATCCAGCACCTGCGAAAAATCAAGCTGCTTGCCGCGCATTTTTTTGACGATGCTGTAAATGTGTTTGGGTCGCCCTTGCACTTGCGCCGTCACGCCGTGCAATCGGATGCTGGCCTCGATGCTTTGCCCCACTTGCAGCATGTAGGCTTCACGCTCGACGCGCTTTTCGTCGAGCAACAACGCAATCTCTCGGTAGGTGACTGGCTCTAAAAACCGAAAGGCCAAGTCTTCAAGTTCCCACTTGATTTGCCAAATGCCCAAGCGGTTGGCCAAAGGCGCGAAAACACCCAAGGTCTCACGCGCAATGGCTTGCGGCACCGGCGTTTTGCTTGCGGCATAAAAACGCAGCGATTGCAGCCTAGACGCCAGTCGCAACAGCACCACCCGCAAGTCGCGACTGAATGCGAGCAGCATTTTTCGCACCACCTCAGTCTGGGTGGCCGGGTCTTCCACCAACTGCGCCTTGGCTGATGCCGCGCGAGACTGCAGTTGCACTTGCACCAAGCGATTGGTCTCAATGGCCAGCTTGGCATAACCCTCGCCAAAAGCCTTGGCAATGATGTCTTTGGGTTTTTGCAGGTGATTTGCCGCGTAGACCAAGTAGCTGGCCGCCTGCATGGCTTGGCTTGCACCCATGTCGCGCAAAATCTCCGCAACGGCTTGGGCGTGGGCAAAACTGGCCTCACCTGTGTCCAAAAGCTCGCCGCTTAGCAAAGCCTCAGCAAACGCTTGCGCCCTAGCCAAGGCCTGCGCATCACTCTCTTTGCTGAGGTCGGTCAGCCCGTGCTCGTCATTGGTTGCAGCAACCAGCGGCGACACCTGGGCGTCAATCGGGTGCCCTCTGTCAGCTCGCTTCATGGCGCATCAAGAAACGCACGAACCATGTCACGCTGCTCAAGCGACACCAGGGTCGGAGCATGTCCGACGCCGTCGATGATGCACGCCTGGGCTCGCGGGCCGCGTCGACACATCTCTTGCACGGTTGCGTCCGACAAGAGGTCGGACTCAGCCCCGCGAATGACCAACACCTGAGCCTGAATGGCATCAAACAGCGCCCAAAGCGCCGCTTGACCTTGCGCGGTCGACTCCGGCGTGGCCAGCGCAAACGCTTTGGCAATGGCCGGGTCGTAATGCAGGCGAACGCTCGCGTCAAGCTGGGTTTTGACCATGTGCTCGCTCAAAGCCATCCACTGCTGTCGCGTGTGCGGGCCAAATCCTTGGCTGACTGCCCACATGGCATCTGCTGCAGCCTCAAGTGACGCGTGCGCCATGTTTCGGCCAAAGTATTGGCCAATGCGTTCAATTGCTTGCCATTGGACTGCCGGGCCGACATCATTGAGCACCAAACGGCGCACCGCAAACGTGGCTTGCAATGGTTCATGGCCAGCAAGCCCCATGCCGATCACACCACCCATGCTGGTGCCGACCCAGTCGAGGGCTTGCATGCCTTGACGCTTGAGCTCTGAGAGTAAGACCAACATGTCTTGCACGTAGGTCGGAATTTGGTAGCGCAATGGATCAGCAAGCCAGTCGCTGCGCCCACGCCCTGCGATGTCAACCGCGACCACGCGGCGATCGCGGCTCAGGTCTTTGGCGAGCTCATCGAAGTCCCGTCCTTGTCGCCCCAATCCGTGTACGCACACCACCACATGCTTCGAGTTGCCGTTTTGCGCTGGCCAGTCCCAAAACGCAAGCTGACGAGCACCGGCTGGGTCTGGACAGGTCACGAAAGCGAGCTTGGGTTGAGCGGTCATGGCAAAGCAGTCTTGGCGGGTGAATTTTTCGGATAATCAAGGGTCAACTTGACACCAACGACTTTAACGAAGATTGCACCCGACATGAGCTCACTCCAAGGAAAAACAGCACTCGTCACCGGCTCCACCAGCGGCATTGGCTTGGGTTTGGCAGTCGCGCTGGCCAAACAGGGTGCAAACTTGGTATTGAACGGTTTTGGCGAAGTCGAACAGGCGCTTGCTGCCGTGCGCGCGTGCGGTGCGCCGGCCATGCACCACGGGGCTGACATGAGCCAAGCGGCTGAAATTGAGTCGATGATGCAAGCCGCAGCAGCGCATTTTGGACGCGTCGACATTTTGGTCAACAACGCTGGTATTCAGCACGTAAGCCCGGTTGAACAGTTCCCTGTTGACCGCTGGAACGCGATCATCGCCATCAACCTCAGCAGCGCTTTTCACACCACTCGGCTCGCCTTACCCGCAATGAAGACCGCAGGCTGGGGCCGAATCATCAACATCGCCAGCGCCCACGGCTTGGTTGCCAGTGCGCAAAAGTCAGCCTATGTCGCAGCCAAGCACGGCTTGGTCGGGCTGACCAAATCAGTCGCGCTTGAAATCGCCACCAGCGGCGTGACCTGCAATGCCATTTGCCCGGGCTGGGTGCTCACGCCCTTGGTGCAAAGGCAGGTGGACGCCAAGGCCTTGGCACAGGGCATCACGGTCGAAGAAGCCAAACGCCAACTCGTCGGCGAGAAGCAACCCTCACAGGCCTTTAGCACGCCCGAACAATTGGGTGAGCTCGCGGTTTTCATGTGCAGCGACGCGGCCAGTAACGTCCAGGGTGCGGCCTGGAACATGGACGGCGGCTGGACAGCACAATAGCAGCGACTCGCAGCGCATATAATTCAGTCACACCGCTTAGAGAACACACTCAGCGCGGGTGTTGCCACGCTGGCCAGCGATCGACGACTTGATCCCAGCGCAGTCCGCACCGATTGATGCCGACCCAAATCATCTTGGGTGACGGCTCAAAAACAGCTCTCCCCAATCAAAACGCTTCTTTCATCGTTTTTCTTGCTCTGGCTCGGTCACCGAGCTTAATCCGCACAGCCGTGATCCACGGCACGCCATACACACCCACAACCCAAACACCATGCATTTAAACGAACTCAAAGCACAACACATCTCCGAGCTGCTCAAACAAGCCGAGGCACTGGAGATTGAAAACACCGGGCGCATGCGCAAGCAAGAACTGATGAGCGCCATCATCAAGCGCCGCTCCAAAGCGGGCGAGCAGGTGTTTGCCGACGGCGTGCTTGAGTTGCTGCCTGACGGTTTTGGCTTTTTGCGTAACCCCGACAGCAACTACGTCCCCAACGCAGACGACATCTACATCTCGCCTACCCAAGTGCGCCGCTTCAACTTGCACACCGGCGACATGATCGAAGGCGATGTGCGTACACCCAAAGACGGCGAGCGCTACTTTGCGCTCAACAAGGTTGACGTCGTCAACGGCGGCGCGCCCGAAGCCAACAAACTCAAAGTCATGTTTGAGAACTTGACGCCGCTGTTCCCCACCGTGCAAATGAAGCTTGAGCGCGACATCAAGAGCGAAGAGAACATCACCAGCCGCATCATTGACGTGATCTCGCCCATTGGCAAAGGCCAGCGCGCCTTGATCGTTGCCCCGCCCAAAAGCGGCAAAACCGTCATGATGCAGCACATTGCGCACGCCATCACGACCAACTACCCCGATAGCGTGCTGATGGTGCTCCTGGTTGACGAACGCCCAGAAGAGGTGACCGAGATGCAGCGCAGCGTGCGCGGCGAAGTGATTGCGTCAACCTTTGACGAACCCGCAGCACGCCACGTGCACGTCGCCGAGATGGTCATCGAGCGCGCCAAGCGCTTGGTCGAACTCAAAAAAGACGTCGTGATTTTGCTCGACTCGATCACCCGACTCGCTCGCGCTTACAACAACGTCGTGCCCAGCTCGGGCAAGGTGCTCTCAGGCGGCGTCGACTCCAACGCCTTGCAGCGCCCCAAGCGCTTTTTTGGCGCCGCGCGCAACATCGAAGAAGGCGGCTCACTCACCATCATCGCCACCGCCTTGGTTGATACCGGCAGCAAGATGGACGAAGTGATTTTTGAAGAATTCAAAGGCACTGGCAACTCCGAATTGCATTTGGATCGCCGCTTGTACGAAAAGCGCGTGTTCCCCAGCATCCAACTCAACCGCAGCGGAACGCGCCGCGAAGAGCTGTTGTTGGCGCCCGAAATCCTCACCAAGAGCCGAATTTTGCGCCAATTCATGTACAACATGGACGAGATCGAGGCGATGGAGCTGATCTTGAAGAGCATGAAGAACACCAAAACCAACAACGACTTCTTCGAGTTGATGCGTCGTGGCGGCACTTGATTGATCGGCTCTTTCATCTGATCATTCACTTTTTGATAGCAAAGAAGTCAATGAATCCGGTGACCAAAGGCTAAAAACAATCCAGATTAACGCCAAAAGGCGCTTGGACGGGACATTTCGCCCATCCAAGCGCCTTTTCAACAAACGAGTTCTCCGATGACCCAAGCCACCTTTGCCGACCTGACCACGCTGAGCCCCGAGCTGGTTCAGGCGGTAAACGCCTTGGGCTTCAACCAACCGACTCCGGTTCAATTCGCCGCGATCGGGACAATTTTGCAGGGGCGCGACGTGCTGGTCAGCGCCCAAACCGGCTCGGGCAAAACGGCGGCGTTCGCCCTGCCCGTGCTGCAAATGGCGCTGGCTGGCCGTGCAGCGCAGCAACGCATGGCCATCAACACCGCCCAGCGGGCACCGAACAGGCGGGTTTTTGGGCTGGTTTTGGTGCCCACGCGCGAGCTGGCGGCCCAAGTCGGCGGGGTGTTTCGCGAGATGGCAAGCCACATCGCCGAGCACCAAGACGCCGCTGACGTGGGCGATGCAAACGACACCCGCCCACTCAAAATCGCCACGCTTTTTGGCGGTGTGTCAATCAACCCACAAATGATGGCCTTGCGCGGCGGCGCAGACATCGTTGTTGCCACACCCGGACGGTTGCTTGACTTGGTCGCCAGCAACGCCGTGAGCTTGAGCACCACCGCCGTTTTGGTGCTTGATGAAGCCGATCGGCTCTTGGACTTGGGGTTTGCCGATGAGCTCAAAAGCGTGCTGGATTTGCTGCCCGTGCGTCGGCAAAACTTGTTTTTCTCGGCCACATTGCCTGATGCGGTGCAGTCGCTTGCGGCTCAGCTGTTGCACGAGCCCAGCGTCATCACCATCGAGGCCAGTGAGCAAACCACCCCCGACATTCGCCAACGCGCCATCGCAGTTGACCCCGTGCAGCGCACCCAACTGCTGCGCCACTTGATTCAAACCGAAGGCCATAAGCGGGTTTTGGTCTTTGTCGCGACCAAATTTGCGGCCCACACGGTGGCCGAGAAGTTGCGTAAGGCAAAAATCGCCGCCGCGCCGTTCCACGCGGATTTAGCCCAAGGCACCCGCACCCAAGTGCTGGCAGACCTCAAAAGCGGCAAATGGGACGTGGTCGTGACCACCGATTTAGCCTCGCGCGGCATCGACGTGACCGCGCTGAACTTGGTCGTCAACTACGACTTGCCCCGCTCAGCCGACGACTACACCCACCGCATTGGCCGCACCGCGCGCGCGGGAGCCAGCGGTTTGGCCATCAACTTTGTGAGTGCCGACACCGATGCCCACCTGCGTTTGATCGAAAACCGCCATGGTTTGAGCTTGGTCAGGGAGCAAATTGCGGGCTTCGAGCCCACGCAGCTCATGCCTAACCCGCATCACAACGAGGCATTTCAGGCTGCGGGCCTAGACCCCATGGGCGGCATCAAAGGCAAACGCCCCAGCAAAAAAGACAAGCTCAGGGCGCAAGTTGGCGCTGACGGGCAGCTGGTCAGTCCTGATTGACCGCGCCTGGCTCACGAGGCTTGCGAACCCCTGCTTTGGCCAGCACCTCAATGTAGAACTGGGTGCCCGCAGCCGCCACCAGCGCATCAATTTGCTCGGTGATGGTCGCAAAGTGAATGGGCGAGGCCAACTCCTTGCTCGCGCCAAATTGACAGTCAAAGTCCCAAAAATCCACGCCAACGGGCAAGTCACGGCGGCGCTCACGCTTAACGTACTTGCGAATGTCGTGCTTCGCCGCTTCAAGCAAGCGATCAGGGTGCTTGCCCTCAATTTGCAGTGGGTAGGTTTTTCTCATGGCGCATTATCCGAGATTGTCCATTGGGCGACCAAACCGAAACCGAAAACAACGTTTTCAGGCCAAACCGTCAAAATAATTGATTATTTTGACACTTGGTCGCCGTATCCATTGGGTTTGTTGCTATCATTTTTTTAGGACTTACGCAAAATTGTCCCAGCAAGGCGCAGCGACGACGACAGTGCGGACAGCACGGCTAGGAGCTGCAACGCCGCTGGGGCGGTTTTGCGTAAGTCCTATTATTAAGCGACTCGCACCCAAACACCCTGAGCCAGCCACGCCGCAGTTGACCACATCGTGATCGCGACCATGGCATCGATGCCGCGCCACACCGATGGCCGAGCCAGCTTGTTTGCCAAAAGCCCCGCGCCCAGGCCAAGGGCAAGAAACCACAAGGCCGAGCCCAGCGCTGCGCCCGCCCCAAACGCCCAGTTGTTAGGGGCCGAATAGGCCAGCGACGCGCCTCCGATCAAGACCGCTGTGTCAAGCCAAGCGTGCGGGTTGAGCCACGAAAACGCCAAAGCCGTGCCGAGCGCCTGCCAAGCGGTCATTTTTTGTTTGGCTTGCGTGCCACCCGAGATGCCATTTGACGCGCCAATCGGCCCGTCGCCATTGGCAAAAGCCCGGCGCGCGGCGCTCCAGCCGTAAGCCAATAAAAACATCACCGCGCCACCCACCAGCACGTTTTGGGTCGCTATTGACAAGCTGCCCAAACTCGCCAAGCCGGCCACGCCAATGGCGATCAGCACGACATCGGTGATGGCACAGGCAGCGACTGTCAGCCACACGTGGCTGCGCGACAAGCCCATGCGCAAGACGTGCGCGTTTTGCGGGCCGATGGCAATGATGAGCGACAGGCTGAGCAACATGCCCGAAAAAGCGGCGCTCATGAACGAATTGGGCAGGTCGGTTGGGTCATGCTGGCGATGATGCATTGGCTCGACATGAGTTAAATTTCATTGACTTATTTTTCATTTAATTAAATTTTTTTTAATATGCAACTTGATCCCCGCCAACTGGCCGCTTTTGATGCGGCAATCGCAACCACCAGCTTGTCCGCGGCTGCGCGGCAATTGCGAATCACGTTGGCGGCCACGAGTTTGCGGATTAAAGCGCTGGAGGCAACGCTTGGACAACGGCTGTTGGTTCGCGGCAAAGTGGCCCGAGCCACGATTGCCGGTCAGGCGCTTTTGACCCACATCAAGCGGGTGCGCCTGCTCGAGGCCGACCTCGGCGCAGCGATGGGTTTGGGTGCTGGCAACGAGAGTCACGCATTTCAATCGCTGAGCATCGCCGTCAACGCCGACTCGTTGGGTTCGTGGTTTTTAAGTGGCATTCAAGACGCGCTGCTTGATCAGCGCTTGACCCTGAACGTCACCGTTGACGACCAAGAGCACACGCTGGAGTTGCTCAAAAACGGCGACGTCATCGGCTGCGTCACGACTGCGCCCAATCCGCTTCGCGGATGCTTGGCCGAGGCCTTGGGCACCATGCGCTACCGCTGCGTGGCCACGCAAAAGCTTCGCGAGGCGCTGTCAAGCGATCACAGCGAACCCAGCTTGCATCAGTTGCTGAGCCAACCAGCCATTGGTTTCAACACCAAAGACAGCCTGCAAGACCAATTTTTGAAGCAATGCTTCGGCGTGAGCGATTTGAGCTACCCACGCCACCACATCCCTGCCTCGGATGCGTACCGCGCCGCTTTGTGCGCTGGCTTGGGCTGGGGCATGCAGGCCGACGTCCAAGCGCCCAATGACCTGCCCAGCGGCGAATTGATCGACTTGTACCCGGGCAGGTTCGTCGACGTCCCCTTGTTTTGGCACCACTGGCAGCACGAACCCAGCCAAGCGGCACGACTGACACGGGTTGTCGTCGCAGCAGCGAAGCAGCGACTCATTCAAAAATGAGACGAATAGGACCCTGCGCAGTGACTATGCGCGCAACAGCCTTGGCATTACCTTGTGTCGATCAGCATTGGGAAACAACACTTTCGTCGTGCGTTCAGGGTCTAGATTAAAGGCTTCGGCGCAGGTTGAGGCAATCAAATGGTCAAGGGCCAGCGTGGGCTTGAGGTCACGGCCTTCGAACAGGCTATGGGGCCCGAGTCCGGGCCAGTCGGCAATGATTCGACCGCCCTGAACTGCGCCGCCGACGAGCATGGCGGCCGCAGCGGTACCGTGGTCGGTGCCGCCAGTGCCGTTGGCCGCAACGGTGCGCCCAAACTCGGTCGCGACCACGACGACCGTCTGCGCCCAAGTGGCACCCATGCCTTCGCGCAGCGCGCCGAGCAGGTCATCAAGCCCGCTCAGTTGCCGGGTGAGGCGCGCATCTTGCCCGCTGTGCGTGTCCCAGCCACTGGTTTCGATCATGGCGATGCGCGGTCCGTCCGAGCGCGCCAAAAAGCCCGATGCGATGCGACCCAGCGCTGCGGCGTCCTGTCGGTTGCCGCCTCGCGACCCTTCGCCAGCCATGCCGCGCGCCTCGAGAGCCGACGTCCAAAGGGCCGACAACTGCCGGTCTTGTGCGTACAGTTGTTTCACCCGCATGAGCAAGTCCTCGTTGGCCTCGGGCAAGGTGGACGGCGCGTACGTCGTGACCGAAGCCGCGCCTTGCATGGCCAGCGGCACGGCGGGTGAGAACGCAATCGCCTCCTTGCCACTGCCGGGCAACAGGCCGATGAGCCGGTTCAACCAGCCGTCTTTTAGCTGATACGGCAATTTGGCCCCTGTTTCCAGCACGTTTTGCCCGTCGAAGTGCGAACGGTCGCGATACGGCGACGCAACCGCGTGCAAAAACGTGGCTTCGCCGCTTGCGTACAGCTCTCGCAGCTTGGGCATTGCCGGGTGCAATGCAAACGTTGCGTCGAGCTTCGACGCGGCCGCGGGGTCGATCGCGAGACCGCCCCGCAAGCGGGCATACGCCGGCTCAGCGTACGGAATGACGATGTTCAACCCATCCGCCGCGCCGCGCTGGATGATGAAGACAAAGCGCCGCTCGGTGGCGGCCTGTGCAAAGAGTAGCTGCGGTGCAGCCAAAAGCGTCGCAGCGCCCATGAAGCCGCGTCGATCCATGATCATGTTTATCTCCTAGGACTTACGCAAAATTGCCCCAGCAAGGCGTAGCGACGAAGACAGTGCGAAAAGCACGGCTAGGAGCTACAACCCCGCTGGGGCGGTTTTGCGTAAGTCCTATCTCCTCAGGAACTCAGGCGAAACCAGCAGCAGGGCAAGCGCCGTGCCACCGCTTTCTGCACGCGAAATCGCCGTTGCGGTGGCCTCAGTCAACGAGCCGAGCAGCACCCGTGGTGCCAGGCTGCGTGCGTCGGCGGCATCGCCCGCTTCTTGAGCGAGGCGCTGCGCGACCTCGACGCGACGAATCAGCGCATCGGGTGCGGCCCATGTTGCAGCGGTATCGCTGTAGCCCGCAGGCGAGCCGGGTCGCCACACGGGCTGTCCCAATTGCGTCATCAAGCTTGCTGCTGGCATGGGTGCCATGGCCCGTCGGCCAAGCGCGCGCAAGCTGGAGATTGACCAGTCCCAGGGCGACTTGAATTTCGCGTCTGCCGGCTGCCAGGCCTGTGGCGACGCGATCAATGCTCGGTAGACGCTCGTGAGGTCACCGCCCGTGCGCGTGAACGCGTCGGCCAAGCGCTGCACCAAATCGGGCGGCGGATCGTCCGACACGAAGTGGCGCGCGAGCTTGCGCGCAAGGTGCAGCGCGGTGGCCGGCGCCAAGACCAGATCGTGGATCACCGCGCGGGCCTGCGCTTCACCCCCGTCAGGGTAGGCTTTGCCCAGCACCGTGCGTGTGCCGGGTTCGTGCATGGCGGGCACAAAACGGTGAGTTGCGCCGTCAACCGATGCACCATCGCCGGGCAGAGTCCAGCCGGTAAGCGCACGCGCGAATTCCTTCACATCGTCTTGCGTGTAGCCGCTGCGAACACCCAGCGTGTGCAGCTCGAGGATTTCGCGCGCGAGGTTCTCATTCAGGCCCCGCCCGCGCGAACCCATCGGGCTGCTCGGGCCAGCCGACTGCGCTTGGTCAAGGTACAGCAGCATCGCCGGATGCCGCACGACCGCCAACAGCAGGTCCTCGAAGCTGCCCAGCACGTTGGGGCGAATCGCATCGGCCTCAAAGCTTCCTGCCAAACCCACGATCAGCAGCTTGTCGACCGACACCGCGAAGTGGTTAGACCAAAAATGCACCAATCGCTCGACAAAAGGCGTCGAAGTCTGCAGCGCGCTGGTGGTGCGCGCGCCTACCGCCGACTGGTACGCCTTGCTGCCTTCGCGCAAATAAGCCTCGCGAATGCCACTGCGCTGACCGTCGGACGCTTGGCGCACGGAGCGCTGCATGTGACTCCATCCGTCAATCAGTGCAGGCGTGCGCGCCACCGCCTTCCAAGCCGCCGGCAACGGGTCGTAGGCATCCAACTGCGCAAGCAGCCAGCGCTGGGGGTCAGCGGGTGGCGCGTCGTCAGGCCGGGCACCGAGGCCGAAACGGTTCAAAGCAAGGGCGAAAGGAGTCATGACCACAACCTTACCCGCTATCTCAATGTGATTGTTGTCTCCCACGTCAAGCGCTCGTAAAGTGAATGAACCGCCCAATAACAGTTTGACCATGCAAAAATGATAGCAACGAACCCAATAGATTCGGAGACCAAGTGCTAAAAACTCCAAAAAAAAGCACGTTTGAACCGTTTTTGAGGCGTTTTGGGGGCGATCAGCTATCGCCGGACGGCCAAACCGAAAAGTATCGTTTAACAGCACCAACTGACGCATTCCAGGCAACTAAGCATCAATAGAGCCAGCCTAGCGATACCTGCCGAACAATCAGCCCATGAACACACACATCACATCCCCCATCGGCCCCATTGCGCTGCCATGGTCGCTCAACGAGTTCCGGCTCGCCATCGCCGTCGGTGCCTTGGTCCTGATCGCCATGCTGCTTGGCATGATCCACGGGCCAATCAGCCAATCGGCGCACTTTCACGATTTTGCGGACGCTCGCTCCTGGTTTGGCGTGCCCCATGCGGGCGACGTGCTCAGTAACTTGGGTTTTGCAGTCATGGGCATTGTGGGTTTGCGCGCATTGGCGCATTCAACGATGAGCGCCGCAGCGCGCATGGGAGCGACCACGTTTTTCGGCGGCCTGTTGCTGACCTGCGTAGGCTCGGCGTTCTACCACTGGGCACCAGCCGACTCGGGCTTGGCGGTTGACCGCTTCGCGATGACGGTGGCATTCGCCGGGTTGCTCGGCTGGTTGGCCAGTGAGCACGTCAGCAGCCGTGCGGGCATCGCCTTGCTTGGCGCGCTGATGTTGGCAGGCCCAGGCTCGGTGGCGCTGTGGGCCACAACCGGGGACCTCGGCGCGTACGTGGTCGTGCAGTTTGGTGGCATGGTTTTGACTCTGACGCTTGCGTACATGGGCAAACCGATGCGCAAGGCCGCTTTGGGTGTGCTCGGGTTGTATGTGGCGGCCAAGGTCTTTGAGGGCCTGGATCACCAGGTTTTAGACTTTACCGGGCACTGGGTGTCGGGCCACAGCCTGAAACACATCGCGGCCGCACTCGCTGCCTGGCCCTTGATTGCGATGGTTCGCCATGGCGCAGCCAAATGACAACTCAAGCCACATCCTCACCCTACACTTCAGCCATGAACGACCACCCCAACCAATTTGCCCTACTCAAGCAACGCCGGTTTGCGCCCTTCTTTTGGACGCAGTTCTCCGGCGCGGCAAACGACAATTTGTTCAAATTTGCGTTCACCGTGATGGTCACCTACCAGTTGTCGGTGCAATGGTTGCCACCGTCGCTCGCCGGTTTGGTCATCGGGGCGCTCTTCATCTTGCCGTTTTTGTTGTTCTCGGCCACCAGCGGGCAGTTGACCGACAAATACGACAAGACCAAGATGATTCGATTCGTCAAAAACCTCGAGATCGGCATCATGCTGCTGGCCGCCGCCGGGTTTGTGATGGCCAGTGTCCCGATTTTGCTGGTTTGCACGTTTTTGATGGGCCTGCATTCCACCCTGTTTGGCCCAGTCAAGTTTGCCTACATGCCCCAAGTGCTCAATGAGCGCGAGCTCACGGGCGGTAACGGCATGGTTGAAATGGGCACATTTGTTGCTATTTTGCTGGGCAACGTCGCAGGTGGCTTGCTGATTGCGCTGCCAGAGATCGGCGCACAGGCCACGGCATTGGCGTGCGTGGTGTTTGCCATCATCGGCCGTTTGGTTGCCGGATACATCCCCGCGACGGCCGCGACCGACCCAGATTTGAAGATCAATTGGAACCCCATCACCGAGACTTGGCGCAACCTCAAGCTCGCCCACGGCAACATTGTGGTGTTTCGCTCGCTCCTGGGCATTTCGTGGATGTGGTTTTTTGGCGCGGTGTTCTTAAGCCAGTTTCCAAGTCTGGCCAAAGACGTGCTGCACGGCAACGAGGGCGTTGCGTCGCTGCTGTTGGTGGTCTTCTCGATTGGCATCGCGGTGGGCTCGTTGCTGTGCGAGACCTTGAGTCGCCGCCAAGTTGAGATCGGCTTGGTGCCCCTGGGTGCCATCGGCATGAGCGTTTTTGCGCTTGATTTGTACTTTGCCACCCGCGCCTTGGCGCCCGCTAACTTGTTGACCGTTGCGCAGTTTGTGAGTGTGGGCGCGCATTGGCGCGTGATGGCTGACTTGGCGCTTTTGTCGATGTTTGCCGGTTTGTACAGCGTGCCGATGTATGCGCTGATCCAGCTTCGCAGCGTGCCCACGCACCGGGCGCGCATCATCGCGGCCAACAACATTTTGAACGCGCTGTTCATGATTGCCAGCTCGGTCATCGTCGGTGCGTTGCTCAAGTCGGGCTTCACGATTCCACAGGTGTTTTTGTTTGTTGCAATTGCCAACGCGGTGGTCGCAACTTACATTTTCTTGCTCGTGCCCGAGTATTTTTTGCGCTTCATCGCGTGGGTCGCGTCTCGCTGCGTGTATCGCTTCAAGGTGCGGGGTGACGAACACATCCCAACCGAAGGTGCCGCGATCTTGGTGTGCAACCACGTGAGCTTTGTCGACGCGGTGCTGCTCATGGCCGCCAGCCCTCGCCCGATTCGCTTTGTGATGGATCACAAAATCTTCTCAGTACCGGTTCTGGGCTGGATGTTCAAATTGGCCAAAGCCATCCCAATTGCGCCCAAAGCCCAAAACGAAGTCCTGTACAACGCCGCGTTTGAACAGGCGCATCGAGTGCTCAAAGACGGCGACTTGCTGGCGATCTTCCCCGAGGGTGGCATCACCCGCGACGGCACGGTGCAACCCTTCAAGGCCGGTGTCATGAAAATCATGGAGCGAGCCAAGGGCGACGGCATGGCTCCAGTCGTGATTCCGATGGCGCTGACCAACCTCTGGGGCTCGTTTTTCAGTCGCGTCGAGCAAGGTGGCGCGATGGTGCGCCCCTTTAGGCGCGGGCTTTTCAGTCGGGTTGGTTTGAACGTGGGGCTGCCTGTTGCTGCGCCACAAGTCAGCCCCGAAGCCCTGCAAGTCGAAGTCACCCGCTTGCTGAATCAACACAACGACTAGAATTTTCTACTATTGACGCCGCAAGACTTGGAGACCATTCACATGAACATGCCAGCCCATTCAACCCCCATCACGACCACGACCGCCAACACACCATTCACGTTAGCCCCGCCCGAGGTGCTGCAGCCCTTGTTGCCCGAAGTGGCCAAAGCGGCCGTGCCCATGCCCAAGGCAACACAAGACGCGGTTGACGACCAAGTTGAGCGCTTCATCGACGGTTTGCTCAAAGAAGACGTGCAAAGCGAGGCGTTTAAGTCCAAGCTCGACAGTGCGTTTGCCCTTGGGCGCGAAGAGGTTTCGATTGCGTCCAGCCTCATGCAGGGGCGCTTCATGCAGCGCAACTTCGCGGGCATTGAGGACACCAGCGCATTTGCAGCCATTCAAGACATGCGCGGACACTTGGACGAACTAAACCCCGGCAAAGAAGGCGATTTGTTTCAGCCCCAAAAAATCCTGGGCTTCATTCCGTTTGGCAACAAGCTGCAGTCGTACTTTCGCAAGTACGAAAGCGCGGGCTCGCAGCTCCAAAAGAGCATGCAGCAAATCTACGCCGCGCGCGACGACATGCAACGAGATGTGGTCGATATTGAGGCCACCCGCACCAAGCTGTGGGAGGCGATGCAAAAGCTGTCCGGGGCCATCTATTTTGCAGAAGCCCTTGACACCAAACTAGCCGCCAAGGTCGCCGCACTGCAGGCCACCGACCCGATTCGAGCCACGGCACTGCAGCAAGAGGTGCTTTTTTATGCCCGCCAAAACCTGGCCGACATGATGACGCAGCAAGCTGTTTGCACCAATGGCTATTTGGCGCTGGATGTCCTCAAGAAAACCGGCCGCGAGATGATGAACGGCTGCAGCCGCATCGCCACCACCGGCATGAGTGCCTTGGCCGTGGCTCAAACCGTGGCCCGTGCGACCGGCAACCAAATCAAGGTGATGGAGATGCTCAGCGGTGTCAACACGACCATTGAAGGGTTGATTGCTGAGACCGGGCGCCAACTCAACACCCACGTCGAGAAAACCACCGATTTCTCGCAAAACCCCATGCTCGGCATCGAAAAGATCAAAGAAATGTTTGATCAAACCTTCAAGGCCATGGATGCAATGGACACCTTTCGCGCCAAATCGATTGATGTCATGGGGCAAAACAACGCCATCATGAAAGAACAACTGGCCCGCGCCGATCAATACCTTGACCGCACCCGCCAGCAACAGGCCCGAGAAGCGACCCGCACCGCACTCAGCGGGCCGGTTGCGCTTTAATTTCCGCTATCGTTTCACTAGCTTCACTTCAAAGGATCAACATGGCCGCTCAATATGTCATGCAACGAGACACCCAGTCTTGGCGCAACCAGGTTTGGATTTCATTTGCCTTGGCACTCACCGCTTGCGTGATAGGCGTGCTGTGGATGCCCGGTCAAGAGCTCGACCGCGCGTTCTTGGCGCTGGGTTTGTTTTTCTGTTTATTCGCCACCTTTGCCCTTGCAAAGACGGTTCGTGACAACCGAGATGGCGACATCGACACCGCGTCGTGGAAGATGTCGGTTTGGGTGGCATTCACGGCCGCGTTTTGCCTGACCGCTTGGGGGCTTTGGCGCATGAACATTGGCGAGTGGCAAAAGGGCTACATGGTGGTGAGTTGGCTGTTTTTAGTCAGCGCCACGTTTACCGTTGCCAAGACCGTGCGCGACAGCCATGAAGCCAACTTGATGGATCGAGGCAGTCGCGCTGGCCCTGAGACCGAGCCGGGCAAAAGCTAACGCTCTAGCCGAGACTGCCCATCGGTTAGCGGGTTTTAGCGGCTAAAAACCGCTGTTGACGCATCAAGGAGTCGCCTGCGCGCTGCGCCAAGCGCTGTTCGTGGGTCGCCAGTTTCATTGACAGCATGCGCAGTTGCTCGCCCAACAAATCAAGCGCGGTCTTGCCATCATCGATGACCATGACCGCGCGGTCTTTTTGCGGCACTTGCAAATAGCTGGCAAACGAGTCAGGCAAGTAGCGGCGAATGGATTCGCGAACAAAGAGCTGGTCGTCACCCACAAAGGCGTTGTCGCCCCCTGAGTCAGACATCAGCCCCACGCAGCGCGCGATCGCGCCTTTGAGCGACACCAACTCATCAACCAAATCTTGCGGCAACTCCAGCGCAATCGCGTCCAACTCGCGATCTAGCCTAGCCACATCTTTGGGTTCAACCAAAACTGCGTTTTTGAGGGTCGGCGCTTCATTGGATTTAGCCCGATTGCGCTGCGACAACCAGAGCTTGGCCGCTGAGCCAACAACCGCGAGCGCGGCGACTCCGCCCAAGATGGGCTGCTGTTGTATGGCACCCAAAACCAAACCAACCACCCCAGCTGCGCCCAATATGCCGGCCACGGCTTGGCCCGCACCCAATTTTTGCGACGCCACGGGTTGACTCGCCTTGGCGAGCCGTACTTCTAGCGTGGCCCCCAAGCGGTGTCGCAGTTTTGCGATCTGCATTCGCTCTCGCACGGCATGCGGCGTCACCTCATTTCGATCGTCACGCGCGGGCGCAACCAGCCGCCGATTCACTGGGCCACTCGATACGGCGTATTTTTTGCTGGGTTTTGGGTCGTTCATGGGGGCAGTTGCGCTCGCGCTGGCATGTGCGCGAGCGTCGGCCCAATTCTATGGGTAGCCGTTGTTTGGCCGCAGGTCGGATGTGTGCAAGCAATTGGTACCGAAGGCATCACCCAGCGGTACTCCCCAAAGCGCCTCATTCACCTCGCAAAAGCCCAACACACTCCCCATATCGCATCCATTTCAACCGACTGCCTTTTAGGAGCTCATCATGTTCAAACGACTCACACCCGCAGACTCACAAGCCGCTAAATCCGCCCTTGCGATAGTCGGATTCGCCTTGCTCACAACACTCAGCTCGCCAAGCCGCGCCCAGTCAGATATCTCGCTGGGGTTGTCAGCTCTGCCCATCGCCAGCGTCGCCGTGGTCGCGGGGGCCACGATTGTGTTGCCGGCAGCCCTGCTCTCGGGCGGCGCGGTGTTGACCATCAAAGCGGTTGAGTCAACCGCGAAAGGAGGCGTGATCGTGTTGGAGCGAGCTTCTGATGGCACCCGCTTTTCGATCGAGCTGACGGGCGACATCGCTAAGGGCAGCGCCACGGTCGCAGGTGCCGTCGTCGTCGGCACCGTCATCGGAACCGGCATGATTTTGAGCGTCGCGGGCGAGGCCATTGCGTTTGTGCCCAATGAACTGGGCAAGGGCTTGCTCTACAACCAACGGCTGACCAATTGAAAGCGGTGAACCAAATGTCAATCAAAGCCACCGCCCGTCAACTGGCCTTTGCAGCGAGCCTTTCATTTGCCGCGCCGGCCATGGCGGGCCAAACCTGCGAGCCCTTGAAGCTGACAACCCATACCTTGCAGCGCGCGATGAACTTGGCGCAACGCACCGAGACCGAGCTCAACCGATCCGGTGCGCGCGTGGTGTTGATCGCCAGAATGGGCCAAAACTTAAGCCAATACCGGGTGTCGTATTCGCACTTGGGATTTGCGCATAAAACCGCTGACGGCCTGTGGCGAGTCACTCACAAGCTCAACACCTGCAACACCAATGAAGGGCATTTGCACCTGCAAGGTTTGGGCGAGTTCTTTTTGGACGATTTGTACCGCTACGAGGCTGGTATCGTGCCCTTGAGGCCAGAAGTTGAGGACAAACTGCTCGCGGTTTTGAACGATCCGCAACGCGTCACCGCTTTGCATGAGCCCAGCTACAGCATGCTCAGCTACGCATGGGCAACCCGCTACCAGCAAAGCAACCAATGGGCCATCGAGACCTTGGCCAGTGCCTTAGAACCCAGCGCCAACTCGCGCGCACAAGCTCAAGCGTGGCTGCAATTCGAAGGCTACAAACCTGCGGTGCTGAGAATCGGCCCCCTCACCCGCTTGGGGGCGCGAGTCTCGCGAGCCAACATCGCCTTTGATGACCACCCAAGCGACCAGCGCTACTCCGACCGCATTGCCACCGCAACCGCCGATTCGGTCATGGACTTTGTGCACCAAGCAGGACTCAGTTCGGGCCTGAACATCGGCGTGACCGATTTCGGGCTCCAAAAGGGCATCAGACGACTAAATTGATGTCAAACTGGCCATTGGTCACCGGATTCATTGGGTTTGTTGCTATTATTTTTTAACTATCTATTTGAGCAAGACTGCACCCGAAACCGTCACCGCAACGGTCGATTTGCCAGCTTCGACCGGCACGCTGGAGTCCATTGAAGCGGCGGTTTTCATCTCCATTGCCATCATGCGGGAGCGTGGAAAATTTTGTTGATCGGCGCTGCTGACTGACACTTCTCGCAGCCCGTATTGGGTGAAGCCAAACTGTCGCGCGATACCATCAGCTTTGGCTTTGAAACGGCCAATTGCGTCGGCTTGCACGTCGTTTTCGACCGCTTCGCGGGCTTGACGGCTCAGCGAAAAGCCAACATTTTGAATGGACAGGCTTTGTACTTTGCCTGCTGTGGCGCTGATTCTGGCGAAGTCTTTGCCGTCGAGCACCATCTCGGTCGTGCCGTTCCAGCCTGTGATCTTGCCTTGGCGGTCGTAGCGTGGGTACAAACTGAACGCACCGGTTCGCACATCCATCGCGCCCGGCTGAACTTGGGCCTTGGCGACCAGCAGGGCTGCGTCAAGCGCCTGTTTGAGCCCCAATTGCACGGCAGCGGCGTCGGCACCGTCGCGGGTCGTTGACAGCGTGATGCTCAGGGTGTCTTGGGCAACTTCTTTGGTCGCAGTGGCGCTTAGGTTCACCACGTTGACGGGAGCTTGCGAAACGGCTTGGGCGCTGGCAGCGGCAGCGGCGGCCAAAAAACCCAAAAGGCAAATGCTTTGTTGAACGACACGACGCATGCAAAACTCCTCAAAGAAATAAATCCAGCGGAGCAAATTTGCCCGCCACAACGGCCTGTGGGTCGATGCGCCACCATTGTTGCGCAACCGCGGCGTACATGCTTCGAAAGTCAGTCGTGGCGGCCACGTTGCCCACGCCGTCGAGCCGAGTGAGGTCGGTCGGTTTCCCGTGCAGGCCACCTTTGACGTTGCCGCCCATCACGAAATGCACACTGGCCGTGCCGTGGTCGGTGCCGTTGCTTTGGTTTTGTTTGGCGCGCCGACCAAACTCGCTGTAAGTCATGATGGCCGTGCTGTCCCACAGTCCAATTTCGGTCAACGCCGATTGCAGGGCAACTAAGCCATCATTCAACGCTTTGAGCAGCGCCGCATGGGTGCCGGGCTGGTTTAAGTGGGTGTCAAAACTGCCGTGGGTGAGCCGCAAGATGGGAATTACCGCGTCGGGCTTGCGCAGCTGACTAGCCAACACCTGCGCGCAGGCCTTGACCGAGTTACCAAAACCGCCCGCAGGGAACTCGGTTTTGAATGCAAAAACATCACCGCGCAACCCGGCAGCAGCCTGCCCGATGTTGCCCTCAACCGACAGCAAATGGCGCAGCGCCACGTTTGAGCTTTGCGCGGGGCCTGACGCAGCCAGGCGCGACTGGCGAACGAAGGCTTCGGGGTTGTTGAGCAACACCGCTCTTGCACCGCCAAGGGGCCCGTATTCGGTGCCGCCCACCAACACACCCTCAGCCGCTTGCGCGGGTTTGCCCACGCCCGCGCGCAGGCCCCGCGTGGCCCAGCCTTCGTTCAGGTGCTCGTGCGCGTGGCTGCCCTGCTCCCAAATCTCGATCGAGCGAAAGTGCGACAAATTGGGCTGCGGGTATCCCACGCCTTGCACCACGGCAAGCTGCCCTGCGTCAAACAACTTTCGAAACCCGCCAAGCTCGGGGTGCAAGCCAACTTGGTCGTTGAGTGCCAGCACCTTGTCTTTGGCAATGGCAACGGTTGGACGCAGCTCATAGTAGGCATCGTCACCATGCGGCACCAAGGTGTTGAGCCCGTCGTTGCCGCCCTTGAGCTCAACCAAAATCAGCACCCTGGTGTCTGATTGACGCGGAAATTCAGTCCCTGCGCTTTGAGCCGATACCCATGGGCTGGCTACTGCGCTCGAAAGCCCCGCTGAGAGCGTTCGCAGCACCGCTCGGCGCGACGAAACTTGGGCATGACCGGCGTGTTGATTCAAGTGCGTCATGAACGTGGCCTCATTTCAATTGGTAAGCAGGGTCAAGCACGAGCGCACGCAAATAGGCCACGCCCACGGTGCCGTCGGCAATGGCAAAGGTGGGTTGCGTGGCCAAAACCAGGGTAGCCAGACGCAGCGCCGCGTCCGCATCGGGCACGCGGTCGACTCCGGCGCCGACACCCGCTAAAACCGACTCAACCGGCACCTTAAGTGCCGCGATGCCACCGACGGTGCGCTGCGCTGCGGCTTTGCCGTCAGTTTGGCCAATCAAACGAATGGCTTGTAAGACCGAGCCGCGACCCTGAGCGGCACCGCCTTCGGCTGTGAGCATGGGTGATGACGCTGCTTGCGAGACGGGTGGCGGTGCAGCCATCATGCCGCCGTCGGCCGGCATCGCCATCGGTTGGCTTGGCGCGCGGGGCCGCGTTGCAAAAATCTGCTCGGCGAATCGCTTGCGATCCAAAAGTGTCGTCGCATTGATCCATTCTTTGTTGCCAGGCCAGCCCTTGACGTTGGGTGGGTAGAGCAGGTTTTGCCCAAATTGCGCGCTGGCCAACGCCAATGGCATGGCGTCAGCGCCTGCCACGCCAAACTGTCGAACCATGCCAACCACGTAGTCCAGCGGCGACTTGATCAGCGCCAGCCGGTTACGCTCATCCCAAAAACTGGGCGACGCCAGCAAGCTGCGAAGCACTGCGGACGTGTCCAGCCCGCTGGCAGCGAACGCGCGCACGGCGGCGTCAAAGTCAGCCTGTTCTTGGGCAGAGCTGGGTTGCTCCGAGACAAATTCCTTCCACAACTTGCCCATCAAATGCCTGGCAGTGGCCGGATGCGCAATCAGCAGGTCAAGCACCTGCTCGCCGGTTTTGACGGTCTTGCCGAGCACCTGTTTGTCGCCCGTGTCATTGAGCGCGGGGCGAAACCGGTAGCTGAAGTCAGCTCGTTCAATGCTCCAGCCGGTAAACGCCCTCGCAGCCTCTTTGATGTCGCGCTCGGTGTAGCCGCCACCCGCGCTGGCCTCGCCCAGGGTAAACAACTCCATCACTTCGCGGGCAAAGTTCTCGTTGGGTGCTTCTTTGCGGCTGTTGGCCCCGTCAAGGTAGACCAACATCGCCGGGTCTTTTGAGATGGCATGCAGCATAGGCCCGAACGACGTGAGCGCGTTTGTGCGCAAGGTTTGGTGTTGATTCCAAATCGCGACCGAACGCAACACTTTTTGCTGAGACGTCGCAAAGTGGCTGTGCCAAAAGAGCGTCATGCGCTCGGCCAATGGCGCGGGTGAGTCGAGCATTTCTTGCACCCACCAGGCCTTGATGTCCAGGCCCTCGCGGGTTTGCTCGCGACGAACGGCTTGCCTTTGTTCGGGCGTTCCAGTGTTCAGTACCGGGTCAGGCACGGACAGTTTCGGAGCGGGGGTTTGGGTCTGGCGATTTTTCGCGTTTTGAATCAACTCATCGATCACACTCGAGCGCGGCCGACCCACGAGCGCATCAACGGCGGCTGGCGGTGGCGCGAACCCGGTTCGCACCAAGAGGTGGCGGGCCTGCGCCGAAGTTAACGGCGCATCGCTTGGCTGCGCGACTTCAGCAGCCCTCGCCGACGTGGCACTGATCCACATCGCCAACGCCCAACTGGTGGCTGCGGCGAGGATCAAAGTCAAAACCCAGAGCAAACCAGACAGCCGCCAAGAGCCAGAAGCGTGTTGAGTCTCGTGGTGTGCAGTCATTTGATGCCCATGTCAATTATTTGCGAAGCGTTCAATATTTAACGCTCTATGCTGCCTCAACGCCGACAAACCAGCGTGTGCGTTGTGCAAAGCTTTGGTGAAGCAGTTCAGATTTCGAACCTAAAACTGCCGAAATTGCAAGTCTTGTTACAAATTGTCCTTGGCATCGACAAAGTCACACCTAAACGTAACCCGGACAGATAGAGTCAAGCTAACGCGCTCATCGCACCACCCGCAACGCTTCATGACCAACACCATCCCCCGACGCACCAAACTCATTGTGGTTGATGACGACGAGCGCATCCGCGACTTATTGCGCCGCTACCTCGATCAAGAGGGCTTTGAGGTCATGGTGGCCGAAGACGGCACTTCATTGAATCGATTGCTAACACGAGAAAGCGCCGACTTGATCGTGCTGGACTTGATGATGCCGGGCGAAGACGGTTTGAGCTTGTGCCGAAAATTGCGGGCGAGCGGCAACGACACGCCAATCATCAAGCTCACGGCCAAAGGCGAAGACGTTGAACGGATCGTGGGTTTGGAGGTCGGGGCTGACGACTATCTAAGCAAGCCGTTCAACCCGCGCGAGTTGCTGGCTCGAATCAACGCCGTCTTGCGCAGGCGACCGTTGCAAGAGATGCCAGGCGGCCCAGCCAACGACTCAGCGGTGATTGACTTTGGCGACTTCAGCTTCGATTTGGGCCAACGTGCGCTGCGCAAACTGGGCGTTGACTTGCCGCTGACGACCGGCGAATTTGCCATGCTCAAAGCACTGGTGCGGCATCCGCGCTTGCCACTCAGCCGCGAGCGGCTGGCGCAATTGGCGCGCGGCCGAGACTTTGAGCCCTTTGATCGCAGCCTGGATGTCCAAGTCTCGCGGCTTCGCAAACTGATCGAGATCGACCCCGCTGTACCCAAGTACATCCAAACCGTTTGGGGCGTTGGCTATGTCTTCATTCCTGACGGGCATTGAGTCACTGAATTGTTTTGGGACTTACGCAAAACCGCCCCAGCGGCGTTGCAGCTCCTAGCCGTGCTATTCGCACTGTCGTCGTCGCTGCGCCTTGCTGGGACAATTTTGCGTAAGTCCTATGTTTAAAGCCAAGCCCGAACCCAGCCCCGTAACCGGCCCGGGGTCGCTTGAAACGGTACCCGCGCCGCTTGAGTTGCGGCCCCAGCGCCAAGGCATCAGCCTGTTTTGGCGCACGTTTTGGTTCATGTTCTTTTTGCTGTTCACATGCCTTGCGCTGTGGGCATTTGCGATGCATCGACTCGACATCGCGCCAAGCGCGCCGCGACCTTGGCATCAACTGGTGCTGCTGATGTCGTCCGCGACACTGGTGTCGTTTTTGGGCGCGGCTTTTGGTGCGCGGCACATCAATCGACCTCTGCGCGACTTGAGTTTTGCGGCAAGCCGCCTGCGTGAGGGCAACTTCTCGGCGAGTCGACTCAACGAGGACGCACCAACGCCCGAAATTCGCGAGGTCAACGTGGGGTTCAACCGCATGGCCGACCAATTGGCGCGCATCGAGCAAGACCGTGCCACGATGCTGGCTGGTATTTCCCACGATTTGCGCACGCCTCTCGCCCGGCTGCGCCTTGAGACCGAAATCAGCGTCAAAGACCAACAAGCCCGCGACCACATGGCCAGCGACATCGAGCAGCTTGATCGCACCATCGACAAATTTTTGGACTACGCCCGACCCGACCATGCCCCCAACGCGATCGTTTGCTTAAACGATGTGGTCGACGCAGCGATTCACGCGTTCAGCCCCCACGACGACATGCGCATCAGCAACGACTTGACCGAAGACCGATTTGTGATGGCGGACGAGGTGGATTTGAGCCGTGTGTTGTCAAATTTGGTCGAAAACGCGCGCCGCTACGGCAAAACACCCGAAACAGGCATCGCCTTGGTTGACATCACCGCCCGAGTCCGAGACGACTCGATCACGCTGCGGGTGCGCGACCATGGCATGGGCGTGAGCGCCGACGCGCTGAGTTTGCTCACCAAACCGTTCTATAGAGGTGACGCCGCGCGCACGGCAGCCGCTGGCGCGGGTTTGGGTTTGTCCATCGTCGACAAAGTCGTGCAGCGCATGGGCGGCACGTTCAAACTGACCAACGCGCCAGGCGGCGGGCTGGTGGCCCACGTGCGGCTGCTGAGGGCGACGCGTTAGCCGCGTGGCTCTAAAAGCGTCGTTTTAGGCTCAAATTATCATTTTTTATGGATAATTGGCTCTTGGTCACCGGATTCATTGAGTTTGTTGCTACTTAAATAATAGCATTGTAGCGCGAGCCTCGATGCTCTGCCCCAGCCCGACGGGGCCGAGTTTCTCAGCCGTTTTAGCTTTGACGTTCACAGCTGAGGGCTCGATTTGTAGGCATCGGGCGATGTTTTGTACCATTGCCCATTTGTGGTCGACCAATTTGGGCGCTTGGGCAATCACGGTGCAATCGACGTTGCCAACCCGCCAACCCATTGCAGACACCCGCTCACACGCCGTGCGCAGCAGGGCTTGCGAGTCAGCCCCTTCAAACGCGGCATCGGTGTCGGGAAACAAGCCGCCAATGTCGCCCAAGCCCGCCGCACCCAGAAGCGCGTCGGTAATGGCGTGTAAAAGTGCATCGGCATCGCTGTGCCCCAAAAGCCCCGAGTGAAACGGCACCGTCACGCCGCCCAACACCAAGGGGCGCCCTGGCACCAAAGCGTGTACATCCCAACCCTCGCCGATGCGCAATTGGGGCGGCTGGCGATCCATTTTGGCGGTCAACAAGGCTTCAGTCACGGCAAAGTCCTGTGGGTAGGTGATTTTGAAATTGGGGTGCGCGGGCGCAACCAACAAGGGCGACGCGCCGGCGTGCTCCATGGCACTGGCCTCGTCCGTGATCGCGGCTGATTCGTCGCCTTGTGCTGCCTCCAGCGCATCAATCAAGGCTGTCAAACGAAACATTTGTGGCGTTTGGGCCAACCATTTGCCGTCACGAGCCAGCGTTCGAGCGACCTCGCCGGGGTGGGACGCGTCTTCTGCCTTCAAGGTGTCGCTCACAGGCGCGGCCAGCAAACCGCCCACGGGGTGAGGCTGGCAGCGATCAATCAACCCCAAAATGTCGTCTGAATGAACCACACATCGCGCTGCGTCGTGTACCAACACCCAATCTTGAGGCTGGGCACCCAGCAAGTTCAAGAGCGACTTGAGCCCCGCCAACACGCTATCGGCGCGGGTTGCGCCGCCGCAGCGCAGCAACTTGACTTGCCCCGCTTCGGTCTGCGCGGCTAAACAACCCTGCGCGTGGCCATCGTTTGCCGACACAACCACCGCAATCGACGTGATCTCACGACCCAGTAGCGGCAAGAATGCAGCAACCGTATGCACCAAAACGGGTTTGCCAGCGATCTCACGGTACTGTTTGGGGAATTCGCCGCCCGCGCGAGCGCCAACCCCGGCAGCCACGATCAACACATGCGCCGCGCCACCGACCGATCCAAACCCAGGCGGCGGCTGGCTGTCGTCGGGCTCAAAGTCTGATCTCGTTGTGGGGTTCATCCTTGGATTCTAAAATCAAGGCATCACCCCCTTGTCGTCGCTCGACCGGGGTTTTAACGCTTTCCGATTGAAATTCGCCACGCATGCAGCTACCCAAACTCAAACTCGGCCAGCGCATGGCCAGCCCACGACCCGTTGGGAGTGCCGACGCGTTGGCTCTCGCGCAACTGGCCCGCGAGCAGCGCGCCCAAGGCACGTTGACGGCCATCATCGCCGCCGACGCTGCAGACGCGCAGCGACTGCTCGACGAAATCGCCTTTTTCGCGCCCGAGCTTCGCACCACCGTCTTCCCCGATTGGGAGACCCTGCCCTACGACAGTTTTAGCCCGCATCAAGACCTGATCAGCGAGCGGCTCGCCACGCTGTGGAAAATCTCACAGGGCCATGCCGATGTGGTTGCCATGCCTGCTTCCACCGCGCTGTATCGGCTCGCACCGCCGAGCTTTTTAGCGGGCTACACCTTTGCGTTCAAGTCCAAACAAAAACTGGATGAGGCCGCGCTCAAAGGCCAGCTGGTGATGGCCGGCTACAGCCACGTGACCCAAGTCGTCGCACCGGGCGAGTACGCCGTGCGAGGCGGGCTGATTGACTTGTTTCCGATGGGCTCATTGATGCCCTACCGGGTGGACTTGTTTGACAACGAGATCGACTCGATCCGCACCTTTGACCCCGACACCCAGCGAAGCCTCTACCCAGTGCCCGAGGTCAATTTGCTGCCGGGGCGCGAATACCCGATGGACGAGGCGGCGCGAACCAAGTTTCGCGCCCGTTGGCGAGAGCTCATGGAAGGTGACCCCACCAAGAGCCGCCTGTACAAAGACATGGGCGCAGGCATTGCCACAACGGGCATTGAGTACTATTTGCCGCTATTTTTTGACGACACGGCCACCGTGTTTGACTACTTGGGCGCTGGCGGCCTCAAACCCGCAACCTTGGTCTTACATGGTGACCTAGAAGCCGCGTTTGGGCGCTTTTGGCAAGACACCAAGGATCGCCACCGCCTTGCCCAAGGCGACCCGCAACACCCGGTACTGCCACCCGAGGCGCTGTTTTTGAGCGCTGAGCAGTTCTACACCCTGAGCAAGTCGCACGCGGCCTTGAGCCTGCGCGCAGACGCCAGCGACATCGCCGACAGCGCGTATGCGCAGGCCCTGCCCGAGCTCACCGTTGTGCGCGGCGCAGACGAGCCCTTAGCCAAGCTGCAAAACTTTGTGCGCCAGACCCAGTTGCGGGTGCTGCTGTGCGCAGATTCCGAGGGCAGACGCGAAAGCCTGATGGATTTCTTGCGGGCTTCAAGCGTGCTACCCGTGGGTATCGACTCATTGGCAGAATTTGAGGCCAGCTCCAAGCCGCTGGGGATCGTGGTAGCACCGCTGGCGAATGGCTTTTACTGGGCCGAGCGCTCAATTGCGTTCGTCACCGAAGCAGAGTTGTTCGCCAGCGGTAGCCAGCGCAAACGCCGCCGCCAAGAGCAAGTCAGCGACGTGGAGTCCTTGCTTCGCGACTTGAGCGAGCTCAAAGTGGGCGACCCAGTCGTCCACACCAGCCACGGCATTGGCCGCTACATGGGTTTGATCAACATGGACGTGGGCAACAAAATGTCCGATGGCAGCCCTGCGCTTCAAGAGTTTTTGCACCTCGCCTACGCCGACGATGCCACGCTGTATGTGCCGGTGAGCCAATTGCATTTGATTGGCCGATACACGGGTGTGAGCGCCGAGGAAGCCCCGCTGCACCGACTGGGCTCGGGTCAGTGGGAAAAGGCGCGGCGCAAAGCCGCCGAGCAGGTGCGCGACACCGCCGCCGAGCTGCTCAACATCTACGCGCGCCGGGCAGCCCGCCAAGGCCACGCGTTTCGCTACTCGGCACAAGACTATGAGGCATTTGCCAACAGTTTTGGATTTGAAGAAACCCCCGACCAACGCGCCGCTATACACGCCGTGGTGCAAGACATGATCTCGCCCCAGCCCATGGACAGATTGGTCTGCGGCGACGTCGGGTTTGGCAAGACCGAAGTCGCCCTGCGCGCAGCGTTTGTGGCAGTCACGGGTGGCAAGCAAGTCGCGTTGCTCGCACCGACCACGCTGCTGGCTGAGCAGCACTTTCAAACCCTCAAAGATCGGTTCTCAAAATGGCCGGTCAAGATCGCTGAAATGAGCCGGTTTCGCACGACCAAGGAGATCAATGCTGCAGTAGCTGGCATCAACAACGGCAGCGTCGACATCGTGGTGGGCACCCACAAACTGCTGTCCAGCAGCGTCAACTTCAAGAACTTGGGGCTGCTGGTCATTGACGAAGAGCATCGCTTTGGCGTGCGGCACAAGGAGCAAATGAAAGCCTTGCGCGCTGAGGTCGATGTGCTGACTCTGACAGCCACCCCGATCCCGCGCACCATGGGCATGGCACTTGAGGGCTTGCGTGACTTGAGCGTCATTGCCACCGCGCCTCAGCGTCGCTTGTCGATCAAGACCTTTGTTCGCAACGAAGGCAACGGCGTGATCAAAGAGGCCGTGCTGCGCGAGCTCAAACGCGGTGGGCAGGTGTATTTTTTGCACAATGAAGTTGACACCATCGAACACCGACGAGCTCGGCTCGAAGAATTGCTGCCCGAGGCTCGAATTGCGGTCGCCCACGGTCAAATGCCCGAGCGTGAGCTCGAGCGCGTGATGCGTGACTTCACTCACCAGCGCTACAACTTGCTGCTGTGCTCAACCATCATCGAAACCGGCATCGATGTACCCACCGCCAACACCATTGTGATGTCGCGTGCCGACAAGTTCGGCTTGGCTCAATTGCACCAGCTGCGAGGCCGGGTGGGTCGCAGCCACCACCAAGCCTACGCCTATTTGATGGTGCCCGATATTGAGAGTCTGACCAAGCAAGCCAGCCAGCGGCTGGAGGCCATTCAACAGATGGAAGAACTCGGCAGCGGCTTTTATCTGGCGATGCATGACCTGGAAATTCGCGGCGCAGGCGAGGTCTTGGGCGACAACCAAAGCGGCAACATGTTGGAGATCGGGTTTCAGCTGTACAACGAAATGTTGTCCGAGGCTGTCAAAAGCCTCAAAGCCGGCAAAGAGCCCGACTTGCTCAGTCCACTTGGCGCAGCAACCGACATCAACCTGCACGCGCCCGCGCTTTTGCCTAACGACTACTGCGGCGATGTTCACCTGCGACTGAGTTTTTACAAAAAATTGGCAACAGCCAAGTCGCTGGATCAAATCACCCATTTGGTCGAAGAGCTGGCCGATCGTTTTGGGAAGCTTCCCGCGCAGGCCAGCACTTTGGTCGATGTGCACCGGCTGCGCGTGTCAGCACAGCCCTACGGCGTGGTCAAGGTGGACGCCGCACCAACCGTCACCACGATTCACTTCAAGAAAGACCCGCCCATTGATGCGATGCGCATCATCCAACTCATTCAGAAGAACAAACACATCAAACTGGCCGGCAACGAGAAACTGCGCATCGAGAAAGAACTCGCCGACCCCAAGGATCGGGCGCAACTCGTTCGCGACGTGCTGAAGAGTCTAGGCGAGCCGAAGGTAGCGTAGCGATTAACCAACCTCTTTTGATAAAAAGAGTATACTTGGATTTCTTGTTTGTAATTTTCTGGAGGACATCGTGTCGCAAGTGACCATTTACCTGCAACCTGACGCTTTGGCTGCAGTCAAGTCCGCCGCCCGCCAGGCCGAACTGTCGTTGAGCCAATGGTTCGCTCGGCATGCGCAGGCTGAAGTGCGCGCCCAGGCAAATGAGGTGGCGGCATTTTGGGAGGGCATCGATCAAGCTCGCTTGGGAGATACCCCTGTGGCGGACGCGCAGCCGGCGTCGGGATGGGACGAACTTTTGTCCGCCACGCGCCAAACGCAAGACTTAAGCCCATTGGATGCGCGCGAGTCGTTTTGATGCATTTGCTAGACACCAACATTTGGATCTACGCCTACAAAGACATCGGTGGCTGCCGCCAACGCCTGCAAGCCTTGGCCGACACAGATGTACACATCAGTTCGGTGACGATCATGGAACTCAGCTACGGCTTGGCTAAATCCAACCGACCCGCGCCCATGCGATTGTTTCTGAGCGCGATTTGTCAGCGGTACAAAGTCGTCGACTTTTGCGCGCGCTGCGCCGAGCAAGCTGGCCCCCTGCGCGCCCAACTCAGCGCTCGCGGCACTCCGATTGGGCCGTTTGATTTACAGCTTGCCGCCACCGCGTTGGCAAATCAATTGACTATGGTGACCCGAAACGCGTCTGAATTTTCGCGGGTGCCCTTGTTGCGGGTTGAAAACTGGTTTGACGACGCGGTTGCGCAGGGCAGATTTTGATTGAATTCCGCGCATTGTCGCCGGATTCATTGAATTTATTGCTACATATAACATAGCAAAATAGAACTCACTGGAACGCCACTTCTGAAAAGCTGCGCAGCTTGCGGCTGTGCAACTGAGCAGGCCCAAGGGCGCGCAAAATGTCCACTGCGCGCATGCCAATTCGCAGATGCTGGTCAACCCGGTCGCGGTAGAACTGGTTGGCCATACCGGGCAGTTTGATTTCACCGTGGAGCGGCTTGTCGCTCACACACAGCAAGGTGCCGTAGGGCACGCGAAACCGAAAACCGTTGGCGGCGATGGTGGCGCTTTCCATGTCCAGCGCGATGGCGCGGCTTTGGCTGAAGCGCTGGCTAAGCTTGGTCATGCCGAGCAACTCCCAATTGCGGTTGTCCGTGCTTGCTACCGTGCCCGTGCGCAGCACTTGCTTGACCTCGGCTGAGGGCAGTTGCGCCACATCGGCCACAGCTTGTTGCAAGGCAACTTGCACCTCGGCCAGCGCCGGGATCGGCACCCAAAGCGGCAAGTCTTCATCCAGCACGTGGTCGTCGCGCACATATGCGTGGGCAAGCACATAGTCACCCATGTCTTGGGTGTTGCGCAAACCCGCGCAGTGCCCCAGCATGAGCCACACATGCGGGCGCAGCACGGCGATGTGATCGGTGATGTTTTTGGCGTTGGCTGGGCCTACGCCCATGTTGACCATGGTGATGCCACTGTGGTCAGCGCGAACCAAATGGTAGGCCGGCATCTGCGGCAGGCGCGGCGGGGCTTTGCCAAAGGCGTCTAGGGCGTCAGGCTCGCACCCCACGCGGCGAGTCACGACATTGCCCGGCTCGACAAATGCGACATATTCGCTGGCTGGGTCTTGCATCGCGGCCAAACCCATCTTCACAAAATCGTCAATGTAGAACTGGTAATTGGTGAACAACACATGGTTTTGAAAATGCTCCGTGCTGGTGCCCGTGTAGTGCCGCAGGCGGTGCAGCGAGTAGTCAATCCGAGGCGCGGTAAACAAGGCCAGGGGTTGGGTGCGGTTGGTTGAGTCAAATGTGCCATTGGCGATGTCGTCGTTCATCGCAGCCAGATCGGGCAAATCGAACAGATCGCGCATCAGTGAGCGTCGCTCGGGGGTCATGTTTCCCTCGATGTGGTCGTGGTCAGCAAACGAAAAGTGCACCGGAATCGGCTCATTGCTGCTACCCACCTCGACTGTGCCCCCGTGGTTGGCCAGCAGCAAGCTGATTTGCTCGATCAAATAACGCGCAAACAAGTCAGGCTTGGTGATGGTGGTTTCAAAGGTTCCGGTGCCTTGAACAAAGCCATAACTCAGGCGTTTGGCGCTGCGGGCGTGAGCGCTGGACTGCGTTCGCAGGCGCACAAATGGATAGTGGGCGCGCACACGGCGGTCTTCAAGTCGCCCCGCCACGAACTCATCCAGGCCTTGGCGCAGGTGCGCCAAACTGGCGTTGTAGATGGTCTTGATGTGCTCAACAGCAGCAGTGGCGTTCGAGAAACTTTGCGGTGCAAAAAACGGGGTCTGACCCAATATCGGGGTCGAATGAATTGTGTTGTTGTCCATGCTCGATTTTAACGGCACGGCACGGCGGCGATCGGCGCGGCACAATCAAGCCATGAATTCAACAGCAGCATCCTCCACCCCAACACCGCTGCCAATGGCGCAAGTCTTGATCGTGGGTGCGCTCATCGTCACGTTGTCGATGGGTGTGCGCCACGGATTTGGCCTTTGGCTGCAACCCATCACCCAAGCTCAAGGCTGGACGCGCGAGAATTTCGCCTTCGCTTTGGCCATTCAA
>JANOPN010000191.1:0-4392 GCA_031421855.1 Comamonadaceae bacterium
GCAGCAAGCTGGATTGGCCCAAGGCATTGAAGCCATTGAAGTCGCCCGAGCTGTTGCGCTGGTTGCGATTGAGGCCGATGCGGCTCTCCAGCTTGCCGCCGTCGTCAAACTTGCGCGTCCAACCCAGGCGCAAGTTGGCACCGCTGTTGTTTGACTCAACGACCGAATGCGCCGAGCCAAAGCGGGGCGGCGTGCCAAGCGTCGTGTTGCTGAGTTCGTCAAACACGCCGCCGTAGTCGCCGTGGCGCATGAAGAGCTCAGCGGTCAAACTGTCGACCTCGCTCAAGGCATAGCGCAGCCGCGTGTTGAGCGAGCCACCGAGGTTGTTGCCATTGTTTTGCTGGCGGTTGATGCGGGCAAATGTGGGTGCGCCCACGGCATCCAACCCTTCTTCGACGGTTTGGCCGTGGTACTGGCTTTTGTCTTTGTTGACCGACAGGCCGAGGTTGTAGGTGAGTTTGCCAATTTTGTCGTTCAAGCTCACATTGGCCGAAACACCCGGTCGCGTGCCCAGCCGCATGCCCGTGCGAACCGCCTTCTCAGCGGGGAGTTCGCCGTCTTTGAGCACGATGTTGATGCTGCCGGCAACAGATTGGGTGCTGAACTGCGCCGAGGCGGTGCGAAAAATCTCGATGCGCTCCAACTGGTCGGGCGCAAGCGTGTCCAGCGAGAAGCCTCTCGGTGCGGGCTCTCCGTTGATCATGATTTGGGTGTAGCCCGAGCCCAGTCCGCGCATTCGGATCTCACCGCCACCTCGACCTGCTGCGCCGCCGACCGTCACACCCGGCGCGCGTTTGAGCACGTCACCGATGTTGGTGTCGCCGTACTGCATCATCTCTTCTTTCGTGATGACGAGTTTGCTGGCGGTGTTGACTTGGCGGTCGTCAAGTTGGCGGTTGCCACGCACCGTGATCGCGTCTTGGCGCTGAACGCCCGGATTGGCGCGTTGACGCTGCTGACCCTGCCGATCTTGGCGCTGCTGCTCGGCTTGGCGGTCAGCTTGAACCCGCTCAGGCCGGTCTTCGCGCGGTGGTGCGGGCGAGTCGTCGTTGGTAGATGGGCTAGGCGTCGGGTTCGGCACGTCCTGACCCCAAACCACACCGGCACACAAACAGGACACGGCGATTGCGACCCAGCGCAAAGGGGGTTTGATTAGCATCATGAAGGCAGTATCAAACTTCGTTGTAAAGCGCAAGTCAACGAACAAAAAAAAGCCAGCTCCGACGGGTGTCGGGCTGGCTTTTTTCAAGCGCGAGTGACCGTGATCAGGCGAAATTGCTCTCGGCAAAACCCCAGTTGACCAAATTGGCGAGGAACGACTCGACAAATTTGGGGCGCATGTTGCGGTAGTCGATGTAGTAGGCGTGCTCCCACACGTCCACGGTCAACAGGGCTTTGTCTGCGGTGGTCAGCGGGGTGCCAGCGGCGCCGGTGTTGACGATGTCAACGCTGCCGTCTGGCTTTTTAACCAACCAAGTCCAGCCGCTGCCGAAGTTGCCAACCGCGCTTTTGACAAAGGCTTCTTTGAACGCGGCATAGCTGCCCCATTTGGCGTTGATGGCATCCGCCAGAAGACCCGTTGGTTCGCCACCGCCTTGGGGCTTCATGCAACTCCAAAAGAAGGTGTGGTTCCAAATCTGGGCTGAGTTGTTGTACACGCCGCCGCTGGACTTCTTGATGATGTCTTCAAGCGACATCGACTCGAACTCGGTGTCCTTTTGCAGGTTGTTGAGGTTGACCACATACGCGTTGTGGTGTTTGCCGTGGTGAAACTCAAAAGTCTCTTGGCTGTAGTGGGGCGCTAGCGCATCGATGGCGTAGGGCAATGCAGGCAGGGTGTGTTCCATGGGGTTTCCTTTGGTGATGAAAATAGGCTGAGAACCCATCTAGGTCTCTATTGTAAAAACGATTGACCTGTCGCAGAACGCGAGCGGGCAAATACCAACGCAGCCGCCACTGTCAAACAGAAAACACGTTTTTGAACGCCCGCCGCTTGTTGGTGCGATAAACCGCGAAATCAGCGCGATCGACTGTGATGATGTCCGTTACCTCACTGTTGTTGGCCAGCCAAACTAGCGATGCGTCGGCCAAATCCATCGGCCGGTCTGCGTATTTACGCATCATGGCGGCCAGCCCAAGCAGATCATCCACTTTCAAAGCTTCTATGCGGATGCGGTCGTGCAACACCCCTTCGTGCAACCAAGTGAGCAAATCAGCCTGAGCATGGGCACTGAAATCCAAGAAATACATGACTTCTGAGATGACCTCCCAGGTCGTTAACAACCGCACTGTTGCGCCACGTCGCTTAAAAAACGCAATCGACAGGTCGTGATAGCTGTCTGCTTTGTTGAACAGTGCTGCGAGTGGTCCGCTGTCACACAGCACGTTAACCAAGGCTTGGCTCATTTGGGCGGAGATTCCTGCACCAGCGCGCTGGCTATCCGCTTATCGATCATGCGCTGCCGCACGATTGACTTGATGTCCGCAGACTGCCTCGTCGCATCGCCGTACCTGCCAAAAAATGACCGCCCAAGCTCGTACAAACCCACTTGTTCGACATCTTGCGACTGACTTGCCATCAAGCGCAAGGCCCGCTTGACGATGTCGGTTTTGCTCAAACCCGTGCGCTCGTGCAGCACGCGCATGAGTTGGGCATCCGACGCACCCAAGCGTAGACTGACAAATTGTTCAGCACCAATGATCGTGTTCATTTCAAAATTGTACTACGAAATTCGAATTTTGTGAAACCGAATCAGGGGCCAACGACCATGCCAACCCGACCGTCGCTCAATGTCGCCACCACATGTTGCCCGCCATGAAGTGATGCAACCGACGTGATGGCATGACCTTTTGTCGACGTGATCATGGCGTAGCCCCGCGCCAACACGTGCTAAGGGTTGAGGGCATCGAGGCGTGCGGCCAAGGTGTCGAGTCGAAATTGCTTTTGAACGATGAATTGGCGTGCTTTTTGAATGAAATCAAGCTCTGGTCGCCGGATTTGTTGAGTTTGATGCTGTAGTTTCAATAGCACCCCTTGGCGCGCCCTGCCCTGGAGTCGCTCCAGTTGCAACCGAAATCGCTGCACGCCACCTTGGGGTCTGCCCACGCGCTGGGCGAGTTGATCCAAGCGAAGCGCTCGCTCGTCAAGTTGGCGTTGCACGCCCTGGGTGATGCGTTGTGCCACCAAACCGAGCGCGCCAAGCCACACGTCGGTGGGCTCACTCACGAGTTCGGCGGCTGCGGTGGGCGTGGGATTGCGGCGCGCTGTAGTTGGCTATTTTGGAATCCAACCTTTTGCAATTTCTTGGGCCAGGGCCTGCAGCTCGGCTGGGTGTTCCAGCAGCGCATCGGCTTGCCCGCTTGAGGTGCGCAGCGCGAGCTCGATGGGTTTTAACAGCTGGGCATGCGGGTTTTTGGCCATCAGGTCGGCCAACGCAAGGCCCAGCCCTAGGGCTAGGCATTCGCGGACTTGTTTATTTATACGAAAGAGGGTGCTGACATCGTTGCTGTCTTTGCCAAGCGGCTCGCACAGGTCTGATAGGGCGTTTTCGGCGTCCGGCAACCCACCCAAAAACAAGTGGGCTTGCAGGGCGAGGTAGGGCGATGAATTACGCTGCTCAGGTTTCGCTTTGAGCAAAGCTAGTACGTTGCGATAGGCCTCACGCGCTTCGGCTTCACGCCCGGTGCGCGCCAAAATGCGACCGAGCTTGGCGTGAGAAGAAGCGTCTTTCGGGTTAAGTGCTATCGCTTGGCGGTACGCGGTTCCTGCTTCTTCAAAGCGGGAGAAGCGGTCTTGCAGCAGGTCGCCACATCTCTTTCGCAGCATTGCATTTTCGGGCGCAAGCCTGATGTACACGGCGTACAACTCTTCAGCCGTAGCAGCGTTGGAATTCTCGCTGATCAGATCGAGAAGCAGCTCCGAAACGCGTGCAGAAAGCAGCTTGCGATTGATGCAGGCGATGACGCGTGAAGCAGCGAGGTCCGCTGCCGTTGGATGCTTGACTAGTAATAGGCAAATTGCCAGTAGGTACGCCGAGGAAGCGTGGTCGAACGCGGCGTCGATTTGCCTCATTGCGCCTTCGACTTCCGGCAAGTCGAAGAATATATCCCCGCTCCTGACGCAGCTAACCAATGGCTCTACATCATCCCTGAAAGCAAGGAACGACACAAATTCTGATCCTACTGCGAGAAATTTGGTCAGCTCATCAAGCTCGCTTTGGCTCCATGTTGTGAAAGTTCTGGCAATTTGCTCCTTATGTCGCAAGCTGAGGACTGGCGACCCCAGCACCGCATCAGCAAACGCCTTGCGCTCCGCATCACTGGCATTCTCCAGCGGCATCGGCTGCTCAAGCAAGGGCCGCAGCTTGGCGAAGCGTGATTGGTAGTCTTCCA
>JANOPN010000192.1:0-2586 GCA_031421855.1 Comamonadaceae bacterium
GAACAGCCCCGAAACCGCCTCATAACGCTCTTCTCAGCACTCTGCGGCCTCTGCGCCTCCGCGTTGAACTGCACCGTCAATCAAAATTCATAGCGACGAACTCAATGAATACGGAGATCAAGTGCCAAAAACCCCCAAAAAAGTGTTATGGAACTTGCCCCGCAGGCAACAAACGGATCAGTTGACCCGTGGGGCTGTCGGTCAAGATGTACAGCAGCCCATCTGGCCCTTGGCGGACATCGCGGATGCGTTCGCCAAAAGTGTCCAACAGCTTGTGCTCGCGTCGCACTTCGCCTTTGAATGGCTCGCTGAGTTCGATTCGGTTGAGGAAGGCTGCGCGAAGTGCGCCGACAAACAGATTGCCTGTCCAAGCTTTTCCATAGCGCTCGCTGGTCAAAAACGCCATGCCTGACGGCGCAATGGACGGCACCCAAAAGTGCAGCGGTGCCTCCATGCCCGCCTTGGCGCTGATGCCCGCGCCGATCTTGCCGCCGCCGTAGTTTTCGCCATGGGTGATGACGGGCCAGCCGTAGTTGAGAGCGGGCTTGGGGAGGTTGATTTCGTCGCCGCCCTGCGGGCCGTGCTCATGTACCCACAACACGCCGTCTGGCGACAACGTTGCGCCTTGCGGGTTGCGGTGCCCGTAGCTCCAAATCTCAGGCAGGGCGTCGGGCTGCAAAACGCTTGGTTTGGCAAACGGGTTGTCTGCGGGAATCGTGCCGTCTTTGCCCACGCGCACGACTTTGCCGTGGTGGTTGTCTAGTTTTTGTGCGTCTGGTGCGCGGTTGTAGCGCTCACCGAGAGCCAAAAACAGCAGTCCGGTGGGTTTGCCGCCCGGCCCCGGTGCGCGGGCTTCGACGATGCGGCACCCAAAATGCAGTCCGCTCGCCACTTTGGGCTTTTGGCTGAAGATGATTTTGACGTCGTCTAGCTGGGTTCGATCAGCCGAGAGTTTGGCGCGGGCGAGCGCCGTGCTGTTGGTGTTGCCTGCGCCGGGTTCGGCAAAACAAAAGTACAGCGTTCGGTTGCGCTCAAAATCGCTGTCCAAAATCAAATCCAACAAACCACCCTGCCCGCTCGCTGCGACCGCAGGCACGCCAGCTATCGGCGCGTTCACGCGTCCGTCGGCCTCGATGAGGCGCAAGCGGCCGGGGCGCTCAGTCACCAAGAACCGCCCGTCAGGCAAAAACGCGACGGCCCACGGGTGCTGCAAACCATTGGCAACCGTTTGTGGCTTCACGCCCGCAGCGGCAGGCTGGGCCCAAGCCGCGCTGCCCGTCAAGGCGGTGAAGCTGATCCCGGCTGCGAGCACGGCGGGCTTGAATCGGGGTTTCATGTGTGATGCGCCTTTTGAGGTCATTTTCAACATCAAAACCGACATTTTATGGACGAATTGGTCGTTGGTCACCGTATTCATTGACTTCATTGCTATCATTTTTCAATTGACTCAGCTGCGACGGATGATTGGGCAACTGGCACCGCCCGCAGCGCCCAGAGCACGCCTGCGAAGAGCAAGGCCATGCCTGCCCAGGTGAAGGCGCTGGGGGCGACGCCTCGCAAAATCAAGGCGTAGGCCAAGGCGGCAAGGGTTTCAAACACGATGAGTTGACCCACCAAGTGGGTGGGCAAACGCTGACTGGCTTCGTTCCAGCACAGGGTGCCCAGCCATGAGGCGAGCAAGCCCGCAGCGAGCATGAGGAGCACAAATCGCTCAGGCGTTGGGCCACCAGGCAGGGCAAAGGTCTGGTTGGTGAGCACGCTCCACGCCCAAAACGCAAGCCCAGCGACCAAGGCCAGCGGCAACGTGACGACCCCTTGCGCGGTAGCCCAAGTGCGAGGGCTGCGCGGCGGCTGAGCACGGGTTGAGTCAGTGGCTGAGTCAGTGGCTGAGTGGTTGGTGGCGTGTTCGCGCAGCCAATCGGCGTTGCGAAGCGGGTACCAAGTCCAGCACACGACCGCGCCAATGGCCAAGAGCGCACCCATGCCGTAGCGCGACCAATCGACCGCACCCGCGGTTTCAGCTCGCAGTTGCTGCATTTCAGCGTAGTTGACCAAGGCAATGCCGCTTGCGATCATGGCCAGCGACGGCCCCAAACGCGACCATGGCAGTTGCCCATCGCGCGCCGGGCTTCGGGCGTTGGCGCACAGGGCGATGACGACGGGCAAGGTGCCAATGATCATGGTCGGCAGCGGCCCACCCGCGCGCTGAATCGCCGCAGCCAAAAGCAAGTAGTAAAGCAAATTGCCCACGGCAGACAATTTGAGCGCTTCAAGCCAATCGCTGCGAGTCAAAGCGAGCAAGGCCTTGCGATCAAACCAGGCGATGGGCAGGGCAATTAAGCCAAAAGCAACATAGCGCCCCACTGACAACCAAGCCGCCGGGTAGTCCGGCAGCAACAGCGGGATGACGAAAACCAACCCCCAAACCGCGCCCGCGAGCATAGCAAACAAGGTCCCAGTGAGGAGGTCAGAGCGGGCCGCGTTGATTTGCGAAGCAGCGTTCATCGAGACAAAAGAGACATTAAACCGGGGAGTATGTGCTGAATGGCGCCTGTCTCAAACGCAAAATGGCGACTGGGTCGGCTT
>JANOPN010000193.1:0-52994 GCA_031421855.1 Comamonadaceae bacterium
GCGCCGCGCCGCACCGCCTGCCTTGCAGGGGCATTGAGCCCCTGACGCGGCATGCGGCTCGCCGCTGCATCCCGCTGCGGGGCGCGCAGGATGCCGTCACGATGAAATATGCGGGCTAGCCTGAGAACCGGCCAAAAAAAAGGCCAGATCCGAAGATCTGGCCTATTAAGGGGTCCGACGAATCAAATTCCCAGGGACCCGAGGAGACAATCGTTGGTGAGTTGAATATTTCACCTCACTCGTACGTCAAGTCTAGGGTAAACCAGTGCGTTTGTGTAGGGCTTTGGCTCTACAAAAGCGATTCAATTTGTAAAACTTTGTGCCTCTTAAGTCGTACTGGCGTTGGAACCTTGAAACAGCAGTTGAACGCGCCCGAGTGGGCCTGGATTGGCCTGCCCAGCAAGGCGCGACAACGCGGCGCCCCTTTGGGCGCAAGGCGGAGCAACGACGCTGGGCGGGTCAAGGCAGGCTCAATCGGGCGTGTAGCGCCGTCACCCAACGGGTGAGCAAGTTGGAAGCCAAAAAACGAAGCAACATCAGACACTGATAGAGAGAGCCGAGCGGTCAACTGCCGTTTCAAGGTTGAATTAACGCTTCTTGGCGGTTGCGGCTTTCATGCCAGTTGTCGCTTGTGCGGCTGCGGCTTCAAAGCTTTGCTGGGCCATGTCGCTGGCTTGTTTGACGGCTTTTTGCATGGCGGCTTGGGCGTTGTTTTGGGCGCTCATGGCACCTTTAACGAACGATGCCATTGACTCGGTGCCTGCTGGGGCGTTTTTGAGGGCGGCGTCAACAAACGCGCCAAACGCTTGCTGTTGCAGGGCGGCCTGGCCCTCGGTGGCTTTGGCCAGCTCGGTGCCGGTCTCCGTCACGATGTCCATGAATTGGCGGCCGTAAGCCATGGCTTTGTCAACCGATGGCTGGGCTTGGGCGGTGCTCAAAGCGAGCAGAGCACCTGGGTCTTTGGCCGACATCACGCTGGTGAAGGCTTCGGCTGACTCACCCATGAGGGCTTTGCCCGTGGCAACATTCAGGGCAAGCAGCTTCTCAGCACCTTCAAATGCGGTGGTGGCCAGGCCAAACATCGCGTCGAATTGGGTTTTTTGGGCGGCGGCAAATTGGTCAAGGTTCAGCATGTCAAACTCCAGTGGTTGGTTACAAATCATGCTGCGGTGCAGCAATGTGTCGTAGTTTAGGGTTTGCGCGAATCTTTGCAAGCACTTTTTGCTGCGGTGCAGCATCTTTAGATTGAATGCTCTAGTCACGACCCTGCAATGGATGTTTTTTACGCCGATCACTTTGTATTGCCACTGCCGCCGGGGCATCGATTTCCAATGGCCAAGTACGCTTTGTTGCGCAACTGGGTTGCAGCCGAGTTGCCTGGCGTGCGCTGTCTTGAGGCTCCTGCGGGCAGCGATAGCGAGTTGGCTTTGGCGCACAGCCCGAGCTACATTGAGGCGATTGCCAGCGGCCAGGTGAGCGCGGCGGCGATGCGAGAGATTGGGTTTCCGTGGTCGCCCGAGATGGTGGAGCGTTCGCGGCGTTCGACGGGTGCGACGATTGAGGCCTGCCGAGCGGCGCTGCGAGACGGTGTGGCTGGCAACTTGGCTGGCGGCACGCACCACGCCAGCCAGACCACAGGCAGCGGGTTTTGTGTGTTCAACGATGCCGCAGTGGCGGCACGCTTGGTGCAAGCCGAGGCTGCGGGCACTCAGTCAACCCCACTTCGGATCGCGGTCATCGACTTGGACGTTCACCAAGGCAATGGCACGGCGAGCATCTTCACGAATGACAGCTCCGTGTTCACCTTGTCGATGCACGGCGAGAAGAACTTTCCCATTAGAAAAACGGCAAGCGACCTCGACGTGGATTTGCCAGACGGCTGCACCGACGAGCCGTATCTCGCTGCGCTTGACGGCGCGCTGCAGGCCATGAGTCGGCGGTTTGAGCCGCAACTCATCATCTACTTGGCGGGGGCTGACCCGCACGAGGGCGACCGGTTGGGGCGACTCAAGCTCAGTTTTGACGGCTTGCGGGCACGCGACACCCGCGTGTTTGCCTGGGCGCGCGAGCGGCGCATTGCGCTGGCCTTTGCGATGGCCGGCGGCTACGGGCGCGACATTCAAACCACCGTTCAGGTGCAGCAAGCCACGGTCGAAGAGGCCAAACGGTCGTGGGACGCTTGGCAAGCTGACCACACCGCAGCGCCAGCCGCCCGATAAACTAAGGCCCATGTCAAAGAAACCCCAACCCGAGTCGCGCGCTGCCTATGCATGCTTTGAGTCAATCACGACGCGATGGTCTGACAACGATGCATATGGGCATGTCAACAACGTTGTTTATTACAACTGGTTTGATACGGCCGTCAATGCCTGGCTCATTCGCCAAGGCGTGTTGGACATTCATGCCGGGGCGGTGATTGGCTTGGTCGTGCAAACCCAGTGCAATTATTTTGCGCCGCTGGCGTTTCCGCAGAACGTCGAGATTGGCCTGCGCGTGGCCCACATGGGCAACGCCAGCGTGCGCTTTGAGCTAGGCGTGTTCGCCGCTGGGGCCGCAACCAGCGCTGCGGCGGGGCATTTTGTCCATGTTTTCGTTGACCGATCCTCGCGCAGCAGCATCAGCATGCCGGCTGAATTGCGTGCGGCACTGAACACACTATTTATCCAGTCCCCACTCACTTCCTCACTCACTTCCTCACCCACTTCATCACCCAAATGACTCAAGTTTCAACCGTTGTCAGCGACCCCGCCAGCGTCAATGCCGCGATGGCGTCGAGGTTCTCGTGCCGCGCATACCTGCCCAAGCCTGTGCCGCGCGAGCTGCTGCAAGACTTGCTGCAAACGGCCGCCCGCGCGCCCAGCGGCACCAACACCCAGCCGTGGTCGGTGTATGTGCTGCAAGGCCAAAGCAAAGACGCCTTGGTCAAGGCCGTTTGCGCCCAACACGACGCTCAAAGCGCTGACCCAAGCCTGGCGCAAGCCGAGGCCTATGACTATTACCCCGAGAAATGGGTGTCGCCCTACATCGACCGGCGCCGCGCCTGCGGTTTTGGGCTTTACGGCGTGCTGGGCATCGGCAAGGGCGACAAAGCGGCCATGCACACCCAGCAACAGCAAAACTTTCGCTTCTTTGACGCGCCCGTGGGTTTGATGTTCACGCTTGACCGCGTCATGGGTCGTGGCAGCTTGGTTGACTACGGCATGTTTTTGCAAAACATCATGCTCGCAGCCCGCGCCCGGGGCCTGCACACCTGCCCGCAAGCCGCCTGGAACGGTTTCAGCCAACTCGTGTTGCCGCACATCGGCGCGAAAGACACGGAAATGCTGGTGTGCGGCATGTCGCTGGGCTACGCAGACGAGTCAGCCTTGGTGAACACCTTTCAAACGTCGCGGGTCGAAGCGACTGAGTTCACGACTTGGTTGGACTGAGACATTGTCAGGACTTACGCAAAACCGCCCCAGCGGCGTTGCAGCTCCTAGCCGTGCTACCTGCACTGTCGTCGTCGCAGCGCCTTGCTGGAACAATTTTGCGTCAGTCCTGATTGTGTTGGGCATCGCGATCGGCATGGAATTTTGCATCGAATGATGCGCAATCGTGATGCGACAATCAAGGCAGAAACCGGAGTCAACTGATGCGAACAACTTTGTCGATTGATGACGACTTGCTGGCAAAAGCCATCGCTTTGACCGGCATCTCAGAGCGCGCAGCACTGGTGCGTTTGGCACTGAAGTCTCTCGTCGAGCGCGAGGCAGCGCGTCGGCTCTCGCTGCTGGGCGGCACCATGCCCGATTTTGAACCCTCGCCGCGACGCCGCTCAAAGCCAAGTGAAGCACTCGAAGACAGGCCGGCCGACCCGATGGCATCTGAATCAATCCCCAAAGCGAAGTTGTGAACTGGGTGTTGGTCGACACCGCCGTTTGGATTGACTTCTTTCGAGCGGGCCAGCCTGAGTTGGCGGGGTTGCTGCGTGATGGTCGCGTGCTGGTGCATGACATGATCATCGGTGAATTGGCTTTGGGCAATGCGGGGCAGCGCGAGCAAGCGCTTGAGTTGTTGTATCAGCTGCCAACGGCGCAAACGGTGAGTCATGCGCACGTGATGCTCGCGGTTCAAACCAACGCTCTGCATGGGCGAGGGGTTGGGTATGTCGATGCCCACTTGCTGACTGCTGCACGAATCACGCCGAACACCAAGCTGTGGAGTGCTGACAAACGACTGATGGCCTGCGCCCGACTCATGGGTGTTGACCACTTGGCCGTGTTGCATTGAGCTCACGGATCTGGTCATGACTTTGCTCGATTCAGCCATCCAAATACTCAACGCGCTGAGTTATGCCAGCACGTTGTTTTTGATGGCGTCTGGCTTGACGCTGATTTTTGGCGTGACGCGGATTGTCAATTTTGCGCATGGCAGTTTTTTCATGCTGGGCGCCATGTTGTCTGCGCATGTGGTCTCGGTTTGGCTGCCCGCTTGGGGGGAGAGCGCTTGGGGCTACGCGGGGGCCATGCTCATTGGGGCATTGGCCAGCGGGTGTTTGGGGGCTTTGGTTGAGCTGGTGTTGCTTCGGCGAATGCACGGCGTGCCCGAGTTGTATCAACTGGTGGCGACTTTTGGGCTGACCTTGGTCATGCACGACGCGATGCTGTTTGCCTTTGGACCCGACGAGGTTTTTGCGCCGCGTTTTCCGGGGCTCAAGGGGTCAATTGAGATTGGCGAGCAGTTTTTTCCGGTGTATTCCTTAGGTTTAGTCGCACTTGGCCCGCTGGTTTGGGCGGCTTTGCATGGCTTACTCACCCGCACACGTTGGGGCGCTCAGGTGCGGGCGGCCACGGCTGACCGTGGCATGTTGGACGCGTTGGGCATCAACCCGCGCCCGTTGATGCTTGGGGCCGTGGCACTTGGCTGCGCGCTGGCCGGGCTGGCCGGCGCATTGCAGTTGCCGCGCGAACCGGCCAAATTGCAAATGGACGTCACCATTGTGGTTGAGACATTTGTTGTTGTCGTCACGGGCGGGCTGGGCAGCGTGAGTGGGGCGTTTTTCGCCGCGCTGTTGATTGGCGCAATTCATGTGCTCGGGGTGACGTTTTTTCCGCAAGCGACCTTGGTTTTGGTGTTCGTCACCATGGCGCTGGTGTTGATCGTGCGGCCCGAAGGCCTCATGGGATCGCCCGTGGGAGCTGCACCTCGAGAAAAAGCGCAAATATTCAAGGTGGTCACTGAATCCATTGAATCGGTTGCTATGCATTCAGTAGCGTTTGTGTTGTGGTCTGGGATGCTCCTTGCCGCTGTGTTCGGAGGTGAATATTGGCGCGCGGTCGCAGCGGACGCTCTGATTTTGATGATTTTTGGTCTCAGTTTGCAATGGATGATGGCGCTGAGTGGTGTGGTGAGCTTTGGCCACGCGGCGTTTTTTGCATTGGGCGCTTACGGTGCGGCCTTGACCCATGTGCACATCGGTGGCGGGCTGGCACTCGCGGTTGTTAACGGCTGCCTGCTCGCCCTTGCGGTCGCGGCGGTGTTTGGTGCCTTGGTGGTGCGCAGCTCGGGCGTGTATTTGGCGATGTTGTCATTGGCATTGGCCCAAGTGGTGTGGGCCGGTGCGACGCAGTGGATTGGCGTCACGGGCGGCGACAACGGGTTGATCGGCTTGGACTGGGTCAACCCCCAGAGCCGACTCGCGTTTGACCTCGTCTTGGCCGCAATTGCGGCGCTGGGGCTCGTTGCCATGTTCATCGGCGCAAGAAGCCGCTTGGGTCAGGCCTTGCAAGCCAGCCGCGATGCGCCGCTGCGCGCAGCTGCCTCGGGCTTGCATGTCGGGTGGTTGCGCTACGGCGCGTTTTTGGTCTCGGCCGTTGGGGCGGGGCTCGCGGGCGCGCTCATGGCCGCACACAAAGGTGCCGTGTTTCCGACGGCAGCGTCCGTTGCCACATCGGTTGATGCGCTGTTGGTGGTGCTTTTGGGCGGCGTGCACCAGCTTTGGGGCGTTGCGCTGGGCTCGGGCGTGCTGAGTCTGCTCACCGCTGAGCTGGGGCGCGGGTTTGTGTACTGGAAGGGCGCTCTTGGCGTGCTGATCATGGTGATGATGGTGCTGGCACCGTCTGGCTTGCTGAGCTTGACGCTGCGCCGCCCGACCGGGGCACGACCATGAGCTTGGTCGTCACCGGTCTAACCAAGCACTACGGCGGCGTGCGCGCCGTTGACGGCGTGTCATTTGAGGTCAAAAGCGGCGAATGCGTGGCGATGATCGGCCCCAACGGCGCGGGTAAAAGCACGTGTTTTGGTGCAATTGCGGGGCAAATCGCTCCCACCAGCGGCCAAGTGAGTTGGATGGGCAAAGCCCTGGGCGACGGCAAGGCGCTTGCGCGAGTGAATGCTGGCGTTGCGCGCACGTTTCAAGTTGCGCAGGTGTTTGAGTCGCTCACGGTGCTACAAAATGTAGAGCTGCTGAGTCAACAGAATCGGCGACCAACGCTGGATTTGCTTCAAAAAGTCGGCTTATCGGCTCTCAAAGATGCTCGGGCACTGGATTTGCCCTACGGCGCAAAAAAGCGGCTCGAGTTGGCCATGGCGTTGGCTGCAAACCCACAATTGTTGCTGCTAGACGAGCCCGCAGCCGGGCTGGCGGCAGACGAGCGCCACAGCCTCATGGCCTTGGTACGCGAATTGGCTGCGTCGGGCGTTGCGGTGCTCTACACCGAGCACAACATGGATGCGGTGTTTGGCGTTGCTGACCGTGTTTTGGTGCTGATCGACGGCAAATTGGTTGCCAACGGCACCGCCAATGAGATCGCGGCGAGCCCCGTGGTACAGAGCCGCTACCTCGGCACGGGGGCTGCGGCAACCCCAACGCCGAAGGCTCAAACCCCAATCGGTCATGCGGCTTTGCGCATTGCAAACCTCAACGCTTGGTGGGGCTCAGCCCAAGCGCTCTTTGATGTCAACCTGAATATCCAAGCCGGCCAATGTGTGTTGCTCCAAGGGCTGAATGGCGCTGGCAAAAGCACGCTTTTTCAGGCGATTTCGGGCTCTGGTCCCCGTGTTCATTCGATTTGTTGCTATCAAAAAAGCGCCGACTCCGCTGTCATCGACCTGAATCCACTCAAACCCTACCAGCGCGCCAAAGCGGGCATAGGCTGGGTGCCTGAAGACCGTCGGCTGTTTGACGCGCTCACGGTTGAACAAAATCTGCGCATCGCTGCAACGGGCAGCAAAAGCGAGATCGAACACCAGTTCGAGCGTTGCGTAGGCTTGTTTTCAGCACTCAAACCCATGCTCAATCGGGCGTCAGCGCAAATGAGCGGCGGCGAGCAGCAAATGCTTGCGATTGCCCGCACGCTCATGACCCAGCCCAGCCTCATCTTGCTCGACGAGCCCTGCGAAGGCATCTCGCCAGTATTGGTCGACGCCATCGTCCAAGCCTTGGCCCAACTCAAAGCCGAGGGCGTGTCGCTCATCATTGCCGAGCAACACGACGCCGTGCGCCCGCTGGCCGATCAGGTTGTGACTTTGGTGTCCGGGCGGGTGGGGTGATGCGGGCTTGTTGGGCAGTTCCACACGGATAATCAAGCCATGATCATCACCAGCCTGCTCGACACGGACCTGTATAAGTTCACGATGATGCAGGTGGTTTTGCATCAGTTTCCTGGGGCGCAGGTGGCGTATCGGTTCAAGTGCCGCAACCCTGGCATCAACTTGGCGCAACACGCCAACGAGGTTCGCGCCGAGATTCGCAAGTTGTGCAGTTTGCGGTTTCAAGAAGAAGAGCTTGCTTATTTGAGCTCGCTGCGCTTCATCAAAAGCGATTTTGTCGACTTTTTGGGCTTGTTTCAACTCAACGACAAGTACGTTCAGATCAAGCCGCAGGCTGACGGCACGCTTGATCTGACGATCGAAGGCCCGTGGTTGCACACGATTTTGTTTGAGATCCCGGTGTTGGCCATCATCAACGAGGTGTATTTCAAGCATGCCGCAACCGTTGACGCGCTGCCGCAAGGGCGCGAGCGCTTGGAAGCCAAGATTCACCAACTTCAAGGCCCGGGGCTCGCCGCGCTGAAGATTGCCGACTATGGCACCCGCCGTCGCTACTCCAAGGCGTGGCACGAAGAGGTGTTGCGGGTGTTGATTGCGCGCTTGGGGCCAACGCAGCAGTTGGCAGGCACCAGCAATGTATTTTTGGCGATGCGCCTGAACCTCACGCCGCTGGGAACCATGGCGCATGAGTATTTGCAGGCCTGCCAAGCGCTGGGGCCGCGTTTGCGTGACAGCCAAGTGTTCGGTTTTGAGTCGTGGGCGAAGGAGTACCGGGGCGACTTGGGCATCGCGTTGTCGGACGTGTACGGCATTGCCGCGTTTTTGCGCGACTTTGACATGTTCTTTTGCAAGTTGTTTGATGGCGCACGGCACGACAGCGGCGACCCATTTTCTTGGGGGGAGAACCTGATCGCGCACTATGAAAAGAACCGGGTTGATCCACGAACCAAAATTTTGATTTTTTCAGACGGGCTGACCGTTCCTCGCACGATTGAGCTGTACGAGCGCTTTCGGGGGCGCTGCCAACTCGCGTTTGGCATTGGAACCAACCTGACCAACGATTTGGGCGACCCGCCGGGTCACATCCCATTGCAAATCGTCATCAAAATGGTCGAGTGCAATGGACAACCGGTCGCAAAACTGTCCGACACACCCAATAAAAACATGTGTGACGATGCCAATTATTTGGCGTACCTTCGCCAAGTATTTGACATTCCAGCGCCGTAAATTCGCGATATTGTCATGGCCCTAGAACCATTCACGATCCGGAGTCTTTCATGACCGTTGTCGGCATTCCCGTTGAATTCATTTTCTTTGCACTCACGCTCTTGGGTGTGGCGCTGTTTCATGGTCAAACCCTGCACGTTGCATTGGCCGGGATGGCGGTGATCGTTCTTTATAAGCTGGGGTTCACGAACTTTTCGTTTGCCGCGCATTTGGGACACGAGTGGGTGACGCTGGCCAATTTGCTGGGCTTGTTGTTGGGCTTTGCCTTGCTTGCCGACCATTTTGAAAAGTCTGAAATACCTGCGATCCTGCCCAACTACTTGCCTGACGACTGGAAGGGCGGGTTCGTCATGCTGGTTTTGGTGTTCTTCCTATCCAGCTTTTTGGACAACATCGCGGCAGCGATGATCGGCGGTGCGATGGCCTCGGTTTTGTATCAAAAACGGGTGCACATTGGGTTTTTGGCAGCCATCGTCGCCGCCAGCAATGCTGGCGGCGCTGGCTCGGTCGTGGGTGACACGACCACCACCATGATGTGGATCGCAGGGGTAGCGCCAACCCAAGTGCTGGCCGCTTACATCGCTGCGGTGCCAGCACTCTTGTTTTTTGGCTACTTTGCCGCCCGCCAGCAACACGCCTACCAGCCCATCATGAAAGACGCAAAAGTCGGCGTACGCATTGAAATGCCTCGCCTGGCTATTGTCGCCATCATTTTGTTGGCCGCAATCGGAGCAAACATTTGGTTCAACATCAACAACCCGGCGGTGCTTGATCGTGTGCCAGTGATTGGCACTGCTGTTTGGGTGGCGATCTTGGTGACTTCGCCTTGGCGGCAACCGACGTGGTCGCTGCTGCCCGAAGCACTCAAGGGCACCGTCTTTTTGCTGTCGTTGGTGATGTGCGCGTCGATGATGCCGGTAGAGGCACTGCCACTTGCGAGCTGGTACAGCGCGCTGGGATTGGGTTTTGTCAGCGCTGTGTTTGACAACATCCCCTTGACGGCGCTGGCCATTCGCCAAGGCGGCTACGACTGGGGTGTTTTGGCTTATGCCGTTGGTTTTGGGGGCAGCATGATTTGGTTTGGCAGTTCGGCCGGTGTTGCGCTTTCCAATATGTATCCCCAAGCAAAGAACGTCGGCGCATGGCTCAAAGCCGGGTGGCACATCGTCGTGGGCTACTTGATCGGTTTTGGCGTGTTGATGATCGTTTGGGGATGGCACCCCGAGGCGCTTCGCGGCAAAAAAGCACCCGCAGCAGCCACATCACAGCAAACACCCTCGGCCACTGTTGCCAATCCCGTTACCTCACAAAAGTAGGTCCATGAACCCAAAACCATCACTGCTGGTCAGCCGCGAGATATTTCCTGAGACGATTGCGCGGCTAAAAAACCATTTTGAGCTGCGGCAAAACACATCCGACGTGATTTGGACCAAGGCCGAGTGGGTCCAACAGGCGCAAGGCCAAGACGGCGCGTTTACCTCCGGTGGCGAGAGAATCGACTCAGGCGTTTTGGCTGCATGTCCGCAGCTAAAAATTTGCGCCAACATGTCTGTCGGTTACAACAACTTTGACGTGCCCGCGATGACGGCAGCCGGTGTGCTCGCAACCAACGCCCCTGACGTGCTGACTGAGACCACGGCCGACTTGGGCTTTGCGTTACTCATGGCCACCGCGCGCCGTGTCAGCGAAAGCGAGGCCTACTTGAGAGCTGGTCAGTGGGATAAGTGGCGTTACGACGCATTCAATGGCACCGACGTTCACGGCGCAACTTTGGGCGTGCTGGGCATGGGACGCATTGGTCAGGCGGTCGCTCGCCGAGGCGTATTCGGATTTGGCATGAAGCTGATCTATCACAACCGCTCGAGGCTAGACGCAAGCATCGAGTCAGAACTACGCGCCAACTATGTCAGCAAAGCCCAAGTGCTCGCTCAGGCCGATCATGTTGTGATTGTCTTGCCCTACAGCCGCGAGGCCCACCACACCATTGGCGCGCCAGAGATCGCTTTGATGAAGCCCACTGCAACGTTGGTGAACATCGGGCGTGGCGGTTTGATTGATGAAAACGCGTTGGCTGATGCCTTACAGACCGGTCGCATTTTGGGCGCAGGTTTGGATGTTTTTGAGGGCGAGCCCAAAGTTAACCCGCGCCTGTTGGCATGCAAAAACGTTGTGCTGACACCGCATATTGGCAGCGCCAGCGAGACGACCAGGCGCGCGATGACCAACTTGGCGGCAGACAACTTAGTCGCATTTTTTGCGGGCGAGCGCCCGCCAACACCAATCAACCCCGAAGTGCTGGCGATGCCGTCACGGCGGACGCTGCGAGCGTGATCGACACCACCGCGTTGGCAATTGCACTGGCCGTTGTGGCCTTGGTCGGGGTACTGAACATCATTTTGGTGATCGTCGTGCTGTTGCGCAAGCCGGGTGGTGTGCGAGCACAAGATTTGCAACTCACGTTGCAGCATCTCGAAGCTGCGCTGCGGCGAGAGGTGGGCGATACTGCCAGCCGAAGCCGAGCCGAAGTCACGCAGTTGTTTTCCGGTTTTGCGGGTAGCTTGCAAGCCCACACCGCCGAGAGCGCTCGCACCCAGAATCAACAAATTGACGCACTCGCGCAGGCCATGGGCAACCAAATCGCAGCTCTGCAAAAGAGCACTGCCGACACGCTCAGCACCCAACTGCAATCGTTGCAACGCGCCACTTCTGACACGTTGACGCTCCAACTCAATTCGCTCAGCGAATCCAATGCGCGGCGTTTGCAAGAGGTGCGTACAACCTTGGATGCGCAACTGACGCTCTTGCAAACCGCAACCCAAGCCCAACTGGAGCAAATGCGGGCCACAGTTGACGAAAAGCTACAAACCACATTGGAAAAACGCTTGGGAGAGAGTTTCAAACTGGTCGCCGATCGGCTCGAGCAAGTGCACAAAGGCTTGGGTGAAATGCAGGGCTTGGCGCAGGGCGTCGGTGACCTTCGCAAGGTACTCACAAACGTCAAGAGCCGGGGCGTTTTTGGCGAGGTGCAGCTGCACGCACTTTTAGAGCAAGTTTTCACGCAAGAACAGTTCGCCAAAAACGTCGAAACCCGCCCCAAAAGCAATCAACGGGTTGAGTTTGCGATCAAATTTCCAGGGCGCAGCGGCGAACAACCGGTTTGGCTACCCATTGATGCCAAATTCCCGCGCGAAGACTATGAGCGCTTGGTCGATGCACAGGAGCGGGCCGATGCGGTCGGTGCTGAAGCAGCAGGCAAAGCGCTTGAGCAACGAATCAAAGGCGAAGCGCGCACGATTGCCGAGAGCTACTTGGCGCCGCCGTTCACAACCGACTTTGCGGTGATGTTTTTACCAACGGAAGGTCTGTATGCCGAGGTGCTGCGCCGTCCTGGTTTGGTGGACAACTTGCAACGCGATTACCGTGTGACGCTGGCGGGGCCAACTACGCTTTTGGCGATGCTCAATGCGCTGCAAATGGGTTTTCGAACGCTGGCGCTGGAGCAACAAGCCAGTCAAGTTTGGGATGTGCTCGGCGCAGTCAAGACTGAGTTTGAGCGGTTTGGCGCTTGGGTGGTTGAGATTAAAAAATCGGTTGGCAAAGCCAGCGACACCTTGGACAAAGCCGACGCACGAACCCGACAGATGTATCGGGCACTCAAATCGGTGGAGGCATTGCCGCAAGAACGGATTGCAGCACTGTTGCCAGATGACGGCGCGTCTGGCATCGAGCTGGCTGAAGGTGAGTCCAAGCTTTGAACGTCTTGCTGAAGATCATTTGCGGTCATGTTTGCCTGCATGCCGCCATGTCGGGTTTACGCGTTGCGGGTCCGTTGTATGCGCTGCACTTGAACCAAAGCGCGTTTGAGGTGGGTTTGTTGTTCTCCATGTTTGGCCTGACTGCCGTCTTCTTTTCGGTCTATGCGGGTCGACTCGCTGATCGCGTGGCTTTTAAGCTGATTGTTGGCAGCTGCGTGTTAGTTGCTGCCGCGTGCACCGCCATTGCAGCGATTTTCCCCAGCTATTTGACCTTGTGTCTGGCTTCGTTGGGCAGTGGCGGATCGGTGAGCTTTGCGGTCGTAGCCCTGCAGCGATTCGCGGGTCGAAGCGCCAGCGGCCCGACTGAACTGAAAAAAACCTATTCATGGCTGGGCGTCGGCCCATCGATCTCGAACTTCATTGGCCCGGTACTCGCCGGTGTGCTGATCGATCGCTTTGGGCACCAGTGGGCATTTGCGGCGATGGCGGTTTTGCCGCTGTTAACGTGGGCGTTTGTGCGGGGCGTGGTCGACAACACGCGAACCCCTGTCGCCATTGACTCTGATGCCCCAGTCGAAAAGCCGCACATCATGGATTTGCTGCGCGTGCCCCGGTTTCGCAATTTGCTCATCATGAACTGGGTCTTGAGCTCGGCTTGGGATGTTCACAGCTTCATGGTGCCAATTTTGGGGCACGAGTTTGGCTTTTCGGCAGCAACTATCGGCATCATCATCGGTTCTTTTGCGCTTGCAGCGACTGCGGTGAGACTGGTATTGCCGGTCGTTGCCGAGCGCTTGATCGAGTGGAAAGTCATTTTTTGCGTCACGCTCGGGGCGGCGCTTTTGCTGGCGATTTATCCGTTTTTGAAAATGCCGATCCTCATGGGTGTTGGCTCGGTCATGCTTGGCATCGTTTTGGGTTCGGTTCAACCGATGATGTTGACCACCTTGCACGCGATCACGCCGCCCCACCGAATGGGCGAGGCCTTGGGCATTCGCATGGGCGTCACCAACCTGGCCAGTGTCGTCATGCCGCTCGGATTTGGTGCTGCGGGCGCGGCCCTCGGTGCAAAAGCCGTTTTTTGGAGTGTTGCGGGGTTCACTGCCATCATGAGTCGCGTCGCGCTGAGGCTAAAACCAGACACCGATTGACTCGAAAAATTGCATGTGGCCAGCGATTTGCCGTGGCCGTTTGGATCGGAATCGCCCACGGCCCAGTGATTTGGTACATCACGATCTAAGCGCTGTCGAAAATTGGCATGAAAAAGGGCTCCCGAGAGAGCCCTTTGGTGCGCCAAACAGCTCGGTTACTCGACCTTGGCCTTGGCACGCAGTGCACTTTGGAAGTCACCAAGCTTTTTTTGCTCGAGTTGTTGCGAAACTTGAGGTTTGACTTGCTCAAACGTCGGCAGTTTGGCTTCGCGGGTGTCGTCAACTTTGATCACATGCCAGCCAAATTGGCTTTTGACCGGCACTTCGGTGTACTTGCCCTTGGCCAGCTTGACCATCGCGTCTGAGAACTCTTTGACGTAAGAGCCGGGCGCGGCCCAATCCAAATCGCCGCCGTTTTGACCCGACCCAGGGTCCTTCGACTGCTTTTTGGCGATGTCTTCAAACTTGCCGCCTCTTTTCAAGCTGGCGATGATCGCTTTGGCTTCTTCTTCTTTTTCGACCAACACGTGGCGAGCTTTGAACTCTTTACCGCCGCTGGCAGCCACAAATTTGTCGTACTCGCCTTTGATTTCAGCGTCAGTAACCGGGTTTTTCTTCTGAAAATCAGCGAACAACTCACGAATCAAGATGCTTTGGCGGGCCAGATCCATTTGCACTTTGAACTCATCGCCAGCCTCAAAGCCCTTTGCAGCCGCTTCTTGCACGAAGATTTCGCGGTTGATGACTTCTTCGCGTATGTTCTTGCGCATCGCGTCGTCGACGGGGCGGCCTTGCTTGGCAACTTGCGCGGCGAGCACGTCAACGCGTGACGAAGGCACCGGTTTGCCATTCACGATGGCCACGTTTTGAGCAACGGCAGCGCCGCCGACGAGTGCACCAATGGCCAAAGCCAGTGCGCTGAATGCTAATTTATTCATTTAAGTCCGCAATAGTCGAAATAAGCGATGTGAGTCACCGGTTTGCACCGTGACTTTTCAAGCCAGAAACTCGATGGCCAAGGCGTGAACGCCGTTGGCCATTTCAAAGTGCAGCGCATCATACACAAGCCGATGGCGCGCCACCCTGGCTGTGGGCGAGCCGTCTGCCAGTGCAATCCGCACCCGAAAGTGAGTGCCCGATCCGCTGCCGTCAGAGCCTGCGTGCCCCATGTGTGCCGCACTCTCGTCGAGCACTTCAATCTCACGCGGTGCGAGAGCCGACACCAAGGTGTGCTCAATGCCGTGCGCGGTGATGGTTGATGTTGTTGCGCTCATGATGCTTTGTCCTGCGGTGGCTCAGGAAGTTCCTTCATGTACTTGGCGATGTAGAAAACCTGCCCGCCCAAAAACACCACGGGGAAGATGTATCCCCACAGCTTGAAGCTGACCCAAGCATCGGTCGAGAAATACGCGGCCACATAGCCGTTGATCGCCGACATGAAGTAGAAATAAATGATCCATGCAATGCACAGCACACGCCACTGCGCGTCAGGTAGTGTCAAGGCGCTTCCAAGAAGCTTGCTAATTAGGTTCCGGCCAAAGCCCCAAAGCGCCACACCCAGAACCGTGGCCATACCGGCGTACAAAAACGTGGGTTTCCACTTGATGAATCGCTCGTCGTGCAGTGACAAAGTCAGCGCGCCAAAGCCAAGGATCATGCCCAAGGTGATCTTGTGCATGGTTGTGAGCGACTTATCGATTGCGTAAATGATCCCCATCTGCACAACCGTCGCTGCCATGAGCACCGCAGTGGCGAAATAGATGTCTTTGAGCTTGTACGCCGCAAAAAACAAAACGATGGGGACGAAGTCTAGGATTTGCTTCATGCGGCGGCTGATGACGTTGAGCTCGAGTTCGAGGGCTTGAAGTCCAGTGAGGCGGAGTTCATGCAATAGCGCAGGCCGGTAGGGGCGGGGCCGTCTTCAAACACATGACCCAAGTGCGCGCCGCAATCGGGGCAATGCACCTCGGTGCGCACCATCCACAACATGCCATCTTTTTTGGTCTCAATCGCGTCGGGGGCAATGGGGTCAAAAAAGCTCGGCCAGCCCGAACCGCTTTCATATTTTGTCGTTGATGCAAACAAATCTTTGTCGCAACACATGCACGTGTAGACGCCGCTGGCCTTGTTCGACTCCAATTTTCCCGAGTAGGCGCGCTCAGTAGCTTCGTGGCGGGTCACGTCAAATGCTTTTGGCTCTGCGCCTTTGAGCGCCAGATGCTCGCGCCATTGCTCGTCGGTCTTGCTGATTTTGAAACTCATGAACTGCAACTCACTTCCAAGGTTTGCGCCCAATCCGGGGGCAGGGCGGTGTATTGTTCCACGCCAACGCTGCCGATGAATGGCGTTCGCAAGGCGCTCAATAGGCGGTGGGTTTCGCTGAAATCGCCATTTTCGGCGAGTTGAATGGCATTTTGGGCCAAATGGTTTCGCAACACCACTTTGGGGTTGGTGTGAGCGGCCAGCGTGTGTGCAGCGACGCGCACGGCCTCGGGGAGCCCAAAAAAGCCATTTTCAGACGATTTTAGTGAAAAATCAGCACTTGGTCTCCGTATCCATTGAGTTTGATGCTCTACATATGATAGCAACCATGCATCAAAACCGTCGCGGTTGATGAACAGATCGCGCACGAGATTCTCGCGTGAGCCAGGCTCCAATGCTTGGGCGAAGCTTGCAAAGAAAATCGTCCAATCCGTCCTCTCGGTCGCCAGCAGTTTGAGCAAGGCATCGATGACCGATTTGCACTCAGGCGATGCCGCCTGATCGCCACCAATGCCAATTTTGGCAGCCAAAAGTCGCTGCAACTGCGCTGGAAATCGCGTGCGGTAGGGCTCCAACGCAGCGATTGCATGTTCTTGGTCGCCGATGAGCGGCAGCAACGCCTGGCCCAGGCAAAACAAGTTCCAGTACGCGGCGTTGGGTTGCTTGTTGTAGGCGTATCGGCCTTGCGTGTCGGTCTGGTTGCAGATGTGATCCGGGTTGAAGCCGTCTAAAAACCCGAACGGGCCGTAGTCAATCGTCAGACCCAGCACACTCATGTTGTCGGTGTTCATCACACCGTGACAAAAACCGACCGCTTGCCACTGCGCAATCGTGTCGCAGGTTCGCTGCGATATCGCCTCGAGCAAGGCGGCATGGGGTCGGGCGGCATCGCGGCACTGAGGGTAAAAGCGGGCGATCACGTGGTCAGCCAGTGTTCGCAGCTCATTCAATTGATCATTCGCCGAAAAGTGCTCAAAATGGCCGAATCGGACAAAACTTGGCGCGACGCGGGCCACAACGGCCGCTGTTTCGATCTCTTCGCGGCGAACTGGCTGCGGCGAGCCCGCCAATGCCAATGCCCGCGTGGTGGGAATGCCCAGCCCGTGCATTGCCTCGGAGCACAAAAACTCTCGAACGGAGCTGCGCAGCACCGCACGGCCGTCGCCCATGCGTGAATACGGCGTCGAACCGGCACCTTTGAGCTGGATCTCGACCTCATCAACCGCGCCAACGCCTGGCCACGACAGATTTCGCCGCAAACCACCCAAAAGCAAGGCGCGGCCATCTCCCAGCTGACCCGCCCAATGACCGAATTGATGTCCGCTGTAGACGCTGGCGAGGCTTTGGTCCACCGCTGCACCAGGCAGCAAAGCATTGCCGGCAAAGGCTTGCAGTGCCTCATTCGACGCAAGCCACTCATCACCCAAACCCAGTTCACTGGCCAGCTCGGGGCTACTCGCCACCCAATGCGGCTGCTGCAAGCCCTGCGCGGGCAGTCGGGTGTAAAAAGCTTCACCCAACTCTGCAAATGAGTTGCGCCAAGGCCATGGATCGGAAGTCAAACGGGGATTCATGAACGCATTGTCCCCGCCCGTGAACCGCGATTGAATTTGTCCCATCAAAAAAAAGTTACTTTTTGATAGCAACGAACCCAATGAATCCGTTGACCAGAGGCATATTTTGCATAAAATTAGCCTGTTGGTATGATTTTGAGCACCTTTTGAAAGACTTTGCCATGACACCTCCAACTTGGACGCGAAAAGTTTGGCTTGCCGCCTGTTGCCTTGCACTGGCAGCCTGTTCTACCGTTGGCGACAAGCTAACCCCCGAGCGGATTGCGCGGTACACCCATGCTGATTTCGTCGCACCGATCGCTTCGTCTGCGGGCTCTGACGCGCAACTGGCCGATGCGCGGGCCAAAATCTCGGCCGGGTTGATGCTTGATTCGAGCTTTGCACAGATCGCGCAGGCGCTTTGGGCCGTGCAGTTTTTTGGCATAGAACAGGCTGTGGGCCTGACTCTTTTGGAGCGCGCTTTGCCCAAGCTGATCGAGATGACACCCGCCGAGCAGCGTGGCGTGTTGTCTGCCGCTCACACGATTGCGCCAAGACTTGCCGCGCCGCTGGTTCGCCCGCAATTGAGCCGCATCGCCACGCCACGCGAATTTGCCATCGCCAGCCATGTGCTGATGCGCGGCGGCACCCAAGAGTCCTCGAAGACGGATCGCAAATTCATTAGCGATGCTAAAAAAATCGCCTTTCCGACAGAACCCGTGATGGTTGAAGACCCGGACATCGGCGAGCCTAGGCTCTTGGCACTGCAAAGATTGCTGGCTGATCACGCGCCAGGACTCGCTCGCCCGCCGCTTTTGGAGTTGCTGCGCGCCCCATTCAAAGCCGGGCTGCCAGTCGTGTACAGCTTTCAGCGCACGGGGCGACAACACTTTGGACTGGTGATGATTCGGGGCGCAGATGGCAAATTTGTGCGAAACGACGACGGCAGCTACTTTGCGCTGCCGCAATTGGCTCTGGCACTCACCGAGTTGCCCGGCACCTTGACCAATGGCAACACGCCTCAGGGGCTGTTCACAATCGTCGGGGCAGGCATTGCAAACAACAAATGGATCGGGCCAACACCCTATTTGGAGTCTCGAGTGCCGGTTGAAGCCACAGTCGCAGACTTTGAACACACCGCGGCGTCGCAGGGTACGGTAACTTGGGGGCATGAGCGCTACACCGCTTTGTTGCCACAGAGTTGGCGCGGCTACGCACCGTTTCAAGAGGCGTATTTGGCAGGGCGGGCGGGGCGGGATGAGATGATCATCCACGGCACCACAATCAACTCAAACAATTACAGCGGTCGCTCCTTCTACCCCGGAACCCCGTCGGCCGGCTGCTTGGTCGTCATGGAAACGTGGGACGCTGACACCGGGCAAATGACGCAAAGCAACCAACTTAGACTGCTCAAAGCGTTCACCAAGGACGGGTTTGACCGTGGCTATTTGGTCGTCGTTGAGCTGGATTCCGAGCCTCGCGCGGTCGCGCTCTCCGACCTTGCGAGCGAGCTGGAAGCAATTGGCAACTGATTGGCAACTGATTGGCAACCCGTCGTCGGCTGAGTGCGGATACGATTCGCAAACTAACCCACAGGAGACACCCATGTTTGGATTGATGCAGCAAGGTCCTTTGCTGATTTCGTCGTTGATCGAGTTTGCCAGCCGCCACCACGGTGACTCTGAAATCATTTCGCGCCGGGTCGAAGGCGATATTCACCGCAGCAACTGGGCCACCATTGCCAAGCGCTCGGCCCAAGTTGCCCACGCAATTGACTCATTGGGTATTGCCAAGGGCGCTCGCGTGGCGACTTTGGCCTGGAACGGCTACCGCCATTTGGAGATCTACTTTGGGGTCAGCGGCTCGGAGCGCGTGTTACACACGCTGAATCCCAGGCTTCACCCAGACCAAATCGCATGGATCACCAACCACGCCGAAGACGAAGTTTTGTGCTTTGACATGTCGTTTTTGCCACTCGTGCAGGCTTTTGCGCCCAAGTGCACCACCGTCAAACACTTCATCGCCATGTGCGACGCAGACAAGCTACCGGACAACACCGGTATCGCCAATTTGCACAGCTACGAAGCCTGGATGGGGCAACGTGCCCAAAGCTATGACTGGCCGACGTTTGACGAAAACACCGCGTCAAGCATTTGCTACACCAGCGGCACCACCGGCAACCCCAAGGCTGCCGTGTATTCGCACCGCTCGACCGTTTTGCACGCCTACGCAGCGGCCCTGCCCGATGTCATGAGCCTGAGTGCACGAGACAGCGTGCTGCCTGTCGTGCCAATGTTCCACGTCAACGCATGGGGCATTCCCTATTCGGCGGCCCTCGTGGGTTGCAAGTTGGTGTTTCCAGGCCCGGCGCTTGACGGCAAGTCAATCTATGAGTTGTTGGAGTCTGAGCGGGTCTCGTATGCAGCCGGTGTGCCCACAGTCTGGCAAATGTTGCTTGGGCACATGGGGTCCAATTCGCTCAAGTTCAGCACGCTCAAGCGCACCGTCATCGGCGGCAGCGCATGCCCTCCCGCAATGATTGCGGCCTTCAACGACACCTATGGTGTCGAGGTGTTGCATGCGTGGGGCATGACTGAGTTGTCGCCGCTTGGCACACTTTGCACACTCAAAAACAAGCACGACGGCCTGAGCGACGCTGAGAAAATGATGTGCGACTCAAGCAAGGCCGCGCGATTTTCGGTGTCGACATGAAGATCGTATCGGACGATGGGACGGAACTGCCGTGGGATGGCAAGAGTTTTGGCGATTTGCTGGTCAAAGGCCCTTGGGTCGTGCGCGAGTACTTTAAGGGCGAGGGCGGTGACCCCTTGGTTGACGGCTGGTTCCCGACCGGTGATGTCGCCACCATCGACCCAGATGGATACATGCAGATAACGGATCGCAGCAAAGACGTCATCAAGTCCGGCGGCGAATGGATCAGCTCGATCGACATCGAAAACATCGCCATGTCCCACCCAGCCGTGGCCATGGCGGCCTGCATCGGCGTGGCCCACCCAAAATGGGACGAGCGACCCATCATCGCGGTCGTTAAAAAGGCCGCAGTGGCCGTCAGCCGCGACGAACTGATCGCGTTTTTTGATGGCAAAACCGCCAAGTGGCAAGTCCCAGACGATGTGGTTTTTGTCGATGCAATCCCACTTGGCGCAACCGGCAAGATGTTGAAGACAAAACTGCGCGAACAGCTCAAGGACTACCGACTGCCGGCTTGAGGGCGATTCGTCGCGAAGGTGTCAAAACCAAGTGCAGTGGCAGAAGCGAATGATTGAATCTCGGGCATTCCCGAGGTTCGATACGGCGCAATTGCGGGTAGTCTCCACGCAGTTCAGAAACCAATTCGGCCAACTTGTATTCAAGGCCGAGTTCCAATCGTGGAGACTCTCGATGAAAGCTGTTGTGCGTACCCTTGCTGTTGCCGCTTTGGCCAGCGCCGCCAGTTTGGCGTTTGCTCAAAAAGGGGAAACCGTGCGCGTTGCGCACATCGATCCTTTTTCGGGGCCCTTTGCAAACGTGGGCCAAAACCAGCTGAAAAGCTGGCAATTTGTGTCCGAACGCTATGCTGGTGTTAAGAACCCAGCTGGTGTCAAGCTTGAATTTGTCGGTTTTGACAACAAAGGCTCGCCGCAAGAGAGCTTGAATGCATTCAAAGCAGCCGTCGACCAAGGCTTTCGCTACATCACCCAAGGCAATGGATCAGGTGCGGCCACTGCGTTGATTGACGCGGTCAACAAGCACAACGAGCGCAACCCCGGCAAAGAGGTGGTGTACATCAACTACGCCGCTGTTGATCCAGCGCTGACCAACGAGCGGTGCAGCTTTTGGCACTTCCGCCTCGACGCTGACACCTCAATGAAGATGGAAGCCTTGACCAGCTACATCAAAGATCAGCCGGCTGTGACCAGCGTGTATCTGATCAATCAAAACTACTCACACGGCCAACAGGTCGCGAATTTCTTCAAGTCAGGCATCGCCCGCAAACGCCCAGAAGTCAAAATCGCCGGTGAAGACTTGCATCCACTGGGTCAAGTCAAAGACTTTGCCCCGTACATCGCCAAGATCAAGGCCTCTGGCGCCAACGCCATCGTCACGGGCAACTGGGGCACCGACATGACCCTGTTGGTCAAGGCGCTGAATGACTCAGGCATGAAAATCCCACTCTACGCGTATTACGCGGGTGTGACGGGCACGCCCACCGCGCTGGCTCAGGGCAAGGACATGAATGTCAGCCAAGTGGCGATTAGCCATTCGAACTTTACGGGCGAATTGCGCGAGATTCGCAATGAGTTCAAGAAAAAGTTCAATGACGATTACTACACCTTCCAAACCTTGCTCGGCGTGAACATGCTCACCCAAGGCATGGCAAACGCCAAGAGCACGGACCCAGTCAAAGTGGCAACCGCCATGAGTGGTATGAGCTTCAAGGGCTTGGGCAATGAGGCGACCATGCGAAAAGCAGATCACCAGTTGCAGCAGCACATGTACATCAGCAAATGGGTCAAGGCTACGCCAAAAGACCCCTACAGCGAAGAGAATACCGGCTTCAATTTTGCGCCGATCAAAACGCTGGAGCCCTACATTTCAAGCACGCCAACATCGTGCCAAATGAAACGCCCCTGATTGCATTTTGCGGTCGTCAACTGGGCTGAATTCCGGTTGACTTCGCTTTGGATGCCCGCTTGGATACGCGGCTGAACGGCAGTTAACACGCCGATTGGTCGCTCGATTCGGGCGGGCATATTTCTTCAAACTCATGGGTGTCAACAAATGGATCTCAACACCATCGCGATCTCCTTGCTCAACGGATTGAGCTATGGACTGCTCTTGTTCATGCTCAGCTCGGGGCTCACCTTGATCTTCAGCATGATGGGGGTTCTGAATTTCGCCCATGCGTCGTTTTACATGGTGGGGGCTTATGTGGCTTACACCACATCGCAAATCGTCGGATTTTGGCCAGCGTTGATCGTCGCGCCCGTCGTCGTGGGCTTGATGGGTGCTGCGTTCGAGCGCTTCTGTCTGCGACGGGTGCACGCATTTGGTCACGTGCCCGAGCTCTTGATCACATTTGGTTTGAGCTACGTGTTGCTAGAGCTTGTGCAACTCGTTTGGGGCCGCGGATCGATGGACTATCGCGTGCCGCCCGAATTGGTCGGTCCGCTCTTCACATTGGGAGGGACTGAATTTCCCAAATACCGCGCGTTCATGATGCTGATCGCCGTGCTCATGCTTGTCAGCGTGTGGTTGTTGCTCACCCGAACCCGAATTGGCTTGGTGATTCAAGCCTCACTCACGCACCCGCAAACGGTTGAGGCGCTTGGCCACAATGTGCCGCGGGTATTGATGCTAGTTTTTGGTGGCGGCACCGCGCTGGCGGGTCTTGCTGGTGTGATTGGCGGCAATGCCTTCGTGACGGAGCCTGGAATGGCCATCGCAGTCGGTGCAATTATTTTTGTCGTCGTTGTCGTTGGCGGCATGGGTTCATTAGCAGGCGCGTTTGTGGCATCGGTGCTGATCGGCGTGCTGCAGACCTTCGCGGTGGCCATTGATGTGTCGTTGATGAGCACGTTAAACAGCCTGGGCGCAAGCATTGGCGACAAAACGTTTGGCTACGAGCTGTGGAAACTCAAAGTGAGCCAAATTGCACCGATTTTGCCGTTTTTGCTTTTGGTGTTGATTCTGATATTCCGGCCCAAGGGTCTACTTGGCACTCGGGAGGGCTGATCATGGCTGCTAGCAGTTACCAATTCAAGCCCTTGAACATGGGCCGTTTCATTGTCTGGGGCCTCTACACGCTCTTGCTGGTTGTGGCTCCTATGCTATTCACAAGCAGCTTGAGTCACACCATGTTGACTCAAATGGGCATTGCTGTCATTGCGTGTCTGAGCTTCAACATCTTGCTGGGTCACGGCGGCATGCTCAGTTTCGGGCATGCGGTGTACTCAGGTCTGGGCTCATTCATTGCCATCCATGCACTCAACAACATCGGCAAGGGCGGGGTACCGATCCCGGTTAGCTTGATCCCCATCATCGGAGGTTTGGCCGGCTTGTTTTTCTCTGCCTTGTTTGGTTGGGTCAGCACCAAGAAGTCGGGCACGCCTTTTGCCATGATCACGCTGGGTGTAGGCGAGTTGATTTACGCGATGTCGTTGATGTTTCCAGGGTTCTTCGGCGGCGAGGGCGGCATCAGCGGCAACCGCGTCGTGGGCATGTCGGTGATGGGCATCACGTTTGGGCCGCAAATTCAGCTGTACTACCTGATCGCAATTTACACCTTGGTGTGCACCGCTTTGATGTACGCGCTGACGTGCACCCCGTTGGGGCGAATGCTCAATGCGGTGCGTGACAACCCGGAGCGAGTCGAGTTCGTTGGCTACGACACGCAAATGGTGCGCTTCATTGGTTTCATGATCGCCGGCTTCTTTGCTGGCATCGCCGGCGGTTTGGCGGCGCTGAACTTTGAAATTGTGACCAGTGAAACCGTGCGCGGTGATCGCTCGGGCGCGTACTTGCTCTTCACCTTTTTGGGCGGGGCCACGTTCTTTTTCGGTCCCATCATCGGCGGCATCATCATGGTGCTCGCCTTTGTGTTGCTCAGCGAGCTCACAAAAGCTTGGCTGCTGTACTTGGGGTTGATCTTTCTGTTCATGGTCATGTACGCGCCGGGTGGTATCGCGAGCTTGATCATGATGAACGTGCGGGTCGCAGCTTTTGGATTTTTGCGGCGATTTTGGGTGAGCTACCTGGCGATGGGCGTCACCGTGCTGATTGCCCTGGCCGGCGCAGCGGCCATGATTGAGATGGTTTATCACCTGCAAATCAATGCGGCGACAGGTTCACAGTTGAGCTTTTTGGGTGCTCAACTCGATGCCAAGGGTTTAAACAGCTGGGTCGGATCGGCCTTTGTGATGTTGTGTGGGCTTGGCCTGTTTGAACTGTGCCGACGACACTTCATTGTTGAATGGGGTGACGTACAGCAAATGATCGAAAAAGAAATCAAACGTCGGGAGGCCTTGCTGTGAGCACATCTTCCAACCCAGCCTTGAGCCTGAAAGACTTGAAAAAGTCATTTGGCAAAACCGAAATCATTCGAGGCATCGACCTGGATGTGGCCTCAGGCGAGCGCATCGCCGTGATCGGCCCCAACGGAGCGGGTAAGTCGACGCTTTTCAACTTGATCTCGGGCCGGTTTGCGCCAACATCGGGCAGCATCCACTTAAACGGCCAGCGCATCGATGGCAAGCGTCCATTCGAGATCAACCGCATGGGGCTGAGTCGCAGCTTTCAGATTACCAACATTTTCCCAAAACTCAGCGTTTTTGAGAATTTGCGCTGTGGCGTCTTGTGGAGCATGGGCTACAAGTACAGTTTTTGGAAGTTTTTGGCAGATCTTGACGATGCCAACGAGCGAGCCGAAGAGCTGATGGCCATGATCAAGCTTGACAAAAAGCGAGACGTGCTTGCCATTAACCTGACTTATGCCGAGCAGCGCGCCCTGGAGATTGGGGTCACCATTTCGGGCGGTGCGGGTGTGATTTTGCTTGACGAGCCTACGGCTGGAATGAGCAAAAGCGAAACCCAGCGCTTCATTAAATTGATCAAAGACGTGACAGTCGGGCGTACCTTGCTCACCGTTGAGCATGATATGGGCGTGGTCTTTGGTTTAGCCGACAAAATTGCCGTTGTGGTGTATGGCGAGGTGATCGCGTACGACGTACCCGACGCCGTTCGAGCCAGTGCGGCCGTGCAAGAGGCGTATTTGGGCTCATCTGTGGCTGACGCGCAAGGCGCGCAGGCCCAACACTGAGGAGGCGAAGAAATGAGCCAAACACTGTTATCGGTCATCGACTTGCACGCGTATTACGGCAAAAGCCATGTTTTGCACGGCGTTAATTTTGACGTTGGTACTGGCGAGATCGTCGCTTTGCTCGGTCGAAATGGGTCGGGGCGTAGCACGACCGCCAAGTCATTGATGGGGCTCGTTGATTGCCGAGGCACCATCAATTTCAAAGGCAACTCCATTCAGGGCAAACCTGCGTTCGAAATCGCTCACTGCGGTTTGGGATACGTGCCCGAAAACCGCGATATTTTTCCGACGCTCACCGTTCACCAAAACCTGATGTTGGGGCAAAAGCGCGGCGCGAAGAATCCACGGTGGTCGTTTGACGACATGTACAACATGTTCCCGAGACTCAAAGAGCGTCAGCACACCGAAGCGGGTGTCATGAGCGGTGGTGAGCAGCAAATGCTCACCTTGTGCCGCACCTTGATTGGCGACCCCGACCTCATCATCATCGACGAGCCGACCGAGGGTCTCGCGCCGAAAATCGTTGAATTGGTCGCCGAATATCTGCAAACCCTCAAAAAACGTGGCGTTTCGGTGCTGCTCATTGAGCAAAAGCTCACGATTGCCATGGCGATTTCTGATCGCGCCTTGGTCATGGGACACGGCAGCATCGTTTTTCAGGGCACACCCGAGTCACTGAAGGCTGACAGCTACATTCGCAAGGAATGGCTCGAGGTTTGATTTGTGCGGTGCATTGATCAAAATCACGATAGCGCGGCCTTGGTCGCGCTTAGGTGACAGTTCGTCGGACTGACCGAGAAACCTTCTGGTCTCTCCGCTCTACAATACAAAAAAGCACGATCGTTCGCTTTTGCTTGTTTTCCCTGATTTTTCTTTGAGGATGCCATGACTGCTGAATACAAAGTCCACGGCGCGGTTGCCGTTATCGCGCTCAACAATCCACCGGTGAACGGCCTTGGCCACAGCACCCGTGTTGCAATCACCGATGGTTTGAGCCAGGCCAATGCAGATGCATCGGTCACCTCGATCATCATCACCGGTGCCGGCAAAGCATTTTCGGGTGGTGCCGACATCAAAGAATTTGGGACCGATAAAGCCTTGCTTGAGCCCAACTTACTCAGCGTCATCAAGGCTGTCGAAAATTCCGGCAAACCCGTTGTCGCGGCGATCCACACGGTTTGCATGGGCGGCGGGCTTGAACTGGCCTTGGGTTGCCACTACCGCGTCGTTGCGCCAGGTTGCAGTGTCGCATTGCCAGAGGTCAAGCTGGGTTTGATTCCCGGCGCTGGCGGCACGCAGCGCCTGCCTCGCGTTCTGGGTGTTGAACATGCCCTCAACATGATCGTCAGCGGCGAACCTGTTAAGAGCGAAATGCTCGCCATGGCTCCCGGCCAAAAACTGTTTGACAAACTCAGCGCATCGGTTGAGAGCTTGATGTCCGAAGCACTCGCGTTTGCCGACGAAAAAGCCAGCATTCGCCCGTTGCCGCTCGTGCGTAACATGCCGTGCAAGCATCCCAACGGCGACGCTTACTTCCAGTTTGCGCGCAACATGGTCAAGGGCATGAGCAAGAACTACCCGGCGCCCGCCAAGTGCGTCGATGCGGTCGAAGCTGCTACCAAACAAAAGTTTGATCAAGGCATGGCTACGGAGCGCGAAATCTTCATCAATTTGATGTGGACCCCTGAGTGCAGTGCGCTTCGCCATCTGTTTGTGGCTGAGCGTGCGGCCAGCAAGATCCCCGATGTGCCAGACGACACGCCAAAACGAAACATCGCGTCTGTCGCCGTCATTGGCGCAGGCACCATGGGCGGCGGCATCAGCATGAACTTCTTGAACGCGGGGATTCCGGTCAAGATGCTGGAGATGAAGCAAGACGCTTTGGACCGCGGTGTGGCCACGATTCGCAAGAACTACGAGGCACAGGTCAAAAAGGGCAAACTCAAGCAAGACAAGTACGACCAGCGCATGGCGCTGCTGACCACGACGCTGAACTACGCCGATTTGGGCCAAGCCGACATCGTGATCGAGGCGGTGTTTGAGGAAATGGGCGTCAAGAAGGCGGTTTTTGAACAGCTTGACGCGGTGATGAAGCCTGGCGCGATTTTGGCCAGCAACACCTCCACGCTTGACGTCAACGCCATTGCCAACTTCACCAAGCGCCCACAAGACGTGGTCGGCACGCATTTCTTCAGCCCAGCCAACGTGATGAAGCTGCTCGAAGTCGTTCGCGGGGAGAAAACCGGCAAGGATGTCTTGGCCACCATCATGGCCATGGGCAAAAAGATCAAGAAAATCTCGGTCGTGTCGGGCGTTTGTGACGGCTTCATCGGCAATCGCATGATTGAGCAATACAGCCGCCAAGCCGGGTTTTTACTTGAAGAGGGCTGCACGCCCCAGCAAGTTGACAAAGCGGTCGAAAAATTTGGGTTCGCAATGGGGCCGTTCCGCATGGGCGACATGGCTGGCAACGACATTGGCTGGGCCATTCGCAAGCGCCGTGCGGTCGAAAAAGCCAGCCTGAAATACAGCAAAACCGCTGACTTGCTTTGCGAAATGGGTCGTTTTGGCCAAAAAACGAGTGCGGGCTGGTACGACTACCAAGCCGGCAAGCGCGATGCCATCACCAGCGAAGCCGTGAACTCGATGATCGAGCAGCACCGCGCCGCCATGGGCATCACACCGCGCAAAATTTCAGACGACGAAATCGTCCAGCGCTTGGTGTTTGCCATGGTCAACGAAGCCGCTTACATCCTTGAAGAAGGCATCGCCAGCAAGTCAAGCGACATCGACATGGTCTACATCACTGGCTACGGGTTCCCAATTTACCGGGGTGGCCCGATGCACTTTGCCAACGAGTTTGGCCTGTTCAATGTCGTCCAAGCCATGAACCGATTCGCACAAAACCCCTTGGACGACCAGGCGTTTTGGACGCCAGCACCGTTGCTGGCCAAGCTGGCAGCCGCTGGCAAGCGTTTCAGCTGATTTTTAGCCTCTGAGGGTCGAATTTGGAGACAAATTCGACCTTGGTCACCGTATTCATTCATTTTGTTGCTACTTATTTAGGAGTAAGCCATGTCCGCTGCCCTGATCGTTTCTACCGCCCGCACCCCTTTGGCCAAAAGCTGGAAAGGGGCCTTCAACATGACGCATGGTGCCACGCTCGGCGGCCACGCTGTCAAGCACGCCATTGAGCGCGCTGGCATCGAAGCCGGTGAAGTTGAAGACGTCATCATGGGTTGCGCCACACCAGAAGGGGCCACCGGCTCCAACATCGCACGCCAGATCGCCTTGATGGCCGACTGCCCGGTCAACGTCTCGGGCATGACCGTGAACCGCTTTTGCTCGTCGGGTCTGCAAACCATTGCCTTGGCCGCTCAGCGAATCATCGCGGGTGAGGGCGATGTTTTTGTGGCGGGCGGGGTTGAGAGCATCTCCTGCGTTCAGCAAGAAGCCAACCAGCACATGCTGGCTGACCTGGCTTTGGCGAAGAAGAAGCCTGAAATCTACTGGAACATGCTGCAAACCGCTGAGCAAGTGGCCAAGCGCTACAACATCGGTCGCGATGTCATGGACGCATACGGCGCGGCCAGCCAGCAACGCGCCTGCGCCGCTCAAGCCGCCGGTTTCTTTGCCGCTGAGATCGCACCGATCACGGTCAAAATGGGTGTGGCCGACAAGGTCATGGGCCTCATGACCAAAGAAGTCACGATCAGCGTCGACGAAGGCCTTCGCGAAGGCACGACGGTCGAAGGCATCAGCGGCATCAAGCCTGCCATTCCGGGCGGCGTGATTTCGGCCGGTAATGCCAGCCAGTTTTCAGACGGCGCAGGTGCTTGCGTGGTCATGCACGAAGACTTGGTCGCCAAGCGCGGGTTGAAACCCCTCGGTCGCTTCTTGGGATTCGCCGTTGCCGGCCTAGAGCCCGACGAGATGGGCATCGGCCCGGTTTATGCCATCCCCAAAGTGCTCAAGCGCTTGGGACTGACGGTTGCCGACATCGACCTGTGGGAGCTGAACGAAGCTTTTGCCGTGCAAGTGATTTATTGCCGCGACAAATTGGGCATTCCAGCGGATCGATTGAACGTCAATGGCGGCGCGATCGCGGTGGGCCACCCTTACGGTGTGAGCGGCCAGCGCTTGACGGGCCACGCCCTGATTGAAGGCAAGCGCCGCGGCGCCAAGCGCGTTTGCGTGACCATGTGCATCGGTGGTGGCATGGGTGCAGCTGGCGTGTTCGAGGTGTTGTGAAGGCGCGGTCGGGTGCTCCCAAAGTCCGCGCGCCCGCAGAACCTCATCATTCGAAAGTTGCTTCGGGCGAAGAGCTTTCGGGCGATCAAAAACAGCAACTTTGGGCGGAGTTAATCAAGCTGCGGGTGGTTTTGTCGGGTCAACTGTTTGAGAAGCTTCGTTACTTTGCTATTTTGATTGGTTCTTCGGTCATTGCGACATTTTTGATTGCATCGGTTCGTCTTCCAAACGCATGCGAGGCGGTGAGATCTGTGCTGTTTTCTGGAACGTGGGTGTTAATTTTTGTACTCCTTGTTGTTACGCTTTTCGCAACCACATCGGTGTCGTTAGCGATTGGGCGGATCGACAACAGATTGATTTTGTTGGATGGGCTGCGCACGCCCGAACTATTCACGCAGACCGAGTCGGTGTGGTGGGCGAGGCTTAATCGTTTCAGCCGCGCAAATTCGATTTGGATGTTTCACCTAGCGTTGGCACTTTTGATGCTTGGTGGCGGCTACGCGTCGCGTGATGTATTCTTCGACGCATTTAAGACCCCAGCATGGAAAGTCCGCGCTTGTGTAAGTGTCGTCACACCGACTTTTCTACCGATGCCCCCATAGAAAGTTCGACTCATCCGACGAAACGCTGTTTTCATTGGATGGGCTGCGAGTTTGGGCGTTGATTAGTATTCATTTAAAAGCTCCAATCACGGTGTGGTTGGGGCTTTTTGTTTGTGCGCTTGAAACGAGTCCAAAATCTTCAACCGGGATTGTTCATTGGGATGCGAATGGGTGGCGTGGCGAGTTGCGAGCCAGTTCTGAGGCGACTGACGAGTCCAATAGCACCGCTATTGGCGAGGAAGAGCCTCGGAAATGGCCGCAAATCGTCCGCCAACCATCGCGTAGACCAAAACCGTAGGTTTGGTCGCCCAATGAACAATCTCGGTTAAACCGTGTGTCTCCAACGCACGTCGAGGGTTTTTGATTTTGGGGTTTGATCTGCACCGCACTGGCACTTGGCCCAACCACCCATTTTTCTCTAAGGAGTTCCACTTGGTCTTCGTTTTTCGCCCCGCATTGGTGTTGATTTCAGCTTTGGTACTGGCGGCCCACGGCGGCTCGTTTGCGCAAGATGCCACGTCGCGCCAAACCGAGGCCGGCAAAACCAGCGACATGGACAACTGGAAATGGAAGGCGCAGCAAGGCGTTCAACACAGTGCTGGCACGAAGGCCGCGCAATTGGTCGTTGATGCGATCACCGCAAAGGACTGCTCAACGGCTGTTGGCGCGCTCAACGCGGGCTTGGCTAAGTCTCATGTTGAAGTCCTGGTGCTCGCCGGTGCCCTATTTGAAGGTGGCATTTGCGTCAAACCCAGCTGGGAGCGGGCGTCGCGCATGTTTGAACGTGCGCACGCGGCTGGCAGCCCGGTGGCAGCGGCCAAGCTCGCTTCGGGCTATGCAACGAGCGCTGCCGGCCCTGATCTGGGCTCGGCGATGTGGTGGGCGGTGACCGCAAAAACCCCAATGCCAAGCATATGTAATTCTGTAGCCCCGTTGGTTACAGATGCCGATAAATTCGTGTCTGCCCTCAACGCTTGGCCAAACGGGCGACTGCAACAGTGTGCCTACGCTGGCGCAGTGATGGCAAGCATTCAGTCTGAGGCCTTGTCGCCCGAACTGCAAGCTGCACTGGGCGTGCAAGGCGTTGTCAAGGCCCGGTTTGCGCCGGCGAGCGGACAAGTTGAGTTTGCGCAAGACCTCGCAGTGGTCAGCACTGGCGGTTTGCAGACCAATGACGTGACCGACCGCGAGCGCTCGGTGCGCATTGCGCTGATGGCCCAGCTTCGCAGCGTTGCCGATCGCGCCGTCGGTCAACACGCCAAGCCCGCAGGCATCGCCGCCGATTGGGTGGTCAACGCGGAGTTTCAAATCAAGCCGCGAGGCTGACGACTTGGCGACATAGCCGGGCGTTTTGAGCGAGCCGCCAACGGCGACAACGGCTAAGCTCACAGGCATGACCTTTCGCCGCACCCTTGATTTCTTCTTGAACGACTGGCTTCAAGCCGACCAACTCAACCAGCGCCCGCGTTTTGCTGACCACTCGCGCGAGACTTTTGATGCGGTGTTTGACACCTGTGAACGCATCGCCCGCGAGAAATACGCCCCATTTAACCGCTTGGTTGACACCCAAGAGCCGCGCACCGAGCTCGACTCAGACGGCGCGCTCAAGGTCGTGTTACCCCAAGCCACACACGACGCGCACGCCGCATATGTGGCCTCGGGCATGCTCGCCGCTGCACAAGACTACGATTTAGGCGGCATGCAGCTGCCCTATGTGATCGAGGCCGCTGCAAACTCGTTTTTTGCGCTGGCTTCAGCCTCGATGGGCTCGCAATTGCTCACGGTTGGCAACGCCAACGCGATTTTGGTCAGTGGCACGCCGGCTCAAAAAGCCATCTTTGCCACCAACGAGCTTAGCGGCAAGTGGTCGGGCACGATGTGCTTGAGCGAGCCCCAAGCCGGCTCAAGCCTGAGCGATGTCGCAACCCGCGCCGAACCAGACGATGCCAACGACCCTTTGGGCCCCCGCTTTCGCTTGCGCGGCAACAAAATGTGGATTTCGTCGGGCGAAAACGAGCTCAGCGAAAACATCATTCACTTGGTTTTGGCCAAAATCCCCGACGAAAACGGCAAACTGATTGCCGGGACGAAGGGCATTTCACTGTTCATCGTGCCCAAAAAGCTGGTTGACAGCGAAGGCAAGCTCACCGGAGCGCGAAACGACGTGACCTTGGCTGGGCTGAACCACAAGCTGGGCTGGCGCGGCACGACCAACACCTTGCTGAATTTCGGCGAAGGCAAATTCACGCCACTGGGCAAGAGCGGCGCTATCGGCTACTTGGTGGGGCAACCGGGGCAGGGCTTGCAAGGCATGTTCCACATGATGAACGAAGCCCGCATCGGCATTGGTTTGGCTGCCACCATGCTCGGCCTGGCTGGATACCAAGCCAGTTTGGCGTACGCCCGCCAACGCCCCCAAGGTCGCCCCATCACGGGCAGCGGCAAAAACCCCGACTCGCCACAGGTGCGCCTGATCGAGCACACCGACATCAAACGCATGCTTTTGGCGCAAAAATCAATCTGCGAAGGCGCGTTGGCGTTGCAACTGTATTGCGCCAGGCTGGTTGACGAGCAAAAAACGGGCGAGGCTGACGCAGCGCGCGAGGCCAAGGTGTTGCTCGAAGTGCTCACCCCCATCTCAAAAAGCTGGCCCAGCGAGAACTGCCTGGAAGCCAACTCCTTGGCGATTCAAATCCACGGCGGATACGGCTACACCCGCGATTTTCCGGTCGAGCAATACTGGCGTGACCAGCGCCTGAATATGATCCATGAAGGCACCCACGGCATTCAGGCCATGGATTTACTGGGGCGAAAGGTCACGATGGACGCTGGAGCGGGGCTGGCCCTGTTGGTGTCCAAGATCGACGCGACCATCGCCAAAGCACAAAACACCAGCGAGCACGCATCCCACGCCAAACAACTCAAGGCGGCGGTTGAGGCGATTCAGGCCGCAACAAAAGCCGCCTGGGCAAGTGGCTTGCCGGGCAGCGCACTGGCCAATGCCGTGCCGTACATGCAAGCCTTTGGGCACATGGTTTTGGCCTGGATATGGCTGGATGTCGCCTTGAGCGTGCCCAAACTGGCCAATGCAAGCGAGCGACATGGCAAACTCGCGGCTTTGCAGTACTTCTACGCGTTTGAGTTGCCCAAAGCGAATGCTTGGCTTTCAGCGGTCTCAAGCTCAGAGATGGTCTGCGCCAACATCACCGAAGAGTCGTTCTGACATGAACAAACCAAGTACCCCAACAAACCCCAACGCCGCCATGCCATCTGACGGCTGGCCTGGCAAACAGCTCGACGCAAGCCGCCACAAAGGCCTTCACATCGCCATTTGGGCCCTGATTTATGGCGGTGTTTTGGTTGCTTGCGCGGGATTTGCGACCGGCGACAAGAGCATGGCTTGGGGTTGGTCATTGGGCGCGGTTGGCGCGTCTGCGACTGCCGTTGGCATCATCCTCATCTACATTCGATCACGTCTTCCACGCAATTGACTCGTTTGGCGCATTGGGGGTTATTTTTCACCAGTTTTGATGAAAAATATTATCTAGGTCGCCGGATTCATTGAGTTTGTTGCTATTACTTTTGATTTTCCAAAAACCCGTAGGAGCCACCACAGTGACCCAAGCCCGCACCATTCAGCAACTTTTTGACCTCAGCGGCAAGACTGCGCTCGTCACCGGCGGCTCACGCGGCCTCGGGCTGCAAATGGCTCAGGCCTTGGGCGAGGCCGGTGCCAAGATCGTGTTGAGCTCGCGCAAAGCCGCCGACTTGGAAGAGTCAGCCGCCGAGCTCAAAGCCGCTGGCATCGACGCGAGCTGGATCGCGGCCGATTGCGCCGACGAAGCCGACATTCACCGCTTGGCTGACGAGAGCATCGCAAGACTAGGCCATGTTGACATTTTGGTGAACAACGCCGGTGCCGCCTGGGGCGCCCCTGCAGAAGACCACCCCATCGAGGCATGGGACAAGGTCATGAACCTCAACGTGCGCGGCTATTTTTTGCTCAGCCAACGCATCGCCAAGCAAAGCATGATTGCTCGCCGCTATGGCCGCATCATCAATGTCGCCAGCATCGCCGGGCTGGGCGGCAACCCCGTTGAGATGACCACCATCGCCTACAACACCAGCAAAGGCGCGGTCATCAACTTCACCCGCGCGCTCGCAGCGGAGTGGGGCAAGTACAACCTCACCGTCAACGCGGTTTGCCCCGGCTTTTTCCCCAGCAAAATGACAGTCGGCACCTTGAAGATGCTCGGCGAAGAAAAGCTCAAGTCCAGCGCCCCGTTGCGCCGAATCGGCGACGACGAAGACCTCAAAGGCCTCACCTTGCTGTTCGCCAGCGACGCCGGAAAACACATCACCGGCCAATGGCTGGCGGTTGACGGCGGCGTGAGCGTGGTGACGGGCGGCTGAGCGTGACAGCCCGAAGCAAACCGCGCTTGGCTTTCGGGCAATGGCAATGAAATTCCCCTTGGTCATTCCGCTGGTTGAGCATTTCGGCTTCGAGCTGATTCGATTTGCTGATGGCGAAGCTGAGATTCATTGTGATTTGCGTGCCGAGATGAAAAACTCTTGGCAAGTGGCTCATGGCGGGGTGGTGATGACGCTTTTGGATGTGTGCATGGCGCATGCGGCTCGCTCTGATGAACCCAAGGATTCGCGCGCTGCGCCGGGGTTGGTGACGCTGGAGATGAAGACATCGTTCATGCGCCCGGGCGAAGGTCGGCTTGTGGCCAAGGCTCGCTTGATGCACCGCACAGCGACTTTGGCGTTTACTGAAGGCTCGGTTTTCAACCAATTGCCCGACGGCTCGCTCAGCGGCTTGATCGCGCATTCAACCGCCACGTTCAAATTCATCAAGGCTTTGGCCACCGCCGCCAATGGCTCAGACGGGCGACAGCTCAAAACCATCATCTCCAACGCTTCCGATTGACATTTTTGGTGCTTTTTAGCCCTTGGTCACCGGATTCATTCACTTTGTTGCTATATTTTTAGGACTAACGACATGACCATCAATCACAAAATCGTGCTGGCCAACCGCCCGGTTGGTGAGCCCACCACGGCTAATTTTGCTCTGATTGAGGAAAGTCTCTCGCCACTGACACCGGGCCAGGTGCGGGTACGCAACCACTTCATGAGCCTTGATCCTTACATGCGTGGCCGAATGAACGACACCAAAAGCTATGCCGCGCCGCAGGCCATTGGCGAAGTCATGATTGGGGGCACGGCAGGCGAAGTGATCGACAGCCAACATGACGCGTTCAAGGTCGGCGACAAAGTCGTGGGCATGGGTGGCTGGCAAGAGCTGGCCACGATCGACGCCAGCCAGTTTGGGATGCTGCGCAAAGTTGACACAACCCACATTCCACTTTCAGCCTACTTGGGCGCTGTTGGCATGCCGGGCGTGACCGCGTGGTACGGATTGGTGAAGATTTGCGCACCAAAAGCCGGAGAAACCGTTGTCGTGAGCGCCGCTTCGGGCGCCGTGGGCTCGGCGGTGGGCGTGCTGGCCAAGGCGCGAGGCTGCCGAGTGGTCGGCATTGCGGGCGGGCCAGACAAGTGTAAATATGCGGTCGATGAGCTTGGCTTTGATGCTTGCATTGACTATAAAGAGCACAGCGACGGCAAAAGCCTCTACATCGCGCTGAAAGATGCGGCGCCAGACGGCATCGATTGCTACTTTGAGAACGTGGGCGGCTGGATTTTGGACACGGTTTTGCTGCGAATGAATGCGTTTGGCCGCATCGCGGTGTGCGGGTTCATCAGCGGCTACAACGGCGCGCCAAACCCGATGGCCAATCCGGCCCTGATTTTGGTTAACCGCCTCAAGGTTGAGGGCTTCATCGTCAGCGAGCACATGGACGTGTGGCCCGAAGCACTCAAAGAGCTCGGAGTCTTGGTTGCAACTGGCAAACTGCGCGCCCGCGAAAGCGTGGCGCAAGGCATTGCCAGCGCGCCAGAGGCGTTTTTGGGCTTGCTCAAGGGCAAAAACTTCGGAAAACAGCTCGTCAAGCTGGTTTAGCCGCCGTGTTGACCTGGACCTGCAAGCCGTTTGACGCGCTCACAACGCACGAGTTGTATGAGCTGCTGCGCTTGCGATCCGAGGTCTTCGTGGTGGAGCAAGCCTGCGCTTTTCAAGACTTGGACGGCAGCGACGCACGGGCTTGGCACCTCATGGGACGCGACGCACCGGGTCAATTGGTCGCCTACAGCCGGCTGTTTGGCGCTGGGGTGAAGTACGCCGAGGCCAGCATCGGCCGCGTGGTGAGCGCGCCCAGCACACGCGGGCAGGGGCTTGGCCAAGTGCTCATGGCGCAAAGCATTGCGCACTGCGCACAGTACTTTGCAGGTGTGCCCGTGCGGATCGGGGCGCAAGCCCGTTTGCAGCGGTTTTACGAGGGTTTTGGCTTCGTTCTGGCCTCAGACATCTACGACGAAGACGGCATTGATCACGTCGAAATGGTCAGACCGGCAGGGGGATCGTTGTGAACGATTCCCACTCGGGCCGAGAATTTCGCGACGATGCGCGTGTGCCTGGCAGCGGTAACGCGCAGGCTCGCCGGGTCTTGACCGCAGATGAATTGGCGCCGCTTACGGCGCTTTCGTCGGTGCGATCGCTTGCGTCCATTGGGCTGACAGTCGGGTTGCTGGCGCTGTTCATCGGCGGCGGCATTTCGGCCATGAATGGGCCATGGGCGTGGGTGCTTGTGCCAATCGCGGTTGTCGCCATTGGCATCCAACAGCACGCCATATTCATCTTGAACCACGAAGCGGCTCATTCACGCTTGTTGCCCAATCGTCGCCTCAACGACGCTTTGGGCGCATTCATTGGCATGACGGGTGGCGTCAGCATGCACACTTACCGGGTCACGCACAGGCTGCATCACAACCATTTGTACGGCCCTCAAGACCCGGATACGGCCATTCATGGCGGCTATCCACGGGGCAAGGCTTACCTGTGGCGCAAGTTGGCGCTCGATTTGATTGGGTGGAACGCTTGGAAGACATACGCGTATTTCTTCGGTGCGCCTGCGATCAACGCCGAGACACTCGGCAAGATCAACCCAATGAACGACACATCGGCCCAGTTGCGGCAAGCGGCGAGGGTTGATCGTTGGCGGGTGGTGGGGTTCCAAATTGCCGTGCCGACTACTCTTTTTTTGATAGCATTGATGTCAATGGATTCGGTGACCAATGCGGTATTTTCTTTCAAATACTTGATTTTTTACGCTGTTTTCTGGCTTTTGCCACTGTTCACGGTCTTGCAGCCGATCCTGCGTCTGCGAGCCATTTTTGAGCATGGCGCGGTGACCGATTTGTCGAGCCCGCTGACGGCGGCGCGCAGCAACCGAAGCACAGGAAGCGCACTGAACTGCGTGGCGCGGGCGACTTTGTTCCCGCACCACGTGAATTACCACTTGGAGCATCACCTCTACCCAGCCGTGCCGCACTATCATTTGCCACGCTTGCACCAATTGTTGGTGCAAAAAGGCGCGTTGGCTGGGGCTGAGGTGCGTGATGTGCAGGCCACTTGGGGGTTGGTGTTTGCGCTGAAGCGCACCAAACCGCCGCCCCGGCATGCGTCTGATTTGAACGCTGCAGCGTAAATCAATCACCGGCAATCACCGATCAGCCTATTTGGAGAGACACCATGACACAACCCACACTGCACTTTCACCATTACGCCAACTCGCCATTTGCCGAGAAAATTCGACTCATTTTTGGCTACAAGCAACTCCACTGGCACAGCGTCAACCAGCCCGCCATCATGCCCAAGGCCGACTTGCAGACGTTGACGGGCGGGTATCGGCGCATTCCGGTGTTGCAAGTTGGCGCCGACATCGTTTGCGACACCGCTCTCATTTGCGATGTACTCGACGCCATTGCCCCCGCGCCAGCATGGGTGCCACCGACCGCCAAAGGGGCGGCTCGAATCGTGGCGCAATGGGCCGACTCCCAACTGTTCGCCGCGGCCATGGCATACAACTTTTCACCCGCCGGTGCCGCGCATTTCTTCAAAGATACACCGCCCGAGGGCGCGAAGGCGTTTGCTGACGACCGCAAAGCCATGCGGGGCGGCGCGCCGCGCATGTCCAGCGGCGACGCGACTGCGGCGTATCGCAGCTATTTGCGTCGAATTGCCCGCATGCTCGCCCCACATGATGGCGTGGCCAACGACTTTTTGTTTGGGTCGGCGCCCAGCGTGGCCGACTTTGCTTGCTACCACTCGCTGTGGTTCACCCAAACCCGCGTGACGCCTTTGGCCGTGATTTTTGACAGCACGCCCGAGATTGCGCCGTGGATGGATCGCATGGCCGCCATCGGACACGGCACCGTTCACGCGTCAAGCGCTTCAGAATCAATAGCAGCCGCACGAATGGATACGGCGACCACAGGCCTATTTGGCATCAAAAATGGTCAAACCGAGGCATTCGTGAACGACCACGGCATCGCCTTGGGATCCAAGGTTCAAATCAACGCCGAGAGCTTTGGATTGGAGTCGACGGTGGGCACCTTGATCGCGTCGACCCGCACGCGAGTCAGCATCGAGCACCCCTTGCTTGGCAGCGACGGCAATGTGCGCGTGCATTTCCCCAAAGTGGGTTTTGTGATTCGGTCGCTCGATTAACCTAGATTCGGCAGTTGATCGCTCGGCTCTTTCTATAAGCATCTGATTTTGCTCATGTTTTTGGCTTCTAACTCACCCACGTGTTGGGCGAGAGCGCTACACGCCCGATTGCACCGCCCTGACACGCTGGTGCGTCGTTGCGCCGCCTTGCGCCCAACGGGGCGCTTCGTTGTTGCGCCTAGCCCCAGCGCGCCATGACGGCACACTCGGACGTGTTCAACTGCCGGATCTAGGTTTAACCCAAATCGTTCATTGCGCCGCCTTGCTTTTGCGCAAGGTATGCGCAAGCAGCAGCCAAAAAATGACTGCCGCGAGCACCAGTGCGGCGACAGCGGCGGCCCAAAATCCGGTCGGTGAACGCCAAGCGGCGTAGGGGCCGATGCCGTCGTAAGTGAGCAGCATGCCGCCGCCCAAGCCCAAACCCCAAAGCACCACGGCGTACACGACGAACGGCAAAATCGTGACGCGGTAGCTGCGCAAGATGAACACACAAATGGTTTGAATGGTATCGGCCGCCTGATAGAGGCTCACCCAATGCAAAAGCACCACGGCTAGCCCGATCAGCTCTGGGTTGCTGGAGTAGCCGCGCGCGAGCACGGGTGCGAGAGCGAGGAGCAAACCCACGCCAATCAGCGCCCACAAGCACGCCACCTTGACCCCCAAGATCGCCACGCGACGCGCGTGACCGGGGTGTTGAGCACCAATCCAAAAGCTCACCCGAGCGCTGGTTGCGATGCTCAGCGACAGCGGCACCATGAACATCACAGCCGCCACGTTCACCGCCACTTGATGTGCACCGGCCGCCACGACTCCCAAGCGAGCAATCAGCACCGCCATGAGCGTGAATGAGGTGACCTCAAAGAGCATGGACAAGCCAGACGGAATGCCCAATCGCAAAAACTCTTTCAGGCGCGGCCAATCGGGTCGCTCCAAGCGCTTCCAAGCCTCAATTTTGGCGTACGCCTCGTGCTTGGCGATCATCCACATGCCAGCCAAGAACATCGCGGCCGTGACCATGAACGAGGCCATCGCGCAGCCCACGGCTCCAAAAGACGGCAAGCCCCATCCACCAAAAACGAACCACCAAGACAACGCCACCTTGGAAGGCAGCGATGCCAGCTGGATCCACATCACGACTTTGGGCCGGCCAATCGCTTGCGACAGCGTTGAAAACGCACGAAACGCCAGCGCCAATGGCAACGAAAACGCTTGAACGCCCAGGTAGCCCAACACATCAGCCTGCATGCTTTTTGGCACCTTTGCGAGGTCGAGCAAGGCATGTGGTGCCAGCAAACACACGAGGCCCGGCAAACTCAATCCAATGAGCAAATACCAGCTTTGTCGCCAAGCCCGACCAATGTCGGTGGCTTGATTAGCCCCGTGGTGTTCGGCGTAAATCGGCATCAAGCCCTGCATGACGCCCATCAAGGCGACGAAAACACTCGCATAAATGGCGGTGGCCACCGAAAACGCCGCCAACGCATCAGCGCTGTAGCGCCCGGCGATCACGCTGTCGGCCACGGCGTAGAGCATCACGGCCAATTGGCCAGTGAGCACCGTGCCGCTGTGTCGCAGGATGTGGGTGAGTTCTTGCCGAATCGGGCCAGGCGTGTTGACTTCTGTCGTCGCTGTGCTCATGGGCTGCGCTGGTAGATCACCAGGTCTTCGTCGTCGTCAGCGGGGCGGCGCACGGTTGCGCGCTGACTCCACAATCGCAGGTCAATTTCAATCGACACGCGGTCTTTGGAGTCGGCATCGACCAGCAAATAGGGGCACTCGGGTATCGTGCTGGATCGGCGAACTTCGCGCCCCGTGTACCAATGCACCGCCGCGATTTGGGCCCGCGTGAAACCAAAGGTTTGTACGCAGCCTTTTTCAGTCATCTCGGAGCTGACTTTGCGCATCAAGGGCGCGTAGCTGCGCGCGAAGTCGAGCAGGGGGAGCCAAAGCGTCATCAACAACAACCAACAAAGGGCAGCACCGCCCGCAGGTAAAACCAAGCTTTTCCAAATCGCGTGGCGGTTGCGGCCCACACGCCAGCGCACCAAACCCGCCCAAGCGACCGTTGCCGATACCGCGCAAAGCAAAGCAAAGGCGTTGAACTCAGCAACAAAACCGGGCGCCAAACGCGCCACATTGGCGGCCGGCTGAGCCGGAACGCCCGTATGCATCGCCAGCCAAACCACCCAGATCACGATCGCGCAGCCACTGAAGAACAACAGCGTGAACCAGTCAATCAACGATGCCAAGCTGCGGCTCACGGTGGGCAAGGCAAACGCAGCCAACACGGCAAGAGCGGGTAATGCCAAGAGCATGGCGCGGTCGGCGTTGTGCGACAACGCGCTCAAACCCACGCACGTCAACGCAGCCCCAAGTGGCAGCAGCAGGTGACCTTGCAGCAGGTGTGCACGCCACCGCCACAGCGTCCAAGCCGCCAAAAGCGCGCTTGGCCAAGCGAACCAAAGCCACAAGCGGCCGGTGTCGCGCCAATCTCGCAGGTTTGCGGGCAAGCGCAGGTTGTTGCGAAACTCACCCCAACTCAAAGTCGCAAAAATCACGGCAGCGGCTGCAAAAACAACGGTGGTCCACAGCCAAACCGTTGAACTGCGCCACGCATGAAGCGACGCATCTGACTCCAGCGCATAAGCCTGCAACGCTGCAAGCTCGCTGGCATGTGCTCGCGCGTCAAGCTGCAACGACGCGTGTTGGCTCAAACCACCCAGCACGCAGGCGATCAGCGCCAAGCTTGGCGCGCCGCTCAAAGCAAGCGCCGGGGCCGCGATAGACACCACGGCCGCAGCCAAAGGCACGCGGGGCAGGGCGGCAAAGCCCCACAACATCAGGCTAACAAAGAACAACTGGGCGACATCCAGCGTGGTCTGGTGGCTGAGCTGGGCCATGCCCAAGGACGCGATCAATGCCAATAAAGCGCCGTCAGAAACCGCCCTCGCGTAATCGGCGGGCTGGGCTTCGCCGCCAAAGGCGAAAGTCACTGGCTGCGCCGAAGCCCGTCTGGCCAAATAAAAGCAGCAATACCAAGTGGCCATCAGCGTGCCGCCAAGCATGAGCCCAAACGGAATGCGCACCGCGAAATCGGCAGGCAACCAACCGCCAAACAACGAAATTGACGCTGCGCCCAACCAAAGAGGCAAGAGTCCAGGCTGCTCGGGCGCCATGCCCAACAGGGTTGGGTCAAGCCACGCGGTGCGCCCATCCGCTAGCGCCTGCATGTAGCCAAACGCGGCCATGTCGGCGCTTTTCCAGGGCTCGCGCCCAAACCAACCTGGCAAGACGTAAGCCACGCAAAACAGCAGCAAGGCCAACCGTGGCATGTGGCGCACGGCTATTTGGCTGACAACGGCTGGATTTGGGGTGGTCACTGATTCAGGCGGAGTTGAGTTGACAGTCGAGAATGAAAAAAGGGCGGCAGAGCCACCCTTTTGTCGCTGACCGGGCTATTTTGCCCGGCTCGCTGATCATCGCATCACTTGGCAATGACGGCAGTTTTGCCGTAGCGGTTGCGAAAGCGCTCGACGCGGCCGCCCATGGTGTCCACTGACTTTTGGGTGCCGGTGTAAAAAGGGTGCGTTTCGCTGGACGTGTCCAGCTTGTACAAAGGCAGTTCGCGGCCATCGTCCATTTTCACCATTTCTTTGGTGTTGGCGCATGAGCGGGTCACAAACTTGAAGCCGTTTGACAGGTCCACGAAGCAAACTTCGCGGTAGTTGGGGTGAATGCCTTCTTTCATGGCGATTCCTTATGTGAGTTTGGGTAGGAGAGCCACTTCGCGTGTAGGGCATCAATCAAGACACCAGCGAAGCACTTTTCGGGAAAAAGCCAACGATTATCGCATATTTGCCGTTGCGGCTAAGGCCTTGGCGACATCAAACACCAAGCCTGGACCTTTGTAAATCAGGCCTGTGTAGATTTGCACCGCGTCGGCCCCAGCTTTGATTTTGCTCAAACCGTCTTCGGCGCTCATGATGCCACCCACGCCAATGATCGCGACCTTGGGGCCCAACGCGGCGCGCAACTGCGTGATGACGGCGTTGCTGGCTTCAAGCACGGGCCCGCCGCTCAAGCCGCCCGCTTCATCGGCGTGAGCCAACCCTTTAACGGCCTCGCGGCTGAGGGTCGTGTTGGTTGCGATGATGCCGTCGATGCCGTGGCGCAAAACGGTCGCCGCAATGACTTTGATTTGCGAGCCGTCTAAATCGGGGGCAATTTTGAGAAAAATTGGCCGCCGCACACCGTGTTGTTGGGCAAGTTGCTTGCGAGTTGCTGCAAGTTGCGACAAAAGCGCGTCTAAGGCTTCATCGCTTTGCAGGCTGCGCAAGTTTTGGGTGTTGGGGCTGGAGACGTTGACTGTGATGTAGTCTGCAAACGGGTAGACACCCCGCAAGCAAGTCACGTAATCGTCAGTCGCGCGCTCAATGGGCGTGGCAGCGTTTTTTCCGATGTTCAGGCCGATTAATGGCGCATTTTTGTATCTTTTGACCCCGTGGTCACCGAATTCATTGAGTTTGTTGCTATGAATTTGTGACTTTTGAACATTGGCGACGAACGCATCCAAACCGCCATTGTTGAAGCCTAAGCGGTTGATTAACGCCTCTTTGGTGGGCAACCTGAACATGCGAGGCTTGGGGTTGCCGCTTTGAGCAAGCGGCGTGACGGTGCCGACTTCAATGAATCCAAAGCCCATGGCGGCTAGGCCGTCGAGGCACTTGGCGTTTTTGTCCAAGCCAGCGGCAAGTCCCACCCGATTGGGAAAAGTCAGCCCGGCCAAAGGGATGGGGTCACTGACAAAAGGCTGAGCCCAACCGAGTTTGAGGGGGCTGTTTTGCGCTTTGGCGATCATCCCCAGCGTGACATCGTGGGCAACTTCGGGGTCAAGGCAAAATAGAAACGGACGGACGAGGCCGTACGGAATCAAGCGGGCAGGGGTAAATTGAAGCGCGTGCATGGGACAATTGTCGACCATGAACGCGCCAAAAACCCCAACGCTGGCTTTAAGCCAAGATCAACTCAAAGCGCTCGTCGCCGAAGCGGCGGTTGCCGAGATTTTGCCGCTCATCCAAGGCGGGCAGATCATTGGCGTCGGAACGGGGTCCACGGTGAACAAGTTCATTGATGCCTTGGCCGCGCATGCAGCGTCAATTAAGGGTGCGGTCAGCAGCTCGAACGCAACAACCTTGCGCTTAAAGGCCATCGGCGTGCCGGTGGTCGACGCAGAAAGCGTCGAGTCGCTCAGCGTCTATGTGGACGGAGCCGACGAAATCGACCCACTGGGCTGCATGATCAAAGGCGGCGGCGCGGCGCTCACGCGAGAAAAAATCATCGCGGCCTTGGCGCAACGATTCGTTTGCATCGTTGATGAATCCAAATTGGTCACTCATTTGGGTGCATTTGCTTTGCCCGTCGAGGTGATTCCGATGGCGGCCCCGCAAATCATTCGCCAGTTTGCAGCGATGGGCGGCCTTGCTGCCGTGCGAATGACGACATCTGGCCCGCTCGTGACCGACAACTCGCAGCATATTTTGGACGTTTGCGGCCTCGTCATCACCGATGCCGCTCACTTTGAGCGGACGGTGAACCAATGGCCGGGTGTGGTCACGGTCGGCGTTTTCGCCCAGCAGCGCGCTCAAACAGCCTTGGTCGCTAGCCCCACCGAAAATGCTGGGCAGGGCGGTGTCAAGCGAATTCAGTATTGATTCAAGCTTGGGTCGTTACGGCCCCGTGAACAAAATATCAGAATTTAATGCCAGTCGGGTTTGCAGCCGCAGCCGCGGCCGCTTCCGCCCTTGCAGCTCGGCTTGCGGCCGCTTCTGGGTTCCCGCGACCATTTCTCGTGCTGATTGTGTTGCCGTCCACGTCGGTCAAGCCGCCAGCGACATTCGCCGCGCCGGTTTGGGCGACAGCCGTGGCTCTTGACGCTGCGACCAAAGGTGTCGCGCCGGGGTTGCGAAAGCTGGCTGGCAACAGTGAGGTGCGAGGGTATTCGGCGGCGTCGAGGGTTTGGGCGAGTTCAACATCTGAAAAACCCTTAATTTGCTGGCCACCGATCGTGACCAGAGGCAGCGACGAGTCGCCCGATATCCGCTGCAATGCCTCGACATCTTCTTGCGATTTAACGGTGCGCTCAATGAATGGCACGCCCCGCGCAATCAGCGCCGAGCGAGCCAATGCACAAGGGTTGCAGTTTTCACCTGAATACAAAGTCACCGGAAAACGATCCACGATGCGATTCAAACCGGCTGGGAGGTTTGCAAAGCCGGGGCCAGCGACGGTCAATTCGTTTCGACCCGTGCCTTGAACCACGTTGAGCCCACGCTCATTGGGCACCTTATCGGTGAAGGTGATACGCCCCAAGCGATCCACTACCTTGAACACCGAGCCAATGCTGCCTGCGGGCTGGGTGATGATGCCAACCGTTGCAGTTGTGCCGGTGCCAGCCGAAATTGATGCGGTGGCCGAGTCCGTCGCAGGTGCACTGGATGCGGCGCGTTGCGCACGGTATTGTGCGGCTCGCTCTGCTCGAGCAGCCACGTCTGCTTGAGCTTTTGTTGCGCTATCGACCGTGCCTTGCGGCTGTGCTGGGTTTGTAGCCACAGGCTTAGCTTGAGCTCGCACGTCCTGCGCAATGAAACAGCCGACTAAGGCCGATACCAACGCGGCAATTGACGCGCACTGGCGAAACACGTGGGTCATGCAAATATTCCTAAAAACGTAGCATTGAGATCAATGGATTATGCGACCAGCAGCCGAAATCGTCAAAAATCAGGCGATTTTTAGGCTGCGACGGGTTCCAACATGCCGCTGTGACGCAACAGTGCGTCGATCGTCGGCTCGCGACCACGAAACGCTTTGAAGCTCTCCATCGCAGGTCGGGCGCTGCCCACTTCCAAGATTTCTTTGCAAAACCGCATCCCTGTCAGGGCGTTGGGCGCGCCACCGGCGAGCGCCGACTCTTCAAACGCCGCATAGGCATCAGCTGACAGCAATTCAGCCCACTTGTAGCTGTAATAACCCGCCGCATAGCCGCCGCCCGAGCCGAACAAATGATTAAAACAATTGTTGCGCATGTAGCTGGGTGGCGTGAATACGCTGACCTCGGCGTTGACTTGGCGCGAGTGGCCAACCAAATCAGTGGCCTTGCTCGCGTCGATGTGCATGCCCATGTCGTAGAGGCCAAACTCGATTTGGCGAAGGGTTTGCAAGCCACTTTGGAAGTTTTTGGCCGCTAGCATCTTGTCAAACAGTGTTTTGGGCATTTCGTCGCCGGTGTCAACATGGGCAGTCATGTGGCGCAAAACGTCCCATTCCCAACAAAAGTTCTCCATGAATTGGCTCGGCAATTCAATCGCATCCCACTCAACTGCGCCCATACCGACGTCGCGCTCGCTGACTTGGGTGAGCATGAGGTGCAGGCCGTGGCCAAACTCATGAAAGAGCGTGATCACGTCGTCGTGCGTCAACAAAGCCGGCTTGCCGTTCACGCCGTCGGCAAAGTTGCACGTCAGGTAAGCCACAGGGGTTTGCAGCGCCTGCGTGTCAGGGCGCACCCAACGGTCACGGCAGGTGTCCATCCACGCGCCACCCCGTTTGCCGTCCCGTGCGGGGTTGTCTAGGTAAAACTGAGCAATCAGTTGATCGTTTCGCTCAACCCGATAAAACTGCGCCGCACCATGCCACACCGATGCGGTATCGGCTTTGATGCGCACGTTGAAGAGCTGCTCAACAATGCCAAACAAGCCTTTGATGACTTTGGGAGCCGTGAAGTATTGCTTGACCGATTGCTCGCTGTAGCTGTAGCGCGCCTCTTTGAGTTTTTCACCAATGAACGGCCAGTCCCAGCTTTGCGGGTCGGTGACTCCCAAGTGTTCGGCAGCAAAACTGCGCAAATCAGCCAAATCAGTGAGGGCATGGGGCCGGGCGCGTTTGGCCAGGTCGCGCAAAAAGTCAGTCACTTGCTTAGGGGATTCAGCCATTTTGGTCGCCAACGACACTTCGGCAAAGTTTGCAAACCCCAGCAACTGCGCCTCTTCTTGTCGCAAGGCGACTTGCTCAGCCATGTTGGCACTGTTGTCGAGCAGGGCCAGATCGCCCTGTGCTTGGTCGCTGGCGCGCGTGACGGTCGCGCGATAAAGGCGCTCACGCAAAACGCGGTTGGCACAGAGTTGCATGATTGGCAAATAGCAAGGCATCTTGAGGCTCAGCTTGTGACCATCCAACCCAGCAGCCACGGCCGCGTTGTGTGTTGCATCCAACACGTCTTGTGGTGCGCCGACGAGTTCTTCGGTTTGCACCAAGAGGCTCCATTTGTCCGTCGCATCGAGCGCGTTTTCACTGAACTTGGCCCCCAACTCCGCCATGCGATCTTGAATGGCGCTGTAGCGCGACTTGGCTTCGCCTTGCAACTCCGCTCCGCCCAGCACGAAATTGCGCAAAGCCTGGGTTCGCGCGCGTGCTTGCTCGGCGTTCAAGCTCGCTGGGTCCATGGCTTTGTAGACCGCGTACAAGCGCTCGTCAGCCCCCAATTCAGTCCAAAACGCCGTGACTTTGGGCAGTGCCTCGTTGTACGCCGCGCGCAGCTCCGGCGTGTCAGCCACCGCGTTGAGGTGACCCACGACGCCCCAAGCGCGACTGAGTCGCTCGGTGGCGACGTCCAGCAAGGCGGCGACCGCTGGCCATGTCGCGACAAAACCACTGGCGCACACCGACTCGCGAGCGGCTTGTGCGTCAACCAACAGATGATCGATCGCCGGGGAGACGTGCTCGGGTTTGATGCCAGCGAAGTCGGGCAGGGCGGAGAAGTTAAGTAGGGGGTTGATCATGATAAAAAATTTTGGTGTAGGACTTACGCAAAACTGCCCCAGCGGCGTTGCAGCTCCTAGCCGTGCTATTCGCACTGTCGTCGTCGCTGCGCCTTGCTGGGACAATTTTGCTTAAGTCCTATGGTGGTTTTGGTGAGGTCAAACGCGCTCTGCGCTTTCAAGGGTGTTCATCAGCAGCATCGTGATCGTCATCGGACCCACGCCGCCCGGGACAGGGCTGATGTGGCCTGCGACTTGACTGGTCGAGGCAAAGTCAACGTCACCGCACAACTTGCCGGCGTTGACCTCGCCCTCGGGCACGCGGTTGATGCCGACATCAATCACGATTGCGCCAGGCTTCACCATGTCTGCGGTTAACGTGTTGCGCCGCCCGACTGCGGCGACGACGATGTCGGCCACGCGGGTGTGACTCCCCAAATCGGCCGTCGCGCTGTGGCAAATCGTGACCGTGGCGTTGGCAGCAAGCAGCAGTTGCGCCATCGGTTTGCCCACGGTGTTCGAGCGCCCGATGACGACTGCGTGTTTGCCGCGAATGCTCACGCCGGTGCTTTCAATCATCTTCATCGCGCCATAGGGCGTACACGACTTGAACCCTGGCAAGCCAGCAGACAGTTGACCCGCGCTCAACACCCCATAACCATCGACATCTTTCGTGGGCGAAATCGCCTCAATCACGCGGTGCGCATTGATGTGCTTGGGCAAGGGCATTTGCACCAAGATGCCGTGGATGCTGGGGTCCGAGTTCAACTGCTCGATGCGGGTCAAAAGCGCATCCTCACTCAAACTGGCATCGAGTCGATCCAGCACCGACCGAATGCCGGTGTCTTCGCAGGCTTTGACTTTGTTGCGAACATAAACAGCGCTGGCGGGGTCGTCGCCGACCAAAATGACCGCCAAACCGGGGGTGACTCCTTTGGCCGTCAAAACTGAGGTGCGCGCCATGATTTGGGCACGCAATTGTTTGGATAGGACGTTGCCATCGATGATCTGTGCGGTCATGGTGTTTAAAAGTAGCTGTTCAAAGGACAAAAAGCCTGGACAACCAGGCTTTGCGTCGGGCAGAGTGTTGGGTTTAAGCGGGTTTGGTCGTTGCGTTGCTTGATCCGAGCGCGATCTTGAGCAAGTCAGCGACCGTGTTGGCGTTGAGCTTTTCCATGATGTTGGCACGGTGCGCTTCAACGGTTTTGATGCTGATGCCCAAATCGTCTGCAATTTGCTTGTTGAGGCGCCCGGCGACGATTCGCTCAAGCACCTGCGCCTCGCGCCCAGTCAGCTTGGACAACAAGGCATCGCGGCTGGCCGATTGTTGGTGTTCTGCGAAGCTGATTTTGGCGGCTTCAAGCATGCGCTCAACGACCGGCAGCAGGGCTTCTTCTTTAAAAGGCTTTTGGATGAAATCCATCGCGCCTTTTTTCATGGTGTCGACCGCCATTGGCACATCGCCGTGGCCGGTGATGAAAACGATCGGCAGCGGGCTGCGGCGCTCCATCAGCTTATCTTGCAAATCGATGCCACTCATGCCGGCCATTCGCACGTCAACAATCAAACAAGCAACTTCGCGCGAGTCGTAGCGGCTCAAGAAGGTCTCGGCCGAGTCGAAGCAACGCACGCGAAAGTCCTTGCCTTCGAGCAGCCATTGCAGCGAATCGCGCACGCCTTCATCGTCGTCAACGACGTAAATCGTTCCGCGTTTCGGGATCAAACTCATCATGTCACTCCAATGGTGCCGGTTGGCACGTCGCTAACAGGTATCCAAAAGCTGAAAACACAGCCTTCGATTGCTGTGCCATTGTAGAGGTTCTGTGCTTGCATCCGACCCTGGTGCGACTCGACGATCGAGCGACATAAATTGAGGCCAATGCCCATGCCCTCAGCCTTGGTCGAGAAAAACGCCTCGAATAGTCGCTCCATCACTTCAGGTGCCAGGCCTTTGCCGGTGTCTTGCACCGTGAACTCGACCACCGATTGCGTCCCAATGGTCTTGGGAACGACACGCAGCTCGACGTTGCGTTTGCCAATGGGTCGCTGGGCCAAATCAATCGATTCGCCTGCGTTCTTGAGCAAATTCACCAGCACTTGCTCGATCAAAATCGGGTCGACCATGAGATGCGGCAGGCGGGCCGCCAAATAGGGGCTGATGCGCACGCTGCGTCGCCGCAACTCGATCTCGGCCAACTCCAGCGCTTCACTGACCATGGTCGCAACGTCGCTTGCCACGCGATTGGGCTCGCTTCGCTTCACGAAGTTGCGAATCCGTTGGATGATTTGACCCGCCCGGTGCGCTTGCTTGGATGTTTTTTCCAGTGCCTCGATCAAACCCTCATTGGTGATTTGCTCAGACTTGATGCGCGACACCATCCCGCTGCAATAGTTGTTGATGGCCGTCAGCGGCTGGTTGAGCTCGTGCGCAACGCTCGACGCCATCTCGCCCATGGTGATTAAGCGGCTCGCAGTTTGCGCACGATCGGCTTGGGTTGACGCTTGCTCTTCGGCTGCGCGGCGCGGCGTAATGTCGGTCGCGATGACCATTTGAGCCAAGCGACCATCGACCCAGGTCAAATAGCGCGACCTCACTTCGAGCCATTTGTTCAGCTCGGGGATGAACAACTCCGCGTTTTCCGCAGCGCCCTGCGAGATCTCGTCGGTGGGCAATCCGGCTAAGGCGTCGATATCATCATCTCCGGCGTCATCGCTCACGGTCATGGGCAATGCACCGGCTTGCACAACCAAACGCATGTGCCCTTCAGACTCGGCGGTGAACCAAGTCCTGTACATTTTGTTGGCAAAAACCAGCTCGCGGCTGCCCAGTGGCGCCACGCTAACCGCTGCATCCAAGGCATCCAAAACAGTGGTGAACCGCTCGTAACTGGCCGCCAACTGCTCGCGAATCTTGTTGGGCTCGGTGATGTCGGTCATCGCGGTCATCCAGCCACTTTGGTGCCCATCGGTGTCAATCAAGGGCGATACGTACATGCGCGCGTCAAAAGTGGTGCCGTTTTTTCGCTTAACCCGCACCTGAAAACCGCCGGGTGACGTGCGTCCTTTTAGTTCGTCGTCCAGTCGCGCCATCAGCGTCTCTTTGTCTGCTTCAGGCCAATACGGAAAAGGGGGCGTGCGGCCAACCAACTCGGGTTCGCTCCACTGGGTCATTTGACAAAACGCGGGGTTGACGTAGGTGATTCGCCCTTGCATGTCGAGCGCTCGCATGCCAGTGAGCATGGAGTTCTCCATGGCACGGCGAAAACTGGTCTCGGCAAGCAACGCCCGTTGAGCGGCGGTGCGCCGCCGCGAGTGCCGCCATGTGCCAAACAGCATCCACGAGGTCATCAAGCTCAGGCCGGCAACCATCCAAAACAAACCATTGGTCACCAAAAGCGGCGACGTGCGATAGCCTTCTGCGTGCAAATACAGACCGTTGCCGATTGGCGCGACCGGCACTTCAAAACTGTCTTTTCTCGGAGCCCAGGGCAGCAGCAAACTCACACCGCGGGCCGGTGCGGTGTTACCAACAAGCACCCGATCACGCGCGTCTTTGAATGACACGGCATACCGCGAAGCCAATTCAGCGGTCAAACCATAGCGCATCAGCCCATCCAAGGTGTACTCACCCAAAATGACACCCGAAAATTCGCCATTGGCCAAAAGCGGCACCTGAACGTGCAAGGTGGCAACCGTGTTGGTGCTCTGGGTTGGTTGCGAAAAAACGGGTTGGTTGAGTTCGCGAACCAGGTTGAAAACCGTTTCGGTCTCGACGCTTTTGATCATGTCACCCGAATTTCTCACCAGCACCGACCGAATACTGGGCGACGTGAACGCCGCTCGGTAGCGCTTTCGCAGGTCAATCCAGCCAACGGCGTGCAGCTCAGGGTAGCGGCTGGTCAAGGCCTCGGCTTGAGCGACAAAGTCTTCGGCATCCAACTCATTGCTGCTCACGCTTCGGGCCATGCGCATGAGCTGCTCTTGTTGCTCCAAAAGCCTCAGGCGCAGTTTTTGGTGCGCAAACTCCACGTCTCGACGCACGGCCTGGGCCTCGCGGTCGATTTCTTCGTATCGCAAATACAAAAACGCCGCTGCCATTGCCGTCATGAACAGCATCACCGCAAAAATCGGTGCCAATGCAGCGAATCGATCTTGCCGGCTGGGAGACTGCTTTTGCCACCAAGTGCGGGCGCGTTGGTTGAGGGAATCGGCGGGAGACTTGAGTGGCATGGTTGGAGTTTAGGCGGGGTTGCGCGTGATTTAGCCCAGTTCGGCACAATGAGGTGACTCAAAACCGATCGAATACTCCAAGATGAAATACACACGCCTTGGCCAAAGTGGCCTGCAAGTTTCCCGAATCTGCCTTGGCATGATGACTTACGGTACCGCAGAGTGGCGCCCATGGGTCATGACAGGCGACGCTGGCAAGGGCTTGTTCAAGCAAGCGGTCGACTTGGGTATCAACTTCTTCGATACCGCTGACATGTATTCAGGCGGCGAGAGCGAGCGCTTGACCGGGCAATGGGTACGGGAGTTTTGCAACCGCGACGAGGTCGTGGTTGCGACCAAAACCTACTTTCCAGTCGACATCGCCTTCAAAGGCGGTGCCTCACTCAAAGAGCGCCCGCCCAAACGACCCAACGCCGACGGCTTGAGCCGCAAACGCATTTTCACAGCCATTGACGCCACGCTGTCGCGAATGGGGCTAGACCACATTGACCTGTATCAAATTCACCGCTGGGACAACGCCACGCCGATTGAAGAAACCATGGAAGCCTTGCACGACGTCGTGAAGTCAGGCAAAGCGCGCTACATCGGCGCAAGCAGCATGTGGGCTTGGCAATTTGCCAAAGCCCAAAACGTGGCACGACAAAACGGATGGACCCCGTTTGTCAGCATGCAAAACCACCACAACCTGGCCTACCGTGAAGAAGAACGCGAAATGGTGCCGCTTTGCAAAGATCAAGGTGTTGCACTATTGCCGTGGAGTCCATTGGCACGTGGGTTTTTGGCAGGAAATCGCGCCATTGGCGACCAATCCGGCGGACAAACCAGTCGCGCCAAGACTGACGACATCGCGCAAAATTACTATTACCGGCCCAGCGACTTCGCCGTGGTCGCAGCGCTGTCTACCCTGGCTGCCGCCAAAGGCGTGAGCAACGCAAGTTTGGCTTACGCCTGGTTGCTTCATAAAGGCGTGACCGCGCCAATCGTCGGCGCCAGCAAACCGTACCAGTTGGATGCCGCAGCAGCAGCAGTTGGTTTGAGCCTAAGCCAAGCCGAGATCGACGCGCTTGAGGCGGCCTATGAGCCACACCCGGTTTTGGGCCACCAATGAGCTCGAACCCCGCAAAACCATTATTTTGATGGATTTTTGGCCCTTGGTCTCCGGATCTATTGGG
>JANOPN010000194.1:0-8070 GCA_031421855.1 Comamonadaceae bacterium
GTGCGCTGGGAGTTGCAGTCGTAAGCGTCCAGCGCTTGGTGAACTTGCGCAGTCGGTACTGCCTGCGCAAGCAAACTCATGCTGAGGAAGTCCGCCAGCCTCACGCCTTCACCCAGTCCAGCTTTGGTTCTTGCCATGATCTTCTCCGCGGTGGTTACGGAAATGAATCATAGCAGGAAATCACTTAACCGAACAGTATTGGGTCAGGTCTGCCATCGTGCATTTCCGTTCTCGAACATCAAGGCTTGCGCTCCACTCCCCGGCCTTCGAAAGCGGCAAAGTTAAATACTGCTTCAACCCCAAAGCCTCAAACGGCAGGCCTGTTGCCGCCTTCTCCACCCCGTTAAATTCGCCCCGACGAGCGCAGGGGCGGGCGGATCAGGGCGGGGCGCTGTTTGAGCGCAGCGAGTTCGACCCGACCCCGCCTGACTCGAGCACCGCAGGAACGGGCGGATTTTGGGGTGTCGGAATAAGCTTACTTTTTGCCACGACAAAAAGTGAGGCGCTCGTCCGGGCGCAACCGGACATGTTCGAGCGCAAAACGACATGAATCAGAGTCTGTGGTCACGTCTCGCATTACGACATTTCTGTCACATTCACGGATCGACACCAATCAATATTCATAGCAACAAAGTGAATGAATTCGGTGACCAGAGTCCAATATCTCATCAAAACCGCATCTGAATCGCCTTTTGACACCTCGCGGCAACCAACGGGGTCGGGTCTCAATTCTGAAGGGCCGTGCTGCTTCAAGTGTCCCCGTCAACGCGGTCGTGTGATTCATCACCGACTTGATGAATCAAAATCACCCGACTGAATACCTGCCTCAGGTATTGGGCTGTCATTCCAGCGAAGCCATGGAGTCCCGGCTTGATCGGTTCGCGGGCAAAGCGCCACTGGATCCCAGCCAACGCTTTAGATGACGGCCGTTTGGGTCGGAGGCCTGTAACTAATCAGGCAAAATCAATAGCAACGCCGCCAATGAATCAGTAGACCAGAGTTCGATTTGTCGTCAAAAAGTAGCCGCTTACCCATTTGATGCTTGCTCAATGGTTTGGAAGTGCTCTGGTAGCCCATTTCAAGAGTCATTGCCATGTCGATCTCGCCCCCAAAGCTTCAACGTGCCGCCGTTGCATTCAAGCGCAGATCGAACCGGCGCTCTGAGCGGCTTCGTTCGAACAGGCGACACCAACGGTTTGGGTCAGCACCCCTTGACGGCAAAACTCGACTCGATTGGCTGACAATCGATCCATGAACACCGCAACCGAACGCATCACCCTCAATGGTCCGGTCGGGGCCATTGAGGCCTTGATTGACCGGCCCGCGCATTCGCCTGCGAAGGGGCAGGTTTGCTGCGTCGCTGTCGTTGCTCATCCGCACCCGCTTTTTGCGGGCACGATGGATAACAAAGTTGTACAAACCGTGGCGCGGGCCTGTGTGACGGCGGGGCATGTGGCGGTGCGATTCAATTTTCGGGGCGTGGGTGCCAGCGCAGGGGTCTATGACGCTGCAAAAGGCGAGACCGATGATTTTTTGGCGGTGGTCAGTCAAATCGCCCCCGACCCCGCTACGCCACTGATTTTGGCCGGGTTTTCGTTTGGTACGGTGGTGGTGAGTCGCGCGATCGCTCAATTGCAGGCTAACCGCGTCATTCACAAAATTGCCTTGGTGGGTACGGCGGTGAGTCGTTTCGAGGTTGCGCCGATACCGCCAGAGCTGCACGCGCGAACGCTGGTGCTACACGGCGAGCACGACGACACGGTGCCGCTAGCCGATGTGATGAGCTGGGCGCGGCCTCAGCAGTTGCCGGTTACGGTGTTCCCGGCAGGGGCGCATTTCTTTCACGGACAATTGCCGCTCTTAAAAGAATGGGTGTTGCGTCATTTGAGCAGCGCCTGATCGCCCACCGGGCGTGCGGACGTTGTCGTTCGCAGCCGATAACTCCTTTTGGTTTGAATGAATCCGCAACTCGCCCCCCTTGCTTTCCGCGCCTCTCAAGTCGCGTTGGTTTTCGCCACCATCCCGGCGCTGTCGCTGGCCCAAGCGCCTCAGCCGCCTGAGATTGCTGCGCGTGCGTACTTGTTAGTTGACGTCACCACCGGTCAGACGCTCGCCTCTAAAGACGCTGAAACCAGCGTTGAGCCCGCATCGCTGACCAAATTGATGACAGCCTACGTGGTATTTGACGCGCTGCGTGCCAAAAAAATCGACCTCAAGCAAACCTTGTCGGTCAGCGAGCGCGCCTGGAAGATGCCCGGCTCGCGCATGTTCATTGACCCCAAAATGAAGGTGCCGGTTGAAGATTTGCTCAAGGGCATGATCGTGCAGTCGGGCAACGACGCGACGATCGCGCTGGCTGAGGGCGTGGGCGGCACGGTCGAGCGCTTTGTCGGGCTGATGAATGAGCAGGCCAAACGCATGGGGCTTGCGGGTACGTCGTTCAAGAACCCCGAGGGCCTCACCGAGGCGGGGCACACGACCACGGCGCGTGATTTGAGCGTCTTGTCTGTGGCGCTGATGCAGGAGTTTGCGCAGTACACCGGCTACTACGCCATCAAAAAATACCGCTATGAGGGCACGCCAGCGGCCAATGAGAGCAATCGCAACTTGCTGCTGTTTCGCGACCCGTCGGTTGACGGGCTCAAGACTGGCCACACCGATGCGGCCGGTTATTGTTTGGTCGCAACGGCCAAGCGGCAGTTTCCAAACCTCGGCGCTGGCTCTGAGGCTGGAGAACGCAGGTTGCTGTCGATCATGCTGGGTGCGTCAAGCGAAAACGCCCGCGCGGTCGAGACTCAAAAACTGCTCAACTGGGGCTACACCGCGTTTGAAGCCGTCAAGCTATTCGATGCCAACCAAGCCGTCGTGAGCCCACGAGTTTGGAAGGGCACCAGCGCTGAGGCGCGTTTGGGATCTAGCGCCAGCCTCATCGTCGCCGTGCCCGCGGGCAGCGCAGCCAAGCTCAAGACCGAAGTTCAGCGCCCCGACCCGTTGGTCGCGCCGCTGCTCAAAGGTCAGGCGGTTGGTTCGCTCAAAGTCAACATCGATGGCCGCGAAGTGGCCAGTTTTGCCTTGACCGCGCTAGACGGCGTGCCCCAATCCAATTGGTTTGGTCGCACGTGGGATGCCGTGCGACTTTGGATCAAGTGATCGCTTAGAGCTGAATCGCATTGATCCGAGGGGGTTTGCGATCGCAAGTGTTGGGTTTTGGCCGCGAATTTAGCCTCGTTTGCCCCAGCTTGTGGCGATTGCTTGGTGCAAACCCTGCACAAAAATCAAGCAGCGGATATACTAGAAGGCTTTTCGGAAATTGCCGAAGGGATGTCCGTTGCGGATTTTTGACCACGATTGCTCGTGTGTCGAGTGATCAAGCAGCATGGAATTGCGTCACGAACTGCAAGTCCGCTGTGCAACACAATTTTCACGTTTTGGGAAACCATGCCAACCATCAGCCAACTGATTCGTTCGGGACGCGAGGTCGAGACGACCAAGTCGAAGTCCCCTGCGATGCAAAACTGCCCGCAGCGTCGCGGTGTATGCACCCGTGTGTACACCACCACGCCAAAGAAGCCTAACTCCGCTCTGCGTAAGGTCGCCAAAGTGCGCCTGACCAACGGTTTTGAGGTTATTTCATACATCGGCGGCGAAGGCCACAACCTGCAAGAGCACTCAGTGGTGCTCGTGCGTGGTGGTCGCGTCAAAGATCTGCCCGGTGTGCGCTACCACATCGTTCGCGGCTCGCTCGACTTGCAAGGCGTTAAAGACCGCAAGCAGTCGCGTTCCAAGTACGGTGCCAAGCGCCCCAAGGCCGGCGCTGCCGCCAAAACCGCTAAGAAGTAATTGTTAGCACGCCCGAAAGGGCAAAGCAGGCTTGGCCGCCTGACCGCAAACCGCCAAAACCGTGCTGAGCCAGGCGACAAATCGTCAAGCCAGCACAAAACGACCCAGTCGGGGTCAAAAGAGCGGCCCATCCGGGCCAAGTAAGTGCAAAGCCAGGCGCTGGGGTTTGAAAATCATCGAACACTTGCCCAATTGGCCTTGCGCGGCAGAACAGATTTCTGCCAACTGAAATTTCAGAGGTGAACCAATGCCACGTCGTCGCGAAGTCCCCAAACGTGAAATCCTGCCCGATCCCCGCTATGGGAACGTGGATGTCGCCAAATTCATGAACGTGATCATGCAAGGCGGCAAAAAGGCTGTAGCCGAGCGCATCGTCTACGGTGCCCTCGATCAGATCGAGAAGAAAAGCGGTAAAGACCCCTTGGAGGCCTTCATGGTCGCCTTGGGTAACGTCAAGCCCATGGTCGAAGTGAAATCACGCCGTGTCGGTGGTGCAAACTACCAAGTGCCGGTTGAGGTTCGCCCAGCACGTCGCATGGCTTTGTCCATGCGCTGGCTCAAAGAAGCTGCCAAGAAACGCGGCGAAAAATCGATGTCCATTCGCCTGGCGAATGAGTTGATGGAAGCCACAGAAGGCCGTGGCGGCGCTATGAAAAAGCGTGACGAAGTTCACCGCATGGCAGAGGCCAATAAGGCCTTCTCGCACTTCCGCTTCTAAATCGAGCGACGATTGCGCGGCGCATGTGCGCCGCGCACAACGCTGCTTCGTCCACCTGTCTTGGCTGGCGACGCCGCAAAATTGTTCATATCACTGGAGCCTGTATGGCACGCGCAACACCCATCAATCGTTACCGCAACATCGGTATTTCTGCACACATTGACGCTGGCAAGACCACGACGACTGAGCGCGTGTTGTTTTATACCGGTGTGAACCACAAAATTGGTGAAGTTCATGACGGCGCTGCCACCATGGACTGGATGGAACAAGAGCAAGAGCGTGGCATCACGATCACCTCTGCCGCTACCACGTGTTTTTGGTCGGGCATGGGCAAGACCTTTGATGAGCACCGCATCAACATCATCGACACGCCCGGCCACGTTGACTTCACGATTGAAGTTGAGCGTTCGATGCGCGTGCTTGACGGCGCATGCATGGTTTATTGCGCCGTGGGCGGCGTGCAGCCTCAGTCTGAGACCGTTTGGCGCCAAGCCAACAAATACAAAGTGCCACGTTTGGCGTTTGTCAACAAGATGGACCGCACGGGTGCCAACTTTTACAAAGTCTACGAGCAGATGAAGTTGCGCCTCAAGGCCAACCCGGTTCCATTGCAAATTCCAATCGGCGCCGAAGACAGCTTCGCTGGCGTGGTGGATTTGGTCAAAATGAAAGCCATTTTGTGGAGCGAGGTCGACAAAGGCGTCACCTTTACCTACGGCGATATCCCGGCTGAGTTGCAAGCCAAAGCCGATGAATACCGTGAAAAACTTGTCGAAGCTGCTGCAGAAGCCTCAGAAGAATTGACCACCAAGTATCTGGATGGTATTGAGCTGACCGAGCTTGAGATCAAAGCCGCCATTCGCAAGCGCGCAATTGCCTGCGAAATCCAGCCCATGTTGTGTGGTTCAGCGTTCAAAAACAAGGGCGTTCAAGCCATGTTGGATGCGGTCATCGAATACATGCCCAGCCCGGTGGACATTCCGCCCGTGCCGTGCATGGACGAAGATGAGCAACCCACGACCCGCAAAGCTGACGACAGCGAGAAGTTCTCGGCATTGGCTTTCAAATTGATGACCGACCCGTTTGTCGGTCAGCTGACCTTTGTGCGCGTCTACTCGGGCGTGTTGAAGTCAGGCGACAGCGTCTACAACCCGATCAAGGGTAAAAAAGAGCGCATCGGCCGCATCGTGCAAATGCACGCCAACGCCCGTGAGCCCGTTGACGAGATTCGCGCTGGCGACATCGCTGCTTGCATTGGCCTCAAAGACATCATTACTGGCGAGACGCTGTGTGATCCAGAAGCCATCGTGACCTTGGAGCGCATGGTTTTCCCTGAGCCCGTGATTGCCCAAGCCGTTGAGCCAAAGACCAAAGCTGACCAAGAGAAAATGGGCATTGCCTTGAACCGCTTGGCGCAAGAAGACCCGTCGTTCCGTGTTCGCACAGACGAAGAGTCTGGCCAGACCATCATCGCCGGTATGGGCGAATTACACCTGGAAATCATCGTTGATCGCATGAAGCGCGAATTCGGCGTTGAAGCCAACGTCGGCAAGCCACAAGTGTCGTACCGCGAAACCATCCGCAAGACCATCGAAGATGCCGAAGGCAAATTTGTGCGCCAATCGGGCGGTAAAGGCCTATACGGCCACGTTGTGCTCAAGATCGAACCCAATGAAATGGGCAAGGGCGTTGAGTTCATCGATGCAATCAAAGGCGGTGTGGTGCCACGCGAGTACATCCCGGCTGTCGAAAAGGGCATCATGGAAGCCGTCTCGCAAGGCGTGTTGGCTAACTACCCCGTTGTCGACGTCAAAGTCACGCTGCATTTCGGCTCTTACCACGACGTGGACTCCAACGAGCTCGCGTTCAAAATGGCCGCCATTTTTGGCTTCAAAGAAGGCTGCCGCAAGGCCAGCCCCGTCATTCTTGAGCCGATGATGAGCGTTGAAGTTGAGACCCCCGAAGACTACGCCGGTAACGTCATGGGCGACTTGTCCAGCCGCCGCGGCATGGTTCAAGGCATGGAAGACATGGTCGGTGGCGGCAAAGCCATCAAGGCAGAAGTGCCCTTGTCGGAAATGTTTGGCTACTCAACCACCTTGCGCTCCATGAGCCAAGGCCGCGCCACGTACACGATGGAATTCAAGCACTACACGGAAGCCCCGCGTAACGTGCAAGAAGCCATCATGGCAGCACGCACCAAGTAAACCTTTTTAGAACGGTCTGCGATTTTGTGCCGCACGCTGCCCGTGGCGCGCGAATCAGCAACAAGATGCAGACCTTAAACCTCACACGGGCGTTGTTCTTTCCTCAAGGATATTGAAAATGGCAAAAGAAAAGTTTGCGCGCACGAAGCCGCATTTGAACGTTGGCACCATTGGTCACGTTGACCATGGCAAAACCACCCTGACCGCCGCCATCACCACCGTGTTGGCCGCCAAGTTCGGTGGCCAGGCCAAGGCCTACGACCAAATTGACGCTGCACCCGAAGAAAAAGCGCGCGGCATCACCATTAACACCGCCCACGTTGAGTACGAAACCGCCAACCGCCACTACGCACACGTGGACTGCCCAGGCCACGCCGACTATGTGAAAAACATGATCACCGGTGCTGCCCAAATGGACGGCGCTGTGCTGGTTTGTTCGGCCGCTGACGGCCCCATGCCACAAACCCGCGAGCACATCTTGCTTGCCCGCCAAGTCGGCGTGCCACACATCATCGTGTTCTTGAACAAATGCGACATGGTTGACGACGCAGAACTGCTCGAACTCGTTGAGATGGAAGTTCGCGAACTCCTCTCGAAGTACGACTTTCCAGGCGACGACACCCCCATCATCCACGGCTCGGCCAAACTCGCCATCGAAGGCGACAAGAGCGACATGGGTGAAGGCTCGATCTTCCGTCTGGCTGATGCCATGGACACCTACTTTCCACAACCTGAGCGCGCCATTGACGGTGCATTCCTCATGCCTGTAGAAGACGTGTTCTCCATCTCCGGTCGCGGCACCGTTGTCACCGGTCGCATCGAGCGCGGCATCGTCAAAGTCGGCGAAGAGATCGAAATCGTCGGCATCAAAGACACCCAGAAAACCATCTGCACCGGTGTTGAGATGTTCCGCAAACTGCTCGACCAAGGTCAAGCGGGTGACAACGTCGGCATTTTGCTGCGCGGCACCAAGCGTGAAGACGTCGAGCGCGGCCAAGTGCTGTGCAAGCCAGGCTCAATCAAGCCACACACCCACTTCACCGCTGAAGTCTACGTGCTCAGCAAAGAAGAGGGCGGCCGCCACACCCCATTCTTCAACAACTACCGCCCCCAGTTCTACTTCCGCACGACGGACGTGACTGGCGCGATTGAGTTGCCAGAAGGCAAAGAGATGATCATGCCTGGCGACAACGTCAGCATCACGGTCAAACTGATCAACCCCATTGCCATGCAAGAGGGCTTGCGTTTCGCCATCCGCGAAGGCGGCAAAACCGTCGGCTCAGGTGTCGTCGCTAAGATCATCGC
>JANOPN010000195.1:0-20374 GCA_031421855.1 Comamonadaceae bacterium
GGTTTTTGCCGGATGGCACAAATGGGGGTTCAGGCGGCGGACTGCTTGGGCGACTGGGTGCCAACACGGTGGTTTTGGCCACCATGCGCGCCGTGGCCTTGCTGGGTAAGCAGTTCGTGCTCGCCGAATCGATCGAAGCGGCCACCGCCGAGGCGAGCGCTCAGCGGCGCACGCAGCCCAATGTGCGGTTCAGTTTTGACATGCTGGGCGAAGGCGCACGCACCCAAGCTGATGCCGACGCGTACTTTGAAAGCTACAAAAACGCTATTATTTGCATAGCGTTAAAGTCAATGAATACGGTGACCAAGGGTCAAAACGTCGATAAAAACGATGTCCATGTGCCCCCAGACGCGGCTGGCGACGGCATCTCGATCAAACTGAGTGCCTTACACCCGCGCTACGAGTGGAGCCAGCGAGACCGCGTGATGGCCGAGTTGGTGCCGCGCGTTTGGGAGTTGTGCGAGCTGGCGGCCAAAGCGCGGATGAACCTGACGATTGATGCCGAAGAGGTAGACCGGCTTGAGCTGAGCTTGGATGTCCTGGATGCCCTTTGCTCAAAAGTCGCTGCAAGCCACCCGCAGTGGCGCGGTTTGGGTCTGGCGATGCAGGCCTACCAGACCCGCGCGATGGACTTGATTGCCCACGTCGCAAGCATCGCCCGCAAGCACGGCGTGGGGTTGATGTGTCGCTTGGTCAAGGGCGCCTATTGGGACGCCGAGATCAAGCGCGCCCAAGTGGAGGGCTTGCCGCATTACCCCGTGTTCACCCACAAGCATCACACCGACATCTCGTATTTGGCGTGCACTCACATGCTTTTAGCCGCCAATGACGTGATTTACCCGCAGTTCGCGACACACAACGCATCCACCATCGCCGCAATTGCGCAACTCGCGCACGCAAAGGGCCTGCAACCCGGCGCGCACTACGAGTTGCAGCGCCTGCACGGCATGGGCACGGGCGTGTACCGCGAGGTGTTGCGCGACCCGCGTGTGAGTTGTCGCATCTACGCGCCTGTCGGCTCGCACCGCGACTTGTTGGCGTACTTGGTGCGCCGATTGTTGGAGAACGGTGCCAACGCCTCGTTTGTGCACCAGCTGGCCGATGAGTCGGTCGGCGTTGACACCTTGCTGCTCAGCCCCTTGCGCATGGAGAGTGCCAGCAGCTTTGCGTTGCCGCGCGACCTGTTTGGCGCCAGCCGCGTTAACAGCGCTGGGCTTGACTTTGCGGTGGCCGAGATGCGCGCACCGCTGAGCGAGGCTTTGACGACGCTTGCGATCGCCAAAGTGCCTCGCGTGGCTGATTTTGACGTCAAATCACTGCTTGGTCGTGGTATTCATTCACTTGTCAGCTATCAAAAATGGAGTGAAATGCCCGTCAGTCAGCGCGCCGAGGTGCTGCGAAAAGCGGCTGATGCACTCGAGACGGCCATGCCGGAGTTTTGCGCGCTGTTGATTGTTGAGGCGTTTAAGACCCCCGGCGACGCGGTGGCTGAGGTGCGCGAGGCCGTGGATTTCTTGCGCTACTACGCGGCAGAGTCTGAGCGAATCATGCAGCCCATTGCGTTGCCCGGCCCCACGGGCGAGGCCAACACCTTGCGCCTCAAGCCACGCGGCGTCTGGGTCTGCATCAGCCCTTGGAACTTTCCGCTGGCTATCTTCATGGGTCAAGTCGCTGCTGGCTTGGCCACAGGCAACGGCGTGGTCGCCAAGCCGGCCGAGCAAACACCCGCCGTCGCGCAAGCCGCGGTTGAGTTGCTCCACAAAGCAGGCGTGCCGCGCGACGCGCTCAAGCTCGTCTGCGGCCCCGGTGAAACGGTGGGCGCGGCTTTGGTTGGCATGGCCGGTGTGGCCGGTGTGGTCTTCACCGGCTCCACGGGGGTGGCCAAAATCATCAACCGCGCCTTGGCCGCCAAAGACGGCCCCATCGTGCCCTTGATCGCTGAGACGGGCGGCATCAACGCCATGATCGTTGACAGCTCAGCCCTGCCCGAGCAAGTGGTCGATGCTGCTGTGCAAAGCGCATTCAAAAGCGCGGGCCAACGCTGCTCAGCCCTTCGCGTGCTGTGCGTCCATGAGGCGGTGGCCGACCGCGTGATTGACATGCTCAAAGGCGCGGCCGCCGAGCTGCGCGTGGGTCAAACCAGCCATTGGTCAACCGATGTCGGTGCTCTGATCGACGCTGAAGCCTTTGAAGGCGTCTCAGGCTACGTCAAAGGCCTCACTGACAAGGTTTTCACGGCGAATCGTTCATTGGTCACCGAATCCATTGAAGGTGTTGCTATACATTCAGTAGCAAATATTCAAGCTCCAGTCATCACTGAGATCTCACATTTGCGAGATCTGAGCCGAGAGATCTTCGGCCCGGTGCTGCACATCGTGCGCTGGCGCGACGGCGAGGGCGATGCCCAAGTCATGGGCGGCGGCTTAGACGGCTTGGCTCAAGCCATCAACACCCAAGGCTACGGCCTCACGCTTGGCATCCACACCCGAATCGACAGCCGAGCCACCCGCTTCGCCGAGCAAGTGCATGTCGGCAACGTCTACATCAACCGAAACATGATCGGCGCAGTCGTCGGCGTGCAGCCCTTTGGCGGAGAGGCTTTAAGCGGCACAGGCCCCAAGGCCGGTGGGCCACACTATTTGTTGCGCTTTTGTGGCGAGCAGACTTTGACGATCAACACCACGGCAGCTGGCGGGAATGTGCAATTGCTGGCGGGGTGAGGTGGTGAGGAGTTGATTGGAGACGTAGTTTTGCGTTTGCCGTCCCCGAACGGGGCAGAATCGGTTCAATGAGCCAACTCCCTTTGCCGCTGTCTAGCGATCTCTACCAAGGCGTTCGCGACTTGCTTGTGGCTGCGCGCACGCAGGTACGTCAAAGCGTGAACACTGCCATGGTGCAAACCTATTGGCAAATTGGCCGCATGATTGTGCACAGCGAGCAAGGCGGCGAAAGGCGCGCCGAATACGGCAAAGGCGTGCTGCCCGAGTTGGCCAAGCGGCTCACGGCGGAGTTTGGTGAAGGCTACAAGCTGAGCAATCTGCGCAACTTTCGCCAGTTTCACCTCACGTTCAGCCTAGACGAGATCCGCCACACAGCGTGTAGCGAATTGAGTTGGTCTCATTTGCGCTTGCTCATGCGGGTCGATGCCACCGCAGCTCGCGATTGGTATATCCGCGAAGCCGCCACCCAAGGCTGGAGCGTGCGGGCACTGGATCGGCAGATCAGCACTCTGTTTTATGAGCGATTGTTGGGTAGCCAAGACAAGGCGGGCGTCAACGCTGAAGCCGCAGCACTGATTGGGCAAGATGCACCAACCGATCCGCGCGACTTCATTCGCGACCCGTATGTGCTGGAGTTTTTAGGTGCGCAGCCCGATGCGGGTTTATACGAGAAAGACCTGGAACAAGGTCTGCTCAACCAGCTGCAAAAGTTTTTGATGGAGCTGGGCAAAGGTTTTGCTTTCGTGGCTCGGCAAAAGCACTTGCGCGTAGAGGGCGAAGACTGCTTTGTGGACTTGGTGTTCTACAACTACCTGCTGAAGTGCTTTGTGCTGATTGACCTGAAAGTAGGCAAGCTGTCGCATCAAGATGTGGGGCAGATGGACATGTATGTGCGGGTGTTTGACGCACACGCACGCAGCGAGGGCGATAACCCGACATTGGGGCTGATTTTGTGCTCTGAGCGCAATGCGGCAGTGGCCAAATACTCGCTATTGGCCGATAAACCGCAGCTCTTTGCCAGTAAATATCAGCGGCTGATGCCCACTGAAGAGGAGTTGCGCGCGGAGCTGGAGCGTGACAGGGCGTTGCTGGAAGGTGCGCGGGAGAAATGACGGGATTGACGAAATCCCCATTCCAATTAATGTGACAAATCGGCCATTGGTCACCGAATCCATTGAAGGTGTTGCTACACATTAAATAGCGAATATCCAGACCCCAGTCATCACTGAAATCTCACATTTGCGAGATCTGAGCCGAGAGATCTTCGGCCCGGTGTTGCACATCGTGCGCTGGCGCGACGGCGCGGGCGACAGCGAAGTCATGGGCGGCGGCTTAGACGGCTTGGCTCAAGCCATCAACGACCAAGGCTACGGCTTGACGCTGGGCATCCACACCCGAATCGACAGCCGAGCCACCACATTCGCATCAGCAGCCCACGTCGGCAACGTCTACGTCAACCGCAACATGATCGGCGCAGTCGTCGGCGTGCAGCCATTTGGCGGAGAGGCTTTAAGCGGCACAGGCCCCAAGGCCGGTGGGCCACACTATTTGTTACGCTTTTGTGGCGAGCAGACCTTGACCATCAACACCACGGCAGCGGGCGGGAATGTGGGGCTTTTGGCGGGGTGAGGTTGCTCGACGTGTCGTGCGACTTATGGCTTCTTCATCGCCTTTTCAAGCGCATCCAAGCCTTGCCACAGCGTGGCTTTGGGGATGGTCATTTGCATCGCGTTCATGCAGTGATCGATGCGGGGCTTGCTCGCGGTTTGGCGGGTTTTCAGTGCGGTGATGGCTTTGGCTAGGCATTCCGCTATGGCGTCGCCGTAGGCGATTTCTGCCTTTGCGATGCCCGCTTTGAGCAGCTTCGCCGGCGGTCGCATCATCGCTAGGTCAATCACGTCGCGGCTCATGACGCTGTCGTCTGCCCAGCGATCTGCGTTCGCCAGTAGCTTTGAGCTCACTTTGTCGATGGGTGCCAGTGTTTCAACGCCGCAAATCGTGTCGCTCGCGCGTGAAGGATCCAAGCGCATTCGGGCTTCAAGAATGATTTCGAATTTGATCGGCGCACCGCCAACTTCGAGCGCGGTGCGCAAGCCGTATTGGTCGGCGCGAACTTGACGCAGCGGCGTGAGCGTCGCGCCCGGTGCCGCAAGAGATTGAATACCCATCGCGCCCGTGACGAGGCCACGAAGTCGACGGTATGAAGGCAAGTCAGATACCAAAAAATCAATGTCGACCGACTCGCGATACTCGCCGTGCGCCAAAGAAATGGCGGTACCACCGCCAAAATAGCAGTGCTCGCGCGAAAGCAGTGAGGCGTTGAGCGCTGTCAACACCTGCGCAATGCGACGGTGGTGCAGACGCACGAAATTCGGTTGAATTGGGTCGGCCATGGCGTCAAACCAGCAAGATGCCGCAACCTTCGCTTTGGGTGAGTTGGTCGATTAACGCTTGCTCGGCGGTTGACAAAATGTCGGTGTCAACGTGGCGCCAGTTGCGCTCATAGAGTGCAAAGGCTTGCGCGGGATCGATGTGCTGCGCTGCGGGCAAATGCCACGCCAGGCTTCGCAATTGAGCATATTGGTTGAGATCGATCCGTTGGTTGGTGTCGGCGTTCACGGGCTTGGCTTGCGGTTTGATGGGGTTGGTCGCGAGCGTGAGTTGGGTTCCGAGCGCTTGGGCAACATTCAGCCAAGCGCCAACCGTGACGGACGGGTTGCCGCGCTCAATTCGATGCAGCGTGACGCGCGACAGGTTTGCAGATGCCGCTAACGCCGTCGCGCTGACGCCCAATTGCTCGCGGCGTTTGCGCAGTTGCGACGCAAGCGCCTGCAATTGTTGGTCTACATCGTTGGTGAGGTTTGGGGCAGCTGAGGGCATTTGTTGCTCATTGTGTACGTTTTGAGGCCAATCTGCAATCTCGCATCCCGTATCAAGGCGCTCGCCGCTGGGTAGCGCTGGGTGCTACTTTCGATGTGCGGTGCGCGCGGTGCAAAACGCGCAGCAAGATGGCGGCTTGTTCAACGAGTCAAAGGTGATGGGTGCGCTGCGCAAATGCGGGCCACCCGAGTGACATGAGTGCAATCGTGATTCAAGCCGCTGGTGCGGTTTTGTTGGCGGATTTTTTCTCAGGTGTGGTGCATTGGGCTGAAGACGCCTATGCCAGCAAAGACACGCCGATCATCGGCAAATGGATTGGGGAGGCGAATCTGGAGCATCACCGACACCCGCGCGCGTTTGTCAACCGATCTTGGTGGTAAAGCAGTTGGGATTTGGCGCTGATTGCCGCCATCGTCGTCGCATCAAGCTGGCATTGGGGTTGGTTGAGTTGGCCGGTGGTGGTGTTTGCGGTCGTCGCGGCAAATGCCAACCAAATCCACAAGTGGGCGCACCGCGCTCCGCACGAGAACGGTTGGTTGGTGACCCGTTTGCAGCGTTTGAAGATCTTGCAAACCCAAGCCCACCATGCCAAGCACCATGCCGGGCGACGCGACACGCACTATTGCAGCGTCACGAATTTCTTGAATCCGATTTTGGAAGAATTGGAGTTTTGGACTCTGTTGGAGCGTTTCAACGCCCGGGTGTTCAAGCTGGCGCGGCGAGCTGAAAGCTAGTGCTTACTTGCACAAGTCGTGCTACTTTCGAAGCGTCGGGCATCTTGCGATTTGCGCCAAATCCTGCAAGCGCCCGACGCTTCTCTGAATCATGGAGGCTCATGCAAATAAGCACTAGATCACCCTGCCCAGCCGCAGCACCGTGACGCCCGCGCGGGCTTGGCGCAGCGACGGCATGACCAAGACGCAGTGGTCGTAAGGCGTGGTGATCGGCTCGCTTGCGTTTTGACCGATGACGGTGCCCGCTTGGGCGATGACTTCGCCGCCCGTGAAGTGTTGCGTGAAACTCACGTCAGCGCCTTTGGCGACGATGCGGTGAGTCACTTCGACGGCAGGTTTGGGCTCAGCCGCATCGGGCAGCAACCAGTCAGCAGGCAACTGTGATGCGTCGGTCACCCCAGTGGCTAGCAAAAAACGGGCGAGCACGTCGCGGGTGACGCGCACGGCATTGGGCTCCCAATGTTGCCCAGCCTCGAGGAGCAACGAGATGGCTGTGCCACCCGCGTCGCCATAACTGCCGAAGTCGCGCAAACGCACGCCATCGGCATGACCTGTGTCAGCAACTGCGCGCACGCCGCACCGCAAGTCATCGGCAAAAATCCGGTTGCGAGCCAGTGGCCCCACCATGACCAACGGGGCCGATGGCTCGTGCATGCTGTGCAAGTCAAGTAAGTGCGTGGCACCACTCACCCATGGCAAAAGGGCTGCGGCGCGCTGGGCATCAATGGTGGTGGCAGCCAGCCGCGAGGCGCTCCACACTCGGTTCATGTCTTCGTCACAAAAGCGCGAGTCGTCTGGCGACTCGCGGTCAAAGTCGGCAAATGCCGCCACATTGCAAAACGCAAGCGTCAAGCGACCGCTTGCAAGCGATTTGCCCGGGTGCCTCCAAAAACCCAACAGCTCAGCCATTGCCGCAGCGCCCGAGATTTCGTTGCCGTGCATCAACGCGCAAACGACGACATCTGCCCCCGTTTTGCCGCTGTCGAATCGGTGCACAAAATCGATGCCGGTGTTGCCCACGCGCCAAGGGCTGATGTCAGGCGCGTCAATCAAAACCAGGTCTTTGCGACGGGTCACGATGCGCTTTCTAGCTGACCGAGGGCCATTTCCTGGGCAAACGCGACATAGGCCGCCAAACAGCCCGGGTTGGCCATCGCGTCGGGGTTGATGACCTTCTCAATGGGTTGGCCCAAAAGCATTTTTTTGATCGGTAGCTCTTGCTTTTTGCCGCTCAGGGTACGCGGAATCTCGGCCATGGCGACGATGGTGTTGGGCAAAAATCGGGGGCTGAGGTGGGTGCGAATCGCGTCAAAGATGCGGCCTTTGAGCGCATCGTCCAGTACCGCACCGGGTGCCAAGGCAACAAACAAGGGCATGAAGCTGTCTCGACCGAGGTATTCGAGGTCAACCACCATGCTGTCGGCGATTTCGGGGAGGGCTTCGATTGCGGCGTAAATCTCAGAGGTGCCCATTCGCAGCCCTTGGCGGTTGATGGTAGCGTCGCTGCGGCCGTAAATGATGCAACCACCGTCGGTGCCGACTTTCAGCCAATCGCCGTGTCGCCAAACGCCGGGGTACATGTCAAAGTAGCTGCTGATGTAGCGCGCGTGAGCGGTATCGCCCCAAAAATACAGCGGCATCGACGGCAGTGGTTGGGTGCAGACCAGCTCGCCGACCGAGTCCACCACCGCTTGGCCGTCGTCATTCCACGCGTAGACCGCACAACCCAATGCCCGGCATTGCATCTGGCCGGGTACTTGGGGCAATTCGCGGTTGCCGCCGATGAAAGCACCACAAAAATCGGTTCCACCGGAGATGTTGCACCACCAGATGTCGCCCCCACGCTCCCCCACTTCGTGTGGTCCGCTGCCCCCCGAGGGGGCGTTCGCGCCTTGGGGCGGCCCGGCGGCGCTCAATTCGGCGCTCCCAGCACTCGCGTTTGTCCCGCTTAACGTATGTTGCAGATCCCTCAACCCTCGAAACTGCGCGCTCCCCCAGCGCTGCACGTCTTCTGGCAAGGGTGAGCCGGTGCTGCCCAAAGCCCGAATGTGGCTGCAATCTGCGCCGTCAATTTTCAGGGCCGATAGATCCAAACCGGCTTTCATGCAGTTGGTGAAAAACGCCGCTCCTGCTCCAAACCAAGTCACGCCGTGTCGAGCGGCAAAGCGCCAAAGGGTGGTCCAGTCGGGGATGAGTTTGCCGCTGGTTGCGTCAATCGTGGACCCGGCCGGGTTGCCGTCAAAAATGCAAATCGTGGTGCCAGTTGCCAAGCCGCCCATCTGTGCGTTCCACATCACCCAGCCGGTGGAGCTGTACCAATGAAAGCGCTCGCCAAAATTGCCGCTTGCGTAGCTGCATCCAATGTCGTTGTGCAGCGACTTCAATGCCAGCAAAGTCAGCACGATGCCACCGTGGCCATGCACGATGGGTTTGGGCGCACCGGTGGTGCCCGACGAGTAGACGATCCAAAGTGGGTGATCAAAAGCGACGCTCAAAGGCTCAAATTGCGCTGTTTTTGCGTCATTTCGCGCGATGGTCTCCGAATACATTGAGTCTGCTGCTATGTTTTTAGTAGCATGCGGGGTTTTTACTGCGATCAAGTGTTGCACGCTGGGCAGCGACTGGCGCAAATTGGCAAGGCTTGAGCCCTTGTCAATTGACTTGCCACCGTAGCGCACGCCATCCACGCCAATCAACACCTTGGGCTCAATTTGCCGAAACCGGTCCAGCACTGCGCCCACGCCCATGTCGGGCGCGCAAATGCTCCAAATCGCTCCGATGCTCACACACCCTAAGCAGGCAACAATTGCTTCGACGCCGTTGGGCAGCACGGCGGCGACGCGGTCGCCAGGTTTGACTCCCATGTCTTGCAAGCTCAAGGCGAATGAGGCCACTTGTCGGCGCAGCTCAGGCCAGCTCAGGCGCTGCACGTGGCCCAGTTCATCTTCGGCAATGACCGCGTCAAGCCCGCAGGCGTGCGCGGCATCAACATGTCGCAACACCTGCGCGCTGTAGTTGAGTGAAGCCCCGACAAACCACTTGGCATGCGGCATGGACTCAGGGCCGAGTACGCGCTGGTGCGGTGTGGGTGAGCGCACATCAAAGTAGTCCCACACGCTTTGCCAAAAAGCCTCGATGTCGGTCACCGACCACTGCCAAAGCGCGTCGTAGCTCTCAAAACTGAGCCCTCGCGCTTGGGTGAGCCAGGTTTGATAGCGGCGAATTTGCGGGGTCGGGTTCAATCCGACTGCGTTGAGTCCGACTGCGTTGTGTCCGACCGTGTTGTGTTGGGTTTGAGGTGCGCAAGCGTTCATGCGCTGGATTGTGGCGTGAACGCAGGCCTTGGTCTGCGTTGGGCTATTCGCTAGGGCGCGAGTTTTTTCAGCCCATCGCGGGCGCTGGCGATGCGCTGTTCCAACATCGCCCCGTAGAACTCGCTTGACACCACGCCAATCAACGGCTCGGCAACTGAGTTGCCTTGGCCGCTCAAGAACATCAGTGTGGGTGTTTGCCGCACGTTGAGTTGGCCAGCCCAGGCGCGTGGCGCTTGTACCGAGCCGTCAAACGCAACGAGTGTTCCCGCGCGGTCAATGGAGACCTGCCACGCGTTGACGATGCCCTCTCGGTTCATGGGTAGCAGGTAGCTTTTGCGCACAAACTCGCAAAACGGGCATCCTTTGATGCTGAACAGCAGCGCCATCGGTCCAGCGCTCGATTGGGCCGATTGCTTCAAATCGACCGCTTCGCGCATGGGCGTGTCGCGTGCGAGCCCAGTTTGGGGCAGGCCAGCACTGGCCGCGCAAGCCCACAAAAGCTTGCGCCGAGTGACGGTCATGGGGTTCGTTTGATCGCGTCGCCGAGCACGCCCACCATTTGGTCGATTTGGGCCTCGGTGACCACATAGGGCGGACACAACACCAGGTTTTCACCCGCAGGGCGCACCAACACGCCGTGCGCGTAGCAGTCCAAGAACACATCAAAGGCGCGTTTGCCTGGCATGCCGACCCGCCCGGTGATTTCAACCGCGCCTGCTAATCCGAGGCTGCGCACACTGACCACGCCGGGCATGTCTTTGAACGCAGCATGCATCGCGTTGCCCAAGCGCTTGCCCATGGTCCCAGCGCGGGCAAACAAATCTTCTTCTTTGAGCAAGGTCAAGGTCGCAACCGCCGCCGCGCAAGCCACGGGGTGGCCCGAGTAGGTGTAGCCGTGAAAGAGTTCGATCACGTGCTCAGGCCCGTTCATCATTTGTTGGTAGATGCCTTCGCGGCAGATCACGCCGCCCAGCGGGATCACGCCATTGGTGACGCACTTGGCAAAGTTGAGCATGTCGGGCACGACACCGAAGTAGTCAGCGCCAAAGTTCACACCCAGCCGACCAAAGCCGGTGATGACTTCATCAAAAATCAACAAAATGCCGTGCTTGTCGCAAATGGCGCGCAGTTTTGCCAAATAGTCCATGGGTGGCACGTACCAACCTGCGCTGCCCGAGATTGGCTCGACCATGATGGCCGCGACGTTGGATGGGTCATGCAGCGGCAAAATCCGCGTCTCGAGGTCGGCCAAAAAGTCGGTGTCGGTTTGCGGTGGCGAACCGTCATAAAACTTGGTGGTCTCGTCGTGGATGAAGCGCATGTGGTCCACACGCGGCAACATGGCTGTGCCGTAAACCTTGCGGTTGCCCGGTATGCCGCCAATGCTCATGCCGCCAAAGCCCACGCCGTGGTAGCCCCGCTCGCGCCCGATGAACAAGTTGCGATGACCCTCGCCGCGCGAGCGGTGGTAGGCCAAAGCGACCTTCATCGCGGTGTCGGCAGCTTCTGAGCCGGAATTGCAAAAAAGCACGCGGTTCAAGTCGCCCGGCGCCATGTGGGCGATCATCTCTGCCGCCTTGAACGCTTGGTCGTTGCTGGCTTGGAAGGCGGTGGCGTAGTCCAGCGTGTCAAGCTGGCGCTTGATGGCTTCGTTGATGGGCGCGCGGTTGTGGCCCGCTGCCACGCACCACAGGCTGGAGATGCCATCCAACATTTGCCGACCGTCGTGGGTTGTGAAGTGCATGCCGTCGGCCTTGACGAAAACCCTTGGGTTTTTTAGAAAATGCCGGTTCGGCGTGAACGGCAACCAATGGTGCTCCATGTTGATGGCGGCAGTGGCGGTGTCAGCATGTGTCATGAGAGGTCTCCAGCGGTGGTTTCTAGGAAAAATATAGGATTATTGGCACTTGGTCGCCGCATTCATTGGGCTTGTTGCTATCAATATATTAGTGGATTGCCTCACTGCCATTGGGGCTTGCGCTTGGCTTGGAAGGCTGCCTGACCTTCTTTGGCGTCTTCGGTCAAGGTAAACAGCGCAATTTGGCTCTCGGCAAAGCTGATGGATTCTTCGAATGGCATCGACTCGATCTTTTTGAGCATGTACAGGCCGCGTCGAATCGCAGCCGGTGACTTATCCAGCAGCCGACCGAGCAGCCAATCGAGTTTCGCGTCGAGAGCGGCCAGGCTGTCGCCGCCTTGCGGCGTGTGGGCAATGTGGTTGATCAAATTCATCGCCAGCGCATCGCTTGCGCTGACGGGTTCGCCGGTGATGCACAGCTCGGTCAACACGCGCTTGGGCAATTGGTGCTGCAACACGGCCAGTACCTGCGCGGGGAACACACCCACTTTGACTTCGGGCAGGCCAAAAAGCGCCCCTTCGGTGCTAACCGCCATGTCGCACATCGCCAGCAATCCCATGCCGCCGGCCATGCAAGTGCCGTTGACCCGAGCGATCAGCGGCGTCGTGCACTGTTTGGCTTGACGAAACACATTGGCCAAATTGGCATAGGGTTCAGAATAGTCCTGCACAAAGGTGTTGCTGGTTTGCAAGTCTGCGCCCGCGCAAAAAGCCTTGGTGCCCACCCCAGTGATCACGATGGCCCTGACGCTGCGGTCGGCCTGTGCGTCGGTCAAGGCCTGGCTCAAGCCGCTGAGTACAACCGCGCTCATGGCGTTGCGGCGCGCTTCGCGGTTGATGGTCAGCCACATCACGGTTTGACCGTGCATTTGGCGGTTTTCGCGCAGCAAATCTGGCAAATTGGCGTTGTCGGTCATCAAAGTCCCTCGTTGGCGGAAGTCTTGGGTCGGCTTCCAAAAATCGCGCTGCCCACGCGCACCATTGTGCTACCCCCGGCGACGGCTGCGCCAAGGTCGCCACTCATGCCCATCGAGCGGGTGTCCCACCAGGCGGGGTCAAGGCCAAGATCGCGCCCGATTTGGGCATGCAGCAGCGTCACGCGCTCAAACAAGGCTTGCATGGCAATCAAATTCAACTGCCCGTCATGTTCGATCGCATCAGGAATGCACATGAGGCCTCGCAATTGCAGGCGTGGCAGTCGCATCACCGCGCGCACCAGCTCAAGCGCGGCCTCGGGCTCAACGCCTGCCTTGTTCGCAGTGGGTGCGACGTTGACTTGAATGCAGACTTGCAACGGCTCAAGCTGTGGCGGGCGCTGTTCGCTCAACCGTTCAGCAGTTTTAAGGCGGTCCAGCGTGTGCAGCCAATCAAAGTGTTCAGCGACCATGCGGGTCTTGTTGCTTTGGACCGGGCCAATGCAGTGCCACTCCAGCGCTTGACCGTTGACGCGCAACTCGCGCAGAGTCGTGATTTTTTCGACTGCTTCTTGGATGTAGTTTTCGCCAAAACTTCTTTGGCCAGCGGCCGCAGCGTCAAGCACCGTATCCGACGCGAATGTTTTGCTCACCGCCAGCAACTGCACACTGTTCGCAGGGCGACCCGCTCGCGCGCAGGCCTCGTTGATCTGTTGCCTGACGGTGCACAAGTTATCTTGAATGGCGCTCATAATGAAGTGTTGGTTTAGCACCTCATTTCATCACCTTTTGCGAGCGTGCGCGCGCAAACTTCACCCTTGGAAGCATTCGGCCATGGACATCACGCAACTGCTCGCATTCAGCGTCAAAAACAAAGCTTCGGATTTGCACTTGTCGGCGGGTTTGCCGCCCATGATTCGGGTGCACGGCGACGTGCGCCGCATCAACGTCGATCCGCTTGACCACAAAGCGGTTCACGGCATGGTCTACGACATCATGAACGACGGCCAGCGCAAGGCGTACGAGGAGTTTTTGGAGATCGACTTCTCATTCGAGATTGAAGGTTTGGCTCGGTTTCGGGTCAACGCCTTCAACCAAAACCGAGGCGCTGGCGCAGTTTTTCGGACGATTCCGTCGAAAATTTTGACGCTTGAGCAACTCAACGCCCCCAAGATTTTTGGCGAGCTGGCCATGAAGCCGCGCGGCATGGTGCTCGTCACGGGTCCAACTGGCTCCGGTAAATCCACCACGCTGGCTGCCATGGTGAATTACCTCAACGAAAACGAGTACGGACACATCTTGACGGTCGAAGACCCGATTGAGTTCGTGCACGAGTCCAAAAAGTGCTTGATCAACCAACGAGAAGTCGGCCCGATGACGCTGAGCTTCGCGGCCGCGCTCAAGTCGGCCCTGCGCGAAGACCCAGATGCAATTTTGGTTGGCGAAATGCGCGACTTGGAGACCATTCGCTTGGCCATGACTGCCGCTGAGACCGGTCATTTGGTGTTCGGCACCTTGCACACGTCCAGCGCAGCCAAAACGATTGACCGCATCATTGACGTGTTCCCGGCCGACGAAAAAGAGATGATTCGCGCCATGTTGTCAGAGTCGCTGCAAGCGGTGATTTCGCAAACCTTGTGCAAAACCAAGGATGGCAACGGCCGCGTGGCTGCACACGAGATCATGATTGCCAACAGCGCCATTCGCAACCTGATTCGCGAGGCCAAAGTCGCGCAGATGTACTCCGCCATTCAAACCGGGCGCAACGACGGCATGCAAACGCTGGATCAAAACCTCTCCGAGCTGGTCAAGCGCAACATGATCAGCCCCGGCGAGGCGCGTGGCAAGGCGAAAATTCCAGATAACTTCCCCGGATGACCTTCGCCCGGGCGTGACAAACGAAAAGGAGCGCAAATGGAACGCGACCAAGCCAGTAAATTCATCACCGACTTGCTCAAGCTGATGATCAGCCGCAACGGCAGTGACTTGTTCATTACCGCCGACTTCCCGCCCGCGATGAAAGTCGACGGCAAGGTCACCAAAGTCTCGCCTCAGCCGCTTAACTCGGCCCACACGCTGGCGTTGGCGCGCTCGATCATGAATGACAAGCAGGCCAGCGAGTTTGAGCGCACCAAAGAGTGCAACTTCGCGGTGTCGCCGCCGGGCGTGGGGCGGTTTCGGGTCAACGCCTTTGTGCAACAAGGCAAAGTGGGCATGGTGATGCGGGTGATTCCGCAAATTTTGCCCACCATCGATGGCTTGGGTGTGCCCCAAGTGCTCAAAGAAATCGTCATGGGCAAGCGCGGCCTGTGCATTTTGGTGGGCGCTACCGGCTCGGGTAAGTCCACCACCTTGGCCGCCATGATTGACTGGCGCAACCAAGAATCCTTTGGCCACATCATCACCAATGAAGACCCGGTGGAGTTCGTCCACCCGCACAAAAACTGCGTGGTGACCCAGCGCGAAGTTGGGCTGGACACCGACACTTGGGAGTCAGCGCTCAAAAATACACTGCGCCAAGCGCCTGACGTGATTTTGATGGGCGAGATTCGCGACCGCGAAACCATGGAGCACGCGGTCGCCTTTGCCGAGACGGGTCATTTGTGCATGGCGACCTTGCACGCCAACAGCGCCAACCAAGCGCTTGACCGCATCATTAACTTCTTCCCCGAAGAGCGCAGACAGCAGCTTTTGATGGATTTGTCGCTCAACTTGCGGGGCCTCGTGTCGCAGCGCTTGACCGTCAAGCAAGACGGCAAAGGCCGCGCCGCTGCGGTCGAAGTGATGCTCAACACGCCTTTGATATCTGACCTGATCTTCAAAGGCGATGTGAGCGAAATCAAGGAGATCATGAAGAAAAGCCGCAATCTGGGCATGCAGACCTTTGACCAGGCTTTGTTCGATTTGTTTGAGGCCAACACCATCTCATTTGAAGAAGCGATCCGCAACGCCGACAGCGCCAACGATTTGCGCCTGCAAATCAAACTTAACAGCAAACGTGCCAAAAGCGTCGACCTCGCTGCTGGCACTGAACACATGCAAATTGTCTGAATTAATGAGCAAAATTTACGAATCTACTGTTTCAAAACGCGTTGCCTTTTTGGGTTTAGGGGTCATGGGCGCGCCCATGGCTGCGCATCTCTCCAACGCTGGCCATCGGGTCGCGGTTTTCAATCGCACGGCGGCCAAGGCGCAAGACTGGTTGCGGGCCAACCCCGGCTCACAAGGGGACAACTCGCTGGGCCTCACGCCGCGCGAGGCGGTTGCGAGGGCCGATGTGGTGTTTGCCTGCGTTGGAAATGACGACGACTTGCGGGCGGTGACGCTGGGTGCAGACGGCGCATTTGCTGGCATGACGCCCGGCGCGATCATGGTGGACCACACCACCGCCTCGGCTGCGGTGGCGCGCGAGCTTCACGCAGCGGGTGCTGCACTGGGCTTGGCGTTTTTGGATGCGCCCGTCAGTGGCGGTCAAGCCGGTGCACAAAACGGGCAGCTCACGGTCATGGTGGGTGGTGACGCGCAGGCTTTCGAGCGCAGCAAGGACGTGGCAAAAGCGTTTTCAAAGGCTTACACCTTGATGGGCGCAAGCGGCGCAGGTCAGCTCACCAAAATGGTGAATCAAATTTGCATTGCTGGCTTGGTCCAAGGCTTGAGCGAAGCTTTGGCTTTTGGGGCGAAAGCTGGTTTAGACGTGAATCTGGCGCTGGACGTGATTGGCAAAGGCGCTGCGCAGAGCTGGCAGCTGGACAACCGTGGCAAAACCATGGTTGCTGATCAATTTGACTTTGGTTTTGCGGTCGACTGGATGCGCAAAGACTTGGGTCTGGTGCTCGACGAGGCCAAACGCAATGGTGCGAGGTTGCCCGCTACCGCCCTGGTTGATCAGTTCTATGCCGACATTCAGGCCATGGGCGGTAACCGCTGGGACACCTCAAGCCTGATTAAGCGCCTGCGTTGATGGTTTGAGTGCCCAAGGGGCAAATTTCATGAGAAATATGCTCTTGGTCTGCGGATCCATTGAGTTGGTTGCTATTATTTTTATCGAGCCGTGTGGCGAATCAAATCACTTTTTCGGCTCTGACGGCAGCATTTTCGACAATTCTTCCTCGGTGATGATCTCTAAGAGGCGAATCACGCGTTGAACGCCGGGTGTGTTGCGAGCCACTTCGCTGCCGCGCGTGGCCTCACGCTGGGTGACGCTGCCCATGAGGTAGGTGGTGCCGCGTTCAGTCGTGACTTTGAACGAGTTGGCAAACAAATCTTTGGCATCCACAAACCCGGCCTTGACGCGCCCGGTGACCAGCGCGTCGGATGAGCGCTGGGTGATGGTGGAGTTACCCAGCACGTCCAATTCGTTGGCAATTCGGCTCACGTTTTCGACTTTTGCCACGGCTTGTGCGACCAGTTCCTTGTCGGCTTCGCTGGGCACTTCGCCGGTGATGAGTGCGACGCGGTTGTAGCTGGTGACGTTGACGTGGCCGCGCTCGCCCAAGGCTTCGCGCACGCGGTTGAGTGCCCGCAATTCAATGCCTTCGTCTTCAAGTTGCGTACCCGAGGTGCGGCGGTCGCTGGCGACCAAGGCCGTGCCCAGCATCGCGCCGCCCATGACCAGCGGCGCGGCGCAGCCACTCAGGCCGACCATGGCCAAAGCTGCCGCTGACAACACGCAAGCCTTGAGCGCGTGGCGCATGCGTACTTGCGGCGGCGTGGTGGCAAAAACGGCTTGGCGCATCTGATTTCCTAGGTTTTTCATTGAACGATCAAAACTGAAACTCAAACCATCAGTGCGAAGTGTCGCCCAGCAGCTGGGTGTCAACGCCGTCACAAATGGCGTGAATGGCGAGCAAATGCACTTCTTGAACGCGCATGGTGCGGTCGTGCGGCACGCAAATGTGAACGTCGGTCTCGCGCAGCATCGCGCCGACCGGGCCTCCGCCCTTGCCCGTCAGCGCAATCACAACCAAATCGCGCTCATGTGCGGCTTGAACGGCGCGCACGATGCTGGGTGACTTGCCGCTTGACGTGATGGCCACCAAAACATCGCCGGCCATGCCAAGACCGCGGACTTGCTTGGCGAAGACGTGCTCAAACCCATAGTCATTGGCTATCGCGGTTAACACCGAGGTGTCGGCAGTCAGGGCGATGCAGGCGAGCTCGGGTCGCTCTCGCTCCAAACGCCCCAGCATTTCTCCCGCCATGTGCATGGCGTCTGATGCGCTGCCACCGTTGCCACAAATCAGCACTTTGCCGCCATTGGTCAACGACGCGGTAATGGCCCCAATGGCCGTCGCAATTGGGGTGGTCAAGACTTCGGCCGCTTGGTATTTCAAGTCCGCACTGTCGGTGAAGTGTTGGTGAATGCGTTGCTCTAACATGGCTCAATCATAGCGCGGCTGGTTTTCGGGTGTTTGGAGCGCGTTCGAGGCGTTTTTTAAGACAAATTCGATCTTGGTCTCCGGATCTATTGAGTTCATTGCTATCATTTATTCATCTGCTGTGAACGCGTTTTTGATCCAAACGATGCTGGATTGATCGCTCACGGCGACAACATCAAATCGGCAAGTCGGTGTGGTGGGCAGGCGGCTCAGGTAGTACCGCGCGGCCAAGATGATGCGTCGGCGCTTGGTGACCGTGATGCTGGCTGCTGCACCGCCTGCGATGTCGCTCGCTCGCGCGCGGACCTCGACGAACACCAAGCAATGGTTCGCATCGCGCATGATCAAATCAATCTCGCCGCCGCCGCGCCCTGGGGTTTTGAAGTTGCGGGTGAGCAACATCAACCCCTCGCTTTGCAAATGTCGGCAAGCCAAGCCTTCCGCTTGGTCGCCGCGCGCTTTGGTGGTGGCGGGTGGCTCATCGCCACTGGGTTGCGTCAAAGATCTGAACCAATTGAACATCCGCGCATACTATCCTCAAGACATGAACGACGAACCGCTCACCCTCGCCGCCGCCGCAACTGATCCAGCGTTAGGCTCACACCTTGCACTGATGGCGGCTGCGGCCTTGCTTGCGGGTCGCCAAACCTACCCAAGCGGGGCGCTTTACATGGTGGCCACGCCAATTGGCAACCTGGCCGATATCAGTTTGCGCGCCCTCCATGTGTTGCAACTGGTCGATGTCGTCGCGTGCGAAGACACGCGGCACACCAGCGGCATGCTGCGCGCGTATGGCATCCACAAAACCCTGATTGCCGCGCATGAACACAATGAGCGCGAGGTCGCTCAAAGCATTTGCGAGCGCTTGTCGCGCGGGGAGCGCGTGGCCTATCTGAGCGATGCGGGCACGCCGGCCATCAGCGACCCGGGGTGTTGGCTAAGTGCTGCCGCGCACGCCGGTGGCTACCGAGTCGTGCCCTTGCCGGGTGCAAGCAGTGTGGTCACCGCGATCAGCGCAAGTGGCGTTGATGCGCGTCAAGGCTTTGATTTCATTGGGTTTTTGCCCAGTCAAACGGCTGCGGCGCAGGCGGTTTTAGCCAACGCCGCGTCAGCAGTTCGGCCAATGGTTTTGTTTGAGGCTCCCCACCGAATAGAAAAAACCGCTAAGGCGCTGGGTTTTTTAGGCGGGCAGAGCGTCACGGTCTGTCGCGAATTGACCAAACAGTTTGAATCCATTCACACGCTCGCAGCGGCCGAGCTACCGGCTTGGTTGGCAGCAGACCCCAACCGCTGTCGAGGCGAGTTTGTCCTGATCATCCATCCTGCGCCGGTTGCAGTTTTGCCAAGCGAGGCCGACGCCAAGCTCGATTCGATCTTGCTGGCGATGCTGGCGCATTTGCCGCTAAAAACCGCCGTGGGTGTCGCAGTGCAACTCAGCGGGCAAAGCAAAAACACGGTGTATGCCCGGGCGATTGCGCTCAAGCCGGCTGATCGTCTGCCTTGACGCTCTCCTTCGGGCGGCGCAGGTCAACGATCTCGGCGGGCCCGACTCGGAGCAATTCTTCGGTGATCTCAACGATCGGTCCTTTTGCCACCTCGGTGTAAATGCGACATCCGCTGGATCTGAAGTGCGGCACCAGCTCATTGAATAGGCGAGCCGTCCATTTATCGCGCCATTGCTCGCGGGTGGAGTTGCTCACCCATTTGCTGATTCGGTGCGTCATGCGCGGCGCGCAGGCGATCAAGACCCATGTGTCGTTGCTGCTGAGCGGGTCATCGCGGCGGTCAATCAAGCCCATTGCGTGGGCTGCGTCATCGACATAAGCGAGGTAGGTGGTCACGGACTGCCCGCTGAGGTGCCTGCCGCGATTGACTTGGCGGCCGAGCGACGTGACAACCAAAAGCCGGCCAATAAGACACCACCCACACACAAAACGTACACCGACCAGCGTGCCAAGGTGTGAATCAAGGCGGGTGGATTGAACACGTCGCTCAGCATTGATTCGCTGACAATCATCTTTGCTGCGGTAAACGCCAACACAGCCGCACCGATGGTGATGACCTGCGGAAAGCGCTCAACCAGCTTGAGCACCACCGAGCTGCCAAAAACCACAATTGGCACGCTGATCAAAAGCCCCAAAATCACCAATGACATCGATCCGTGCGCTGCTCCGGCAACCCCCAAGACGTTGTCAACGCCCATGAGCGCATCGGCGATGACGATTGTTTTCATCGCGGCCCAAAAACTTGTGATCACGGGCCCGTCGTGTTCAGCATGCCCCGTGTCGGCCAAAAGCTTGTATGCGATGTAAATCAGCCCCAAGCCACCCACCAGCATCAAGCCGGGGATTTTGAGCAGCCACACCACCCCCAGCGTCATCACCGAGCGCACCACGATGGCGCCGACGGTGCCCCACATGATGGCTTTGCGTTGTAGCTGCGGGGGGAGATTGCGAGCCGCTAGCGCGATCACGATGGCGTTGTCGCCAGCGAGTACCAAGTCGATCAAGATGATGGCCAGCAGTGCGGACCACCAAGGGGTAGAGAAGAGTTCCATGAGTCGAAGACCTGTTTGT
>JANOPN010000196.1:0-19582 GCA_031421855.1 Comamonadaceae bacterium
AGATCGCGATGAGGCGATTGGGTTTCGCATGCTTCCCCTGCGGTCGATGGAGAATTTTGCAAATCTGCCCGACCATGCGCTTTACCCGTTGATCTCACTTAAACCAGACTACGACAAAAATTCAGAATCCGTGCAGCGTGCAGTCGCTGTAATGAATCGCCTCAGGGAAGCTCGAGAACAATCCAAGCGAAAATGATTCAGAAATTAATAGCAACAAACCCGATGGATCCGGCGACCAAGGGCTGAAATCGCATTAAGTTGTTGCTCAGGGCAGCAAAATCGTCGTTCCAGTGGTTTTGCGGGCTTCCAAGTCGATGTGGGCGGTCGCGACATCGGCTAGTGCGTAGCGTTGATCGATTGGGATTTTGATTGCGCCGCTGACCACCATGTGCGCCAAATCGTCAAACATGGCCTGCGTGGCTTCTCGGGTGGCGATGTGGGTGAACAGCGTCGGTCGAGTGATGTAGAGCGAGCCTTTGGCGCCCAAGCTGCCGATGTCAACGGGCGGAACTTTGCCCGACGCGTTGCCAAAACTGGCCAAAAGCCCAAACGGTGCCAGGCAGTCCAGCGAGCCGCTGAACGTGCTTGCGCCCACCGCGTCGTAGGCGACCTTGACGCCTTTGCCGCTGGTGAGGTCGCGCACCTGCTTGACCCAGTCGCCGCTTGAGTAGTTGACGGTGTGGGCTGCGCCCATCGACGTCGCCAACGCGCATTTGGCGTCGGTGCTTGCGGTGCCGATGAGCTTGAGACCCAAGGCCTTGGCCCATTGGCACATGATCAAGCCGACACCGCCGGCAGCAGCATGAAACAAAACAAAGTCTCCCGCTTGTAGCCCACCAGCAGGCAGTGTCTTGCGAAGCAAATACTGGGCTGTGAGGCCCTTGAGCATCATGGCCGCGCCGGTCTCAAAGTCGATGGCATCGGGTAGTTTGCAAACGCATTTGGCCGGCATCACGCGCACGTTGCAGTAGCTGCCAGGTGGGTTGCTGGCGTACGCGGCCCGGTCGCCGACGCTTAAGTGGGTCACGCCTGCGCCCACCGCCTCGATGATGCCCGAGCCTTCCATCCCCAGGTGCAGCGGCAAGGGCAGGCCATACACGCCTGAGCGTTGGTATACATCGATGTAGTTCAGGCCGATGGCGTGGTGGCGAATCCGCACCTCGCCCGCGCCGGGCTCGCCCACGGTGACATTCACCCATTTCATTTGCTCTGGGCCACCCACTTGCTCAATCACCACCGCTTTGTTCATCGCTGTCTCCGCCAAGTTTTGATGCGTGACTGTGCCACACTGACACTGTTTTTGTCGACGACCACCCATGCGCACGAGTTTTGACCTTTTTGACACCTTGATCGCTCGGCGCTGCGTCGCTCCAACCGCCATGTGGGCGGATCTTGAGCGCACCAGCGGCGTGGCAGGCTTGGCTCAGGCGCGGATGGCGCAGGGGCATCGGCTGTGGAGCGAAGGTGCCCAGCACACGACAGTTGACATGTACGAGGCGGCGCTGCGAACCTTGGGTCAGGGCGACGCCACGGTCATTGAAGGCATCGCCCAGCGCTTGGCCGATCAAGAATACGCGGCTGAGCAGCGTGAGCTTGTGCCAGTTCGGCGGCATTTGCTCGCGCTTTCGCCCGGCGATTGGGTCATCTCAGACATGCACCACCCGGATTGGTTGCTGCATCGTTTGCTGCTCTTGGCCGGCGAATCGATCCAGGCGCGCTGGCCGGTGACTTTGGTGCGAACCAACCGTGGCAAGCACGATGGCGATGTTTGGCGTCAGTTGCGCAGCGATTGCGGTGTGTTCAACCACCTTGGCGACAATTCGCATGCTGACGTGTCGCAGGCTCAGGCGTTTGGCCATCAAGCCCAGCACACCCAATGGACATTGCCTACGGCAGCCGAGCGCGCCGTTGGCGAGTTGGGCGCGACCAGCATCATGCGGGCAGCTCGGTCCGCTCGATTGCGCTGCGTGGGTGAGGTTGGTGGGGCTGGTGGGGCGATGTCGCTGCTCGAAGAAGCGGTAGCCAGCCATGTTTTCCCAGTTTTGGCGCTAGGCGCGTTGTTGCTTCGCGATGCGATGACGCAACTCAAAGCGACAAAAATCATCTTTTGTGGTCGCGATGGCGCAACTTGGATGCGGGTTTTTGCGGCGCTTTACCCACAAGTTCCAACGTGGGTGCTGCCGTCATCGCGCTTGAGTTTGTCTCGCGGCTCGCCGCATTACGCGCAGTTGGTGAAATCGCATTTGGGTGATTCAGGCGACGCGTTGCTGGCTGATTTGTGTGGCACCGGCAGCAGCTGGGCCGTTTTTTGCGAGCGATGGGCCATTGCGCCGAGGCCGCTTGTGTTTTTGAACGCCTACGCTGGCGCGCCCGAGCGGCTCGACGATCAGGCCTGGTCACAGGGTCTGGTGAACGTCAAGTTTGGAGACGGGGGCATGGTGTTTGAAGCGCTTTGCGAAGAAACTTATCCGGGCTTGGTTGATGCCAGCGCGTGTACCGAGTTGGGTGCCGATCTCGTCTGGGCCAAACCCGCTGACGGCGCACATTTGGCGGTCAATCGCCGCATGATGGAGGTACTTGATGTGGCGATATCGGAGCTCAAATTTGAGCTGGGTCGAGCAAACGAACAAGTTGACGGCGTTGCTGCGAAATCCGTGATGTCTCGCTTGCTCACGGGCCTTGCGCCGTTGGCGGCTGTCGTCGAACACGCCAGTGGTTTTGGCCAGCGTAACCGCGTCACGGCCGATCTTTATCGACTTTGAATGATCATGAACAACTCGACACCAACACTGGCCGAATTGGCTGACCACCATGGTTCAGACAAGGGCTTCAACGTGCTCAACGCGCACGGGTACACGCGGGTGTACGAGTCAATTTTGCGCAACGCGCGCCAACGACCGCTTCGTTTACTTGAAATCGGCTTGTTGCATCCGGCCTTGCATGGTCAACAGCGCAATGCCGCAGGTGGGTTTTCTCAGGCACCGTCGCTGCAAATGTGGGCTGAGTATTTGCCAAACGCGCAGATTTTTGGCTTGGACATCGAAGACTTTTCATCGTTTGCGCACCCGCGTGCCGTTGCGCTGCAGGCCGACCAAGGTGACCGAGCGAGTTTGGCGCGCGCGGTGAACGCGGCCGGCAAGCTTGGGTTTGATGTGATCATTGACGACGGCAGCCACGCCTCGCACCATCAGCAAATCAGCCTGGGCGTGCTGTTTGCGCACCTCAACTCAGGCGGGGTTTACATCGTTGAAGACCTGCATTACCAGCCCGCGGCCCTTGAGGTGCCCGGCTTGATCAAGACCCGAACCTTGCTCCAATGCCTACAAAGTCGCCAAGTTGACGGGCTGGCCAGCATGTTGCAGGTGGATGAACTGGCCTATTTGCACCACCATGTGGCGCAAATCAGTTTCTTTGATAGCCTGGATCGCGACCGCGCAAACGTGTTTGACACACGCGACGCGATGGCGGTCATTCAAAAACGCTGAATTTGAGTCAATAAGTGCCAGGGTATGCGCCGCCGTCGAGCAGCATGTTTTGCCCGGTGAGGTAGCTGGCCTGCATTGAGCACATGAATGCGCAGACCGCGCCAAACTCGGCTGCATTGCCAAAGCGCTGCGCGGGTATCGTGGCTCGGCGAGTGGCCATGACGTCGTCAAGCTCCAGCCCCGCTTTGGCTGCGGCCCCAGCCATGGTGTTGCGCAGGCGGTCGGTATCAAAGGCACCCGGCAACAAATTGTTGATGGTGACGTTGTTCTCAGCCAGTCTCTTTTGGCGGGCGACCCCGGCGACAAAGCCGGTCAAGCCGCTTCTTGCGCCATTGCTCAAGCCCAAAATGTCGATGGGCGCTTTGACTGAGCTGGAGGTGATGTTGACGATGCGACCAAACCCACGCGCGACCATGCCGTCGACGACTGACTTGATCAACTCAATTGGGGTGAGCATGTTGGCATCAATCGCCTGGATCCACGCATCGCGATCCCACTGGCGAAAGTCGCCGGGCGGCGGGCCACCTGCGTTGGTGACGACGATGTCGAACTGATCGCGCACGGCAAAAACGGCCGCACGGCCTTCAACCGTGGTGATGTCGGCTGCAACCGCCAAAACTTGGGCTTTTTCGCCATTGGTCAGCGGATTCATTGAGTTTGTTGCTACTATTTTTGATGCGGCTACTTGTAAGGTGTCGTCGCCACGAGCAACCATCAGCACATTCACGCCTTCCGCTGCGAGCGCTTGGGCGCAGCCCAAACCCAGTCCTTTGCTCGCGCCACACACGAGCGCCCATTTACCGCTGATTCCCAAATCCATGATCAATCCTTTTCATGACTATCTGGCTGATTTGGACACCCAAAACACGCCACAAAGCACCAAGAGTGTGCCCGCAATCACCCACGCGTTCAGGGGTTCACCCAAAAGCCATGCGCCCATCAAGATGGTGCTCATGGGGCCAATCATCCCCGCCTGCGCCGTTGGCCCGGAGCCGATTCGCTCAATGGCCAGCATGATCATCAGCACCGGAACCGCCGTGCAAAACAGCGCATTGGCCAAGCTCAGCCAAATCACCGGTGTGGCGACGACCGCAGCCGACATGGGTCGCAAGATCAAAAACTGGCTGATGCACAGCACGCAGGCCACCGAAGTCGCCAGACCCACCAAGCGCAGCGCTCCCAAGCGCTTGACCAGTTCGCCGCTGTAAAGCAAATAAAACGCATAGCTCACGGCGCTGCCAAACACCAACATCGCGCCCAACACCGTGTCGTCACCGTCGAGTTTGACTTCGTGTCCAAAAACCACGAGCACGCCACCGTAGCTCAAAGCGCCTGCAATCCACTGTTGGCGGTTGATGCGTCGACCCAGCATCAGCCAGCCCAAAAGCAGCACCAGGGTGGGGTTGAGGTACAAAATCAGCCGCTCCAAACTAGCCGAGATGTACTGAAGCCCAGCAAAATCAAGGTAGCTGGCCAAGTAGTAGCCGCTAAAACCCAGGCCAAAAACGCCGATCCAGTCCTTGATCGTCAAGGCGTGCGGCGTGACGTTGGCGCGAGGTTTTGACGCCCACCATGCCATGGCCAAAAACAGCGGCAAGGCAAAAAGCATGCGGTACATGATGAGCGTGATCGCGTCCACGCCGTGGCGATAAGCCAGCTTAACGATGATGGCTTTGCCGCTGAACGCGACGGCGCCACCAATGGCCAGTGCCATGCCAATTGCTATGTTTTTACTAGCATTGGAGCGAATGAATCCGGTGACCACAGGCTCAAATGACCCAAAAAATCATCAAAAACCGGCTGCTAGGCCATCCCGGCGAGGGTCGCTTGCAGCCAAGTAGCCTTCAACTTTGGGGTCACCCATGCGCCAAATGAACTGGCCCGCGCCAAAGTCTTGGTAGTTGTCATTGATGACGCCGACTTGGTGCCCCCGGTCGCTCAAGCCTTGAACCACGCTGGGCTTCATTTGTGCCTCAACATTGATCTCCAAGCCCGAATTGAAGCGCCAGCGTGGCGCGTCACAGGCGGCTTGGGGGTTTTGGTCAAAATCCAGCATGCGCACGAGTGTTTGCACATGGCCTTGGGGCTGCATGTTGGCTCCCATCACGCCGTAACTCATGACGGGCGCGCCGCCTTGGGTCACAAACGCCGGGATGATGGTGTGAAAGGGGCGTTTGTTGGGTGCGACCACATTGGGGCTGGCCTCGTCCAGGCTGAACGCATGACCGCGGTTTTGCAAACTGATGCCAAAGGTCGGCTCGACACAGCCCGAGCCAAAACCCATGTAATTGCTTTGAATGAAGCTCACCATCATGCCGGACTCATCTGCGGCGGTGAGGTAGATCGTGCCGCCCTTGGCCATGTTGCCGGCGCCGAACTCTTGGGCTTTGTTCATGCGGATGAGTTTGGCACGGCTCTTGAGGTAGGCGTCATCCAACATTTGCTCGGGCGTCACCGCCATTGACGATGGCTCTGCGATGTACTTGTAAACATCGGCAAACGCGAGTTTGATCGCCTCGATTTGTAAATGTTGAGAGCTGACGGTGTCAAGACCCAAGGCTTTGATGTCGAACCGCTCCAAGATGCCCAGCGCGATCAAGGCAGTGATGCCTTGGCCGTTGGGGCCGATTTCGTGCAGCTCGTGGCCTCGATAAGTTTGGCTCAAGGGCGTTACCCACTCGGGCTGGTAGCGTTCAAAGTCACTCGCTTTGATGCTGCCGCCATTGGCCGTGCTGAATTTTTCAATCGCGTGCGCGATTTCGCCGCCATAAAACGCCACACCGCGCGTCGCTGCGATTTTTTTCAACGCCGCCGCCGCGCCCGGGAACTTGAACAGCTCGCCCACGGTGGGTGCGCGCCCCCAAGGCAAGAAGCTGTTCGCAAATCCAGGTAACGACTGCAATTCAGGCGTTGCCGCAGCCCATTTTTGTTGCACCACCGGCGCAACCAAATGGCCTCGCTCGGCCACCTCAATGGCTGGTGCAAGCACGTCAGACAGCGGCAGCTTGCCAAACTTCTTGTTGAGCGCGACCCATGCACCGACAGCACCCGGCACTGACACAGAATCCATGCCTCGCTTGGGCGGGCTTTTGGTGTCGTCGCCGTATTTGCTTTTGAAGTACGCCCTGGTCCAAGCGGCCGGCGCTCGGCCCGAGGCGTTGAGCCCATGCAGCGCCTTGCCGTCCCACAAAATGCAAAACGCGTCCGATCCCAGGCCATTACTCACGGGCTCGACAATCGTTAGCACGGCAGCCGCAGCAACCGCCGCGTCAACCGCGTTGCCGCCTTGTTGCATGACCTTCAGACCTGCTTGCGCCGCCAAGGGGTGCGAGGTTGAACACACATTGCGGGCGAAAACCGGGATTCGCGCGCTGGGGTAGGGGTTGCTGTAATCAAAAGGCATGAGTCATTATCATGCGTCATGACCGACACCCACATCTTGATTGACGTGCTCAAGCGCGAACTCAAAGCCAACAACCGCACCTATGCCGAACTTGCTGTAGCACTTGGCGTCAGCGAGTCCAGCGTCAAGCGGATGTTCAGCGTCAAAGAGATGCCACTGTCGAGAATTGATGACATTTGCCGGTTTTTGGGTACCGACTTTGTCAGCGTCACGCGCTGGGTTTTGGAGGCGACGCCGCAGCTAACCGAGCTGACCTACGAGCAAGAAAATGCCGTCGTGTCTGATCCCAACATGCTGCTTGTGGCCATTTGTGTGCTGAGTTTTTGGCGCTTCGAGCAAATCGTGGAAACCTATGCGATCACTGAGGCACAGTGCGTCAAATGCTTGTTGGCGCTGGATCGTTTGGGCGTGATTGAGCTCAAACCCTTAAACCGATATCGGCTCAAAGTAGCCAAAACGTTCCGCTGGCGCAGCGACGGGCCAATCCGGCAGTATTTTTTAGCCAACATCGTGGGCGAGTATTTTGGCGGGCGGTTCGATCAATCCGGCGAAACCTTGCTCATGGTTCACGGCAACATCAACCGTTCGGCGGCGCCAGCATTTGTCGAGCGCTTAACGCGCTTAGGCCAAGACTTTGGGGCGCAACATTTGGCCGACCAAAAGATCGAGCCACAATTTCGCGATGGCTACACCATGATCGTGGGGTTTCGGCGTTGGGAGTTCTCAGCGTTCAACGCCATGCGCCGCGAGAACCATTAGGGCATGAAACTCAGTCGGCTTTTTTGAGCTGAGCCAAGGCTGCAAATGGGTTTCGCTTGGGCTCTTGCGCGACTGGGGCGGCCTCAACCACTTTCTTGAGGGCTGTGGTGGTGCTAGGGCAAACCTCGTGTTTGGATGACATCGGTAGCGTCATCAGCAACTCATCTTCGATCACCTCCATGAAATCAAAGCGTTTGCTGCTCACCAACACATCGAATTCGTCATTCGTCGCATCCATTTCGGCCGCGATGCTCTCGCTTGCCACGAACCGGTAGCGCCTGGCCAGGGTGAGGGATTCGTCGACCGGGCCGAGGCAGCGCTGGCAAGTCATCGACACAACGGTTGACGCGGTTAAATCAACCCAGATTTCTTTGACGCCAGCAGCACCCGCAACTTGAGCGGTACGCCCCGCGATTGACCACGAAATGACCGGCTCAACCTCACTTGGCGACGCGTTTTTGAGATCGGGTCCGAGCGTTTCTTGGTAGAGCCGCGCCAAATTGGCAAGCGGCTCTTCGCCGCTGATGGACTGCTGCCCCTGAGCAAACCGGGCAATGTCCAAGTTTCTGGGGTTGGTGTTTGGCAATGGGGGTGTGATTGCGGCGATCATGACAACAGTTTAGCGAAGCGCGGGCAAATTTTGCTCATCCGGGCTGGGCGACAATGCTTGGATGAACATTTTTGCGACACATGCGCACCCTCGAGCCCTGATTTTGGGCTCAACTTCGCGCTATCGACGCGCCTTGCTGGAGCGCTTTCGACTCCCGTTTGAGGTCGTGAGCCCAGAAGTTGACGAAACGCCGCAGATTGGCGAGTTGCCACTGGCTTTGAGCTTGCGTTTGGCGCGGGCAAAGGCGCTTGCCGTGGCGGCCAAACACCCCCAAGCGATCGTCATCGGCAGCGACCAAGTGGTCGACCTAGATGGCCAGTGCTTGGGCAAACCTGGCGACCATGAGCGCGCGACCGCCATGCTGAGATCCATGAGTGGTCGAACGGTAGTTTTTCAAACAGCCCTTTGCGTGGTGTGCTTGGAAAGCGCGTTTGAAGCCATGGATGTCGCGGCGGTATCGGTCGTGTTTCGCGATTTGACTGACGCCGAGATTGAGCGCTACCTGCGCGCAGAGCAGCCCTACGACTGCGCAGGCAGTGCCAAGTCTGAGGGCTTGGGCATCACCTTGCTCGAGCGCATCGACAGCGACGACCCAACCGCGCTAGAGGGCTTGCCATTGATGCGAACGGCAAAGATGCTTCGCCAGGCTGGCTTGGTTTTGCCGTAGAGAATAATTAAAATGATAGCAACAAACCCAATAGATTCGGCGACCAATAGCCAAAATGATCCAAAATCTGATGTCAACGACTCGTTTTTAGCCGCTTTGCGGCCCGCGCTGTGTTTGGTGCCCACGCCACTTGACTTTGGCATTGATCCACTGTGGCCGATTGAGCAAACCCTGCCGATGAGCACGCTGCGTGAAGCGGCAGCGATTGAGCATTGGGTTTGCGAAAACGCCAAGAGCCTGCGCGCGTTTTTGAAGCGGGTCGACGCTGTTGTCAGCTTGGTCAAGCCGCTGCAAAGCCTGAACATCCAAGAGTTGCCCCGCGCCGTGCATAAAAAGGGCGACCACGCCGGAGCAGGGCTTGGGCTGTCGTCGGGTGAGGCGGCTGCGTTTTTGCGCCCCGTCGCGCAGGGTCAATCAGTGGGTTTGGCCAGCGAGGCGGGTATGCCCTGCGTGGCCGATCCGGGAAGCTCGCTCGTGCGCGCGGCGCACGACGCAGGCGTGCTGGTGCGTTGCTTGGCTGGCCCCAGCAGCGTGCTCACGGCATTGGCCAGCAGCGGGCTGAACGGGCAAAACTTCGCGTTCGTGGGCTATTTGCCTCAAGATGGCGCACAGCGCGACAAACGCATCAACCAGCTGGAGCAATTTGCCCTGCGCGAGGCCCAAACCCAGCTTTTGATCGAAACCCCGTATCGCAACCAAGCGGTATGGGATGCCCTCTTGCGTTGCCTCAAGCCCAATACCCGACTGGTCGCCGCGCAAGGATTGGCCACGCCCCACGAGTGGGTAGCCAGTCGCAGCGTGCAAGGCTGGCGAGCGGGCGGGGGCATGAAGCTCGCCGCACTGCCGACCGTGTTTGGCTTCGGCCTGTAGCGGTCAAGCACTCAAATCGTCAAACGGCCCAGTCACTGAGTTTGCCCATGGCGTTGCGCGGCAGCTCAGTGCCGTAAGTGAATGAAGCAGGGGCGGCGTGGTGCGGCAATTGCTCGCAAACCGCCGCTTCAAATGCTGCTCTATTCAAGTTGGCCTGGGCGACCACGAAAGCTTTGAGCCGGGGTGGTGTGAGTGAGGGGTCCAGCCGTACGGTCGCGTCAAGCACGCCAGGATGCTGCATGAATTGTTCTCGCACCCATTGCGGCTGGATGTTGTGTCCGCCGACTTGGGTGGCGGCGTCGGTGCGACCCACCAGGTTGAATCGCTGCTTGCTGACCCAACTGAGCTCGTCTTGGATGTCCATCGGGAACGTGACGTCGGCTGACATGCGCTGAACAATGCCGTCGCCGCCGGGTACGCGCTCGCGATTTCCAAAAAGCTCGTAGGGCTCGGTCGGGCTGGTTCGCCAGGCCAAACCACCGGTTTCGGTTGAACCATATATCTGGGCAAGGGTTAAGCCGTTTTGCTCAAGACGCAGGTGGGTGCTCGCCGGCATCGGTGCCGTGGACGTGATGCCAATAGCGCTTGGTGTCCACTTGCTGATTGACCCAGCCAGCCACTGCCACTGGTCTGGCACGGCGACCACGATATCGCCAGGCTCGAGGTCAGGCATTTCGCCAAGTTCGGCGTCGACGGCGTCGATACCCAGCATGCCGGGCAGACAAACACCCCAAATGAAGCCGTAAATGTGGTGTACCGGGCACAGCACGATGACGCGATTGGGCTGGGTGCCCCGTCGCATCATGTGGTTTCGCATATGGTCAGCCCAAGCTTGGGCTTCGAGCTCAATGAGGGACTCGCGGTGGCGAACGATTTTGCGTGCCCCAGTCGTGCCCGATGTGGCAAAACTGTGGTCGCGCGCGCCGGACTCTCGTGCCCGCAGCATGACCGTTGCCCACTCGGCGACAGACTTTTTGGCCAAGAACAAGTCAGAAAAGCCCGCTTCGTGTGCGTTGCACCAAGTTGCGGCGGCAGTTGCCAGCGTTACCTGGATGAGCGAATCGGCGCTGATGTGGTTCGCGGCTTCAACTGCTTTGCCCCAGCTCAACTCGGCGCAGCTGAGCCGGGCTGGCAAGTGCTGACGCACTGACGCAAACGACGCGAGCTCAGACCAAGCCAAGTCGCGACAGACGCGACGCGCGTCAGAACTTGAGAATGTCCTCATGCTTACCGGTAGTGGCTCGGGTTGGCGTGGCTGCTGGGGGCGGCGGTGGCGGGTGCGAAGGTGTCTGGGCAGGGGGTTGCAGTTGTTGTACGGCGGCCTGCGCGATTTGCTGTGCCGTACCGGTCGCGCCAGAGCTGTTGATGATGCTCATGACCGCTTCAACGATGTCGCGAACGCTGGGTTGGGCTGCTGCAGCGAGGCCGACGCTTGGCGCAGGCGTTTGCCCAAAAACTGCTGGCATTGCAACGGCTGGCGGCGCAAGCGCATCCATGCCTGCTGGGCGAGTTCCTTCAAAATCAGCCGAATCGCGCGGAGGCCATTCGGGGGTGGCATCTTTAATCAGGGGTTTGTCGACCCGCTTGACAAGCAACATCACGGTTTTGCGACCCAGGTGATCGGGGATCATCACCATGTGGACTTTGACTCGCACGCCGACGTCTCGGTGGTCGAACACGTAGTCAAACACCGCGTTCAAGAAGCCTTTTTTGACGCCTTCGAGGAATCGGCCGTAAAACACTTGGGTTTTCGTGCAGACGGCCACTTCGTCAAAAAAGTTCTTGCCCAAAGCCCAATTGGGGTCAACGCCGGTCATGGTGCCTTCGGCCATGTTGTACTCCAGCACATTGCCTTGCAAATCGAGTTTGACCAATCCAAAAGGGAGGCCGTTTTTGATCTCGCCCGGGATTCGGGGCAGAAGTTCGGCTAGGTTCACGCCTTGAAATTGAATGGCTTCCATGGTGGTGTGCTCGGTTTATTTGATTTTTTCGCGGAATGGCGAGGTGTGCGAGACGTGCGGGACGCGCGTGGTGGCTTTATTGGTTTGGCACGGGCGGCATGACGCGTCGCACCAAAATCCACGAATGCGGCGACTCCATGCGGATTTTGGGTTTGGTGATGCGCACCATCATGGGTGTCTCGGGCATCTCGTGAAAAAACACGAATGGGAAGATCTGGTCAAAACTCATGGCCTTGAGAGAAGCTTTGAATCGACCCTGAAACTGCTCACTCATGCCGCATACCGCGAGTTCTAGGAAGAATCCTGCGCCCATGACCTGCTGCGGGTCGCGGTTGGTCAGTTCGCCCTCGGTGCGGTTGTAACGCACGATTCGGGCCTTGTCGTTGAGGAGCACGGCGCCGATGGGCAAATCGTTAAACTCGGCGGGCTTTAAGGTGTCAAGGGTGTCCATGACATCTCGGCCGCCGACGTGGAAAAATTCTTGGTATTTGGTGAGCAGTTCTGATGCCATGGTGCGAGGGTGTGTCCGGGTTCTGACTCCGGGCTCTGACTTGGGTGACCGATTGCACCCATGTTTTTCACATTTGTCTATGACAAGACAAGGTTAGTGTAGCGGACTGTATTCATTTGGCGACGCACAACGGGCACTTTCAACGCGATCGAACATTTTCTGTGCCAACGCGCCACAACCGTGTGTGGTGCGTCACGCTGCAATCTGCCAAATGCGAGCAGTTTCACCGCAATTCGGTGTTGGCTCGGCCCATTGCTTTGACGGCACCTTCGCCAATCGAGGCGCCAAATCGCTTAACCAATCGCTCGGCGACGTTGTCGCGGCGGGTGTAGTCGACCAATTCTTCGGACTTGATGACGTCGCGCGCAACCGACGCCGTGCTGCCCAAGCCATCGGCCAAGCCCAGCGCCACCGCTTGCTGACCCACCCAAAACAAGCCGCTGAAGGTCTCGGGGGTTTCTTTGAGTCGTTTGCCTCGGCCCTCGCGAACCACGCCGATGAATTGCTGGTGAATTTGGTCGAGCATGGCCAAGGTCATCGTGCGTTGTTTGTCGGTTTGTGGGCTGAACGGGTCTAAAAACCCTTTGTTTTCACCGGCTGTTAAGAGTCGGCGTTCGACGCCAATTTTCTCCATCAACCCGGTGAACCCAAAGCCGTCCATGAGCACGCCAATCGAGCCCACGATGCTGGCCTTGTTGACGTAGATGGTGTCGGCCGCCACGGCGATGTAGTAGGCAGCCGATGCGGCAGACTCTTCGACAACAGCAACGACGGGCTTTTTGTGAATGGCTTTCAGGCGCTTGATCTCGTCGCTGATCATGCCGGCTTGAACGGGGCTGCCGCCGGGCGAATTGATCAACAAAATGACGCCTTTGGCGGCATCTTCTTCAAAGGCGGACTTCAACGCCGTGTTGATGGCTTCAGCGTTTGCATCGGCGCCCGAGGCGATTTCACCGCGTATCTCGACCACGGCGGTGTGCTCAATGGGCAGGTTGCCACTTTTCATGACAGGGTTGTGAAAAAAGACCAACCACATCAACGTGACGATCACGCCGACCCAAATGAAGCGCAGCAGCAGTTTCCAGCGGCGAGCGGCTTTTTGCTCGTTTAACGAGGCAAAAGCGAGTTTTTCTAAGGTTGCACGCTCCCAACCGGCAGGTGCCTGCCAACTTGACGCGCTCGCGCTGGGTGGTGGCACAGGCGTTGGAGTCGGGGTGTCGTTGTCGTTGAACATGAAATCAGAGAAGTGAGTCGACGGGGTATTGTTGACCCCATTCGGTGAAAAATCAGACCGGAAACTCGAAGGTTTTGAGGTTTCAGTCAGTGTGCCAGAACACCTGCGAGTCTCGCTCGAAGCAGGCTATTTTGTGCAGGCCACCTTTGCATGGGCCGCCTGCGCAAGCGCCGTCGTCAGGTTTGTAGGCCGCACCGTGGGTGGCGCACAAGAGCCACTGGCCGGTGTCGTCGAAAATTTGGTTGGGCTGCCAATCAAGCTCCATCGCGACATGGGTGCAGCGGTTCAAGTAGGCGTGAACCTGCCCCTCGAAGCGCACGGCAAACGCCCGGTTGGTCACACCACCAAACACCACGTCAAAAGGTGCTGCAACGCCTCCATTGATCAATTCTGACGATTTGCAGAGATAAATCTGCTCTTGGTCGCCGGATTCATTGGGTTTGTTGCTATCCATTTTGCATAAGCCAGTGGTGCAGTTCTGCCGTGGTGTGCAGCACCGCGAGGGGTTTGAGTTTGGCCAGGCCGCTGCTGGGATGCGCGCCAAAGCTCACAGCCAAGGCGGGGCAGCCCGCGTTGATCGCAAGTTGCAAGTCGTGGGTCGTGTCGCCCACCATCAAGGTGCGCTCAGGCGGTGTGTCCAGCTCGTCCATCAGCTCATGCAGCATGAGTGGGTCGGGCTTGCCACGGGTCTCATCGGCGGTGCGCGTGGCGTGAAACAACTCGGTCATGCCAATGGACTCTAAGGCTTCGTCGAGCCCATGGCGGCTTTTGCCAGTCGCAACGGCGATCTTGTAGCCGCGCGACTTGAGCTCAACCAACATGATCTCGGTGCCCGGAAACAAATTGATGTCGTTTAAATGCTGGGCGTAGTGAAAGCGGTAGCGCTCGGCTAGTTTTGGCCACTGGTCTTTGGGCACGCTGGGTGCCGCGTGCGCTAGGGCCTGCGTGAGCCCCAGTCCGATGACATGGCTGGCTTGGTCGTCTGTCGGCGGCGGGTGGCCCAAGTCGGCAACCGCGCCCTGAATCGCTTGCACGATGACACGAGTGCTGTCGAACAAGGTGCCGTCCCAATCGAAAGCGATCAAGTCGAAGCGGCGAAACGAAGCCGTAGGCTTGACGAACGATGGAGATTGGGAGCTGATCGGCATGGGTCGATTGTGAGTGATGTGTGTCAGGCCACCGCAACGGCGTGTCGCAAAGACTCCATGGCGACGACAGCGTGCGCACGCATGCCATGGGAGATTCGGCTGTCATCTCGCACCGATTGCCAAAACGCTTGAGCCGCCTGCGCGCTGATGTGCCAGACCTCGCGCTCTTGCGGTTTGGGTAGTTGGGTTTGAGGCTGTGGGTTGCGCAACTCGCCGCCTGGTAAGGGCGAGTAGGCCATGGGGAGCATGTCGTAGGCGGGTGCGAGCGAAAAACCGCCCGCGTGCCATCGCAGCGATAGGTTGCCGGTGTGCATGTCGCTGTTGCCAATTAAGGTGCCAAACCACCACAGCATTTGGCTGGCCCGCACCTCGCTAAGTGTGAGCCAGCCCCGGTCGGCTAACGCTTTTGCATGCAAGGGCCAAGGCGCCCCGCCCAAACCCAGCAGGCAGTCGCTGGCGGCTTGCAAGCTCACCAGTGGCAGCCGCCCGTGCAGCCCCAAGCGGTCAAAACGCTCGACTTCTAAAAAGGTTCGCCCGTGCGCGCTCACGACACGGCTGCGCGCAGCGCGCAAGTGGGGCTGCTGCGGGGCGATCTCGCACAAGGTGCGCAGCGCCAAGTGTTCGCACACGAGCAAATCGGCCCAGCGCTGGGTGGTGGCGTTGGGGCTTGATGGGTCTTGCGCGCTTGAGAACTTAACGATCACGTGCGGCGTGAGGTCGCCTGGCTCCATCGCGCGAAGGGCGGTGAACTTGGGGAATTCGCCCGCCGCGCTTCGGCCGGGGTCTCCCTGTCCAATTGCGATATCGGCCAACGCGGTGTAGTGCTGGGGCAGGTCGAGGGTATCGGCCACGGCGGGTGGGGCAAGTTTGAGTCGCAAAAATCGCTCAAGCGATGCGTCGCCCAAGATTAGGTTGCCACTGGTGTCCGACCCGCGTTGGCTCAATGCGACGGCGACGTGGTCGTCGCCCCACTCGCGTGGGTCTGTGGGTAGGTGCAGGCTCGGGCCCCAAGCGCGGGCGAATTGCCGGCCCAAATAGCCCTGGGGCTGCATGTTGTACACGGCATAGGGCAGGCCACCCCACCAGCCATCGCGCGTGGGATCGGTGGCGGTATCAAAACACGGCATGTGCTCGCCCAATGGGCACAGGCTGCCGTGTGGCTCAATTAGGCTGAATTCGCACAGAGCTGGCGCGACATGGCCCTGTGCGTCAATGGCATAAAGCGGCCAACTGGCAACCTCGCCGCGCAGGGGTTTGGCTTGGGCGTATCGCGTGCGACCCGCGCGACCCGCTTGGCGCAGGCTCGGCACACCAGCCAAAACGCGGCGAACCTGCCGGTCAGACAAGCCGCTGGCGCGGGCCAAATCAGGGGCGCTGGCGGGGCCTCGGCGCAGTTGAGCCAATAGCAAGGAGTGCTCGGCAGGTGATTCGGTGATTGCCATGTCCGGATTATTGTCCGGAATTATTGATAAAAAATCTTTTTTAATCAACGGTTTGCAGAAACATTGACGATCAAAATGTCTAGATTTATGCCTAGATTTATGTCTAGATTTATGTCTAGATTTACTACTAAAACAAAAAATATCGCTGCGCCATTGGCAGCACGCTGGCTGGCTCGCAGGTGAGTAGTTCGCCATTGGCGCGCACCGCGTAGGTTTGCGCGTCGATCTCCATCTGTGGGGCGAGGTCGTTGTGGATCATGTGGCGTTTGCCGATCGATCGGATGCCTTTGACGGCGCTGGTGACTTTTTGGAGTCCGTAGCGCTCATTCACGCCTGCGGCGAGCCCCGCTTGGCTCAGAAACGTGATCGAGGTTTGGTGCATGGCCCGGCCAAACGCGCCGAACATCGGCCGAAAATGCACCGGCTGCGGCGTTGGAATGCTCGCACCGGGGTCACCCATGGCGGCGGCCGCGATGAAGCCGCCTTTCAAAATGACGCTCGGCTTGACACCAAAAAACGCGGGCTTCCACAGCACCAAATCAGCCCATTTGCCCACCTCGATGCTGCCCACCTCGTGGCTGATGCCGTGTGCAATGGCTGGGTTGATGCACAGCTTGGCCAAATAGCGTTTGACGCGAAAATTGTCGCATCGGTCGGTATCACCGCTTAACTTGCCTCGCTGTGTCTTCATCTTGTGCGCGGTTTGCCAGCACCGAATGATGACTTCGCCCACTCGCCCCATGGCTTGCGAGTCGCTGGAGAACATCGAGATTGCGCCGATGTCGTGCAAGATGTCCTCGGCTGCGATGGTTTCTTTGCGGATGCGGCTCTCGGCAAAGGCCAGGTCTTCGGCAATGCCCGCATCGAGGTGGTGGCAAACCATGAGCATGTCGACATGCTCATCGAGCGTGTTGACGGTGTACGGGCGAGTGGGGTTGGTGGAGCTGGGCAGCACGTTGGGCAGGCCCACGACTTTCAAAATGTCGGGTGCGTGGCCGCCGCCTGCGCCCTCGGTGTGAAAGGTGTGGATCGTGCGGCCTTTAAACGCCGCGATGGTGTCCTCCACAAAGCCGCTTTCGTTCAGGGTGTCGGTGTGGATGGCGACTTGGGTGTCGGTGGCCTCGGCCACGTTCAGGCAATTGTCAATCGCGGCAGGTGTGGTGCCCCAGTCTTCGTGCAGTTTGAGTCCAATGGCTCCGGCATCGATTTGCTGGTGGAGCGACTCGGGCAGGCTGGCGTTGCCTTTGCCCAGCAGGCCAAAATTCATCGGAAACGAGTCCAACGACTGCAGCATGCGCTCCAAATTGGCTGGGCCGGGCGTGCAAGTGGTTGCAAACGTGCCGGTCGCTGGGCCCGTGCCGCCGCCAATCATGGTGGTCACGCCACTCATTAGCGCTTCTTCGATTTGTTGTGGGCAAATGAAGTGGATGTGGGTATCAATTGCACCCGGGGTGATGATCATGCCTTCGGCGCTCAAAATCTCAGTACCCGGCCCGATGACGATGTCCACGCCCGACTGCACGTCGGGGTTGCCCGCCTTGCCAATGGCCACGATGCGCTGGCCCTTGATGCCAATGTCGGCCTTGATGATGCCCCAGTGGTCGACGATCAAGGCATTGGTGACGACCAAATCACAGGCATCCACGCTTCGGGGGCCGTTGCGCCGCTGGCCTTGGCCCATGCCGTCGCGGATGGTTTTGCCACCGCCAAACTTGACCTCTTCGCCGTAACCGCCGCTCTTGAGCGTGAGGTCGGCTTCGACTTCGATGATGAGCTCGGTATCGGCGAGTCGAACCCGGTCGCCTACGGTGGGGCCAAAGATTTCGGCGTAGGCGCGTTTGTTGATTGTGGCCATCAAAGCGCTCCCATGATGTCGCCACGAAAGCCAAACACGTGACGCGCCCCGCCCAAGGCGACAAGTGACACGGTTCGCTGCTGCCCCGGCTCAAACCGCACCGCCAAACCGCTGGCGATGTTGAGCCGCATGCCGCGCGCGACTGCGCGGTCAAAGATGAGTGCGGCATTGGTCTCGGCAAAATGGTAGTGCGACCCAACCTGAATCGGGCGATTGCCGCTGTTTTGCACCACAATGGTGCATGTGTGACGCCCTGGGTTCAGCGCCAGCTCGCCGTCGTCGACCAGAAGCTCACCGGGAATCATTTTTGCCTCCTGGGCGACCCTTGGAGCCGAATTTAAGTGAAAATTGGCACTTGGTCGCCGTATTCATTGGGTTTGTTGCTATATAAATAGTAGTATTCATGGACGCACTCACTGAATGGGTTGGTGCACGGTGACGAGCTTGGTGCCGTCCGGGAAGGTTGCCTCGACCTGAATGTCGGCAATCATCTCGGCGATGCCGTCCATCACGTCAGCGCGGGTCAAGATCTGGCGGCCCTCGCTCATGAGCTGGGCCACGGTTTTGCCGTCGCGCGCACCCTCCATCACGGCTGCGCTGATGAACGCCACCGCCTCGGGGTAATTGAGCTTCAAGCCACGCGCTTTGCGCCGCTCGGCGACCAAGGCGGCAGTGAACAACAAGAGCTTGTCTTTTTCGCGGGGAGAGAGGTCCATGGCGGCATTGTGATGCAAGATATGCGCCAATCTTCCACCGTCACCGCGCTCCAAAACCATGGCACTCATCAACTACATCACCCAAGTTCAGCTTGATTTTGGCGCAGTTGCGCTGCTCGCCAGCGAGTGCGAGCGCCTGGGGTTACGCCGCCCCTTGGTCGTCACCGATGCGGGCGTTCGCGCCGCTGGGGTGCTCGACTTGGCCTTGCGCGGCATGGGTGGCGTAGCCCACTCAATTTTTGACCAAACCCCGTCAAACCCGACCGAAGCGGCGGTTCGCCTAGCTGCCGCCCAGTATTTGGCCGAGCACTGCGACGGCTTGATCGCCATTGGTGGCGGCAGCTCAATTGACTGCGCCAAGGGCGTGGCGATTGCCGTGGCGCATCCGGGCGCGTTGGCGACCTATGCCACGATTGAAGGCGGCTCAACCAAAATATCAGACCAAACCCCGCCGTTGATAGCCGTGCCCACCACGGCGGGCACTGGCAGCGAGGTGGCTCGCGGTGCGATTGTCATCGTTGACGATGGGCGCAAACTCGGGTTTCATTCGCCCCACTTGATTCCAAGAGTCGCCATTTGCGACCCCGAGTTGACCCTTGGCCTGCCCAGCGGCTTGACCGCCGCCACGGGCATGGATGCCATCGCCCACTGCATGGAGACCTTCATGAGCGCGGCGTTTAACCCCCCAGCTGACGGCATCGCGCTGGACGGTTTGGCTCGCGGCTGGGCGCACATTGAGCGCGCAACCGCCAACGGCCAAGACCGCGAAGCCCGCCTCATGATGATGTCGGCCAGCATGCAAGGGGCCATGGCTTTCCAAAAAGGCTTGGGCTGCGTGCACTCGCTGAGCCACAGCTTGGGTGGTGTCAACCCGCGCTTGCACCATGGCACGCTAAACGCCATGTTTTTGCCCGCCGTCAT
>JANOPN010000197.1:0-1932 GCA_031421855.1 Comamonadaceae bacterium
CTGGTGGCGACGCTGAGCTTCATGGGCGCAGGGGTCGCCATGGTGAGCGTGGTGCAGTTGCTGTCATCACGCGCTTGAAAGTCGAGGCGCACATGTTCAAGAAAAATGCGACCGCCCTCGTTGCGGGTTTGATTTTCGCACTGGGTTTGGTGTTATCGGGCATGACCCAACCCGCCAAAGTGATTGGGTTTCTCAATGTGTTGGGGCTGCAAAACGGTGCGTCTTGGCAAGCTGCGCCCGGATTTTGGGATCCGTCATTGGCTTTGGTGATGGGCGGCGCGTTAATGGTGACCTTGATTGCGTTTGCGATCACGCCGCGTTCGCCAAATGCCACGCCTTGGTTTGGCGAGGTGTTTCACTTGCCCACGCGCCAAGACATTGATGCCAAACTGATCATTGGCGGCGTGATGTTCGGCGTGGGTTGGGGCTTGGTGGGTTACTGCCCCGGCCCGGCCTTGGCTAGTCTGTTGGTGGGCGGGCTCGATGCCTTACTTTTCTGTGCCGCGATGTTGGCGGGCATGTGGGTTGCCAGAAAGTACCTGAATTAGCTTCAGCTTTGACATCGGCCAGCAATGGCGTCAAATGAACATGCCACCCGAGGCCTCGATGCGCTGCGCATTCACCCAGCGATGGCTCGGCGACAACATGGCCGAAACGGCCGCGCCAATGTCGTCGGGCACGCCAACCCGACCGAGCGCGGTTTGCGATGTGATGTAGGCATTTAGCTCAGCGTTGTCGCGCACGGCACCGTTGCCGAAATCGGTGGCTATGGCCCCAGGCGCGAGCGTGTTGGCCGTTATGCCTCGTGGGCCCAGCTCTTTGGCCATGAAGCGGGTGAGCACCTCAACGCCGCCTTTCATGGCTGCGTAAGCGGCGTAGCCGGGCACTGAAAAGCGCGTCAAACCGCTGGATACATTGACGATGCGCCCGCCGTTTGCCAACATCGGCAGCAGTTTTTGCGTCAAGAAAAAGACGCCTTTCAAGTGAACGTTAACCATGTCGTCAAATTGCGCTTCGGTGGTGTCCATGAGGCTGGCGTGTATGCCTGTGCCGGCGTTGTTGACCAGCGCGTCGAATTGGTCACGGCTCCAGTGGGCTTGTAAAGTTTGGCCAAGCGTGTTGGCAAACTCGCCAAAGCTGCTGACGTGGGCGCAATCGAGCTGCAGCGAAACGGCTTGTCTGCCCATGGCTTTGATTTCGTCAACGACGGCTTGAGCCTGCGACTGTTGGCTGTGGTACGTCACGATGATGTCGTTGCCTTGCTGGGCTGCGTGTAGCGCGGCACTTTTGCCTAGGCCGCGGCTGGCGCCGGTGATTAAGGCGATGGGGGCTTGTGTGGTGGTCATGGCGGTTTCTCTTTCCAAAGGGGTTGATGTGAGGGTGGAGTCTATTGATCTGAAATTAATAGATAAACCAGCTAGGATTTATATAATTGTTCAGTAAAATTGAACAATGAGCACCGTTGGCCACATCCAAGTTTTCACGCGAGTGGCTGAGCTAGCCAGCTTCACCCAAGCGGCGGACGCGCTCAACTTGCCCAAGGGCAGTGTGTCAATGGCCGTGCAACAGCTGGAAGCCAAGTTGGGGGTGAGGCTGTTGCACCGCACAACTCGCAAGGTACAACTCACCCAAGACGGCCAGGCGTTTTACGAGCGCAGCAAAGACGTTTTGGCGGACATGGATGAGCTGCAAACCATGTTTCAGCAAACAGATGCACAGTCGCTCAAGGGGCGGGTGCGCATCGACATGTCAACTGGTTTGGCTCGAACAGCGGTGGTGCCGCGCTTGCCGGAGTTGCTGGCCAGCCAGCCGCTGCTGGAGATCGAAATCAGCAGCACCGACCGAAAAGTTGATTTGGTGCGCGAGGGTTTTGACTGCGTCATTCGCGTGGGCAGCGTGGCCGAGCCAGGACTGATCGCCCGGCCGCTGGGG
>JANOPN010000198.1:0-83355 GCA_031421855.1 Comamonadaceae bacterium
GCATTGATCGAATGCTATGCCTCGGGGAACTTGCGCAGCACAGCTCTGCGGCGTTCAATGCTGTGCGCCGAGAAGGCGCCGCACACCTGCCAGACATAGCCCATTTGCTATCGCAAATCGACGGCTACATGGGCGGCAACCTCACGCCCTTCGCAAGCGTCCTAGTCAAAGGCTCGCGCTTCATGCGAATGGAGCGCGTAGTCACTCACATTGAGCAGCTCGCAAGCCCGATCGAACACAACAACAAAGAGATTCAACATGCTGCTTAGTCTCGCCCAGTGGCTACAAACGCTCGGCCCAGAATTTGGATTCCTTCGGGTGTTTCAGTACATCACCTTTCGCGCCGTGATGGCAGCGATGACCGCTTTGATGATCGGGTTGCTCGCAGGCCCATGGGTGATCGCGAAGCTGGTTTCACTCAAAATTGGCCAACCCGTTCGCGCCTACGGCGTTCAAGCTCACATGAGCAAATCAGGTACACCCACCATGGGGGGTGTTTTGATTTTGCTGTCCATCGCGGCCTCGACCCTACTTTGGTTTGATTTGACCAATCGCTTTGTTTGGATCACGTTGGCAGTCACGCTGGGTTTCGGCGCAATCGGCTGGGTCGACGACTGGCGCAAGGTCGTCAACAAGGACCCCGAGGGCATGCGCAGTCGAGAAAAGTTCTTTTGGCAGTCCGTGATTGGACTGATGGCGGCGCTGTACTTGGTGTTCAGTATTTCTGAAAGCTCGAACGCTCGCGTTTTGGAATTGTTCATCAAGTGGGTTACGTCGGGCTTTGATGTGAGCTTGCCACCCAAAGCGGGGCTGATGGTGCCATTCTTCAAAGAAGTGAGCTACCCGCTTGGGGTGTTGGGATTCGTCATTTTGACCTTCTTGGTGATCGTTGGGTCGAGCAACGCGGTGAACTTCACAGACGGCTTGGACGGGTTGGCGATCATGCCTGTGGTGATGGTGGGCTCGGCACTTGGGGTGTTTGCCTACGTCAGCGGCAGCGCGGTCTTCTCGAAATACCTGTTCTTTCCACACATCCCAGGAACTGGCGAACTGATGATTTTCTGTGCCGCAATCGCAGGGGCGGGTCTGGCGTTCTTGTGGTTTAACACGCACCCTGCGCAAGTTTTCATGGGCGACGTTGGCGCATTGGCTTTGGGTGCAGCGCTGGGATGCGTTGCCGTGATCGTTCGCCAAGAGATCGTACTCGCGATCATGGGCGGCATTTTTGTTGCGGAAGCTGTGTCCGTCATCCTGCAAGTCAGCTGGTTCAAGTTCACCCGCAAACGCTACGGCGAAGGCCGACGACTGTTTCGCATGGCACCGCTTCACCACCATTTCGAGAAGGTTGGCTGGAAAGAGACCCAAGTGGTTGTTCGGTTTTGGATCATCACCATGCTGCTTTGCTTGGTCGGTCTGTCAACGCTTAAGTTGAGGTAAGCGCGCATGCGTGACTTGCACATCCTCGTTTTGGGCCTCGGCGTGTCTGGCTTGGCCATGGCACGCTGGTGTTCCGACGCGGGTGCGCGCGTGACGGTATTGGACACTCGCGAAAGCCCGGCAAATTTGATCGGTTTACAAACTCACGCACCGAACGCGCGATTCATCTCGCATCCCCTGGGTGTCATGTCGGCGTCGGCTCAATCTGAATTGACCGCAACGATTGAGCGGCACTTCGGCGCGGTCTCAGGCGTGATGCTCAGCCCCGGCCTCAACCCAAAGGTCATTTCACCCGTCACGCAAGCCTACACCGCTGTTGGCGTTTGGACGACAGGCGAGTTGGGGCTGTTTGAGCGCGCGTTGAACGAACTAGCAGCATCTAAAGACTACAAGCCGATCGTCTTGGCTATCACTGGCACCAACGGCAAAACCACGGTGACGTCGCTCACTCAGCAACTATTGATGCGAGCGGGTATTGTTGCCACTGCCGCTGGCAACATTGGACCCAGCTTGCTCGACACACTGCGCCATTGCTTGGCTGAAGAGCAGTTACCGCAAGCCTGGGTATTGGAACTATCAAGCTTTCAATTGCACGCGTCCACCCTGAAAAGCCAAGCGGCTACGGTGTTGAACGTCAGCGAAGACCACCTCGATTGGCACGCGAGCTTGGTCGAATACGCTGCAGTGAAGGCCAAAATTTTTGACGGCAGCGCCACGATGGTGCTCAATCGTGACGATGCCACCGTGATGGCCATGTTGCCTCGAATCGAGAAGGGGCGTGGCAAGGGTGACCCTGCGCGAACCCATGTGACTTTTGGCACAGACTTGCCAACGCGCGCTGGCGACTGGGGGCTAGAGACCGTCAATGGCATGACATGGCTTGTGCGGGCTCACCCATCGGATGAGACGCGCAAACGCAGAAGCTCTGACGCCTCCGAGATTCAATTGCAACGACTGATGCCAGCCGATGCGCTGAGAATCCGAGGGCGACACAACGCCAACAATGCGTTGGCCGCCTTGGCGCTTGCAGCCACGACAGGTGCGCCGCTGGCGGCAATGCTGTACGGCATTCGCGAATACCGTGGCGAGCCGCACCGTGTTGAGTCGGTGGCCACAATCCACGGTGTTGAGTACTTTGACGACAGCAAAGGCACCAACGTCGGAGCGACCCTCGCCGCAATCAAAGGCTTGGGCGCCGAGCGCAAACTGGTGTTGATTCTGGGTGGTGTGGGCAAGGGTCAAAACTTCTCACCTCTTGCGGATGCTGTCACCCAGTACGCCCGAGGCGTGATTTTGATTGGCGCTGCGGCAAACGAGATTCGTGACGCGCTGACGCACAAACTCAGCCAATCGGTTATCGCGCAAGCATCGACCATGAACGATGCGGTCAAACAAGCCGCAGAAATCGCCCAAAGCGGCGACGCGGTCTTGCTGTCCCCGGCTTGCGCAAGCTTTGACATGTTTGACGACTACGTGCATCGCGCGCAAGTTTTTGTATCGGCGGTGCAAGATCTCGCCACAGAAGCAGGAGATTGCGCATGAGCAGTCTGGCATCTGAAAATCGCGGTGTTGACGAGGTGGGCAGCTGGCTGTCCCGGGCGCGGAAGGCACTTGCCAATCAAAAGTCGAAACTATTTGGCTACGGATCGGACCAGCACAACAGCGTCGACGATTTGCCGGTTCGACTTGGCCAGCAACACGTGCGGGTGTCCACCTCCCCCGGCGGCTATGCGAAATTCGATCAGTCACTTTTTTGGATGACTTTTGCAATCGTGGTTTGGGGCGCCGTGATGGTCTACTCGGCATCGATCGCGTTGCCAGATAACCCTCGATTTGCTCGCTACAGCCACACGCATTTTTTAGTGCGTCACTTGCTATTTCTCGCAATCGCACTGGTCGCTGCGTTTGTGGCGTATCAGATATCGATGGATCGTTGGGAGCAATTCGCCAGACCACTGTTTGTTGCGTCACTTATCTTGCTGATCTTGGTTTTGATACCCGGAATCGGAAAAGTGGTCTACGGCGCTCGTCGCTGGATATCGCTGGGCTTCATGAGCTTTCAGCCCAGCGAATTGGCCAAGTTTTCGATCCTGCTTTATGCGGCCAACTACATGGTGCGCAAACTGGACGTCAAAGAGAGCTTTTACTCGTCGGTGCTACCGATGGTGATCGCTGTCGCAGTCGTTGGCATGTTGCTGCTCGCAGAGCCGGACATGGGCGCGTTCATGGTCATCGCCGTCATCGCCATGGGGATTTTGTTCCTTGGTGGTGTCAACATGCGCGAGGTGATTTTGATCTTGATCGTGATGGTCGCTGCTTTCGCTATCATGATTTGGTTGAGTGAATGGCGACGTGAACGAATTTTTGCCTACCTAGATCCTTGGGATCCAAAGCACGCGCTCGGTAAAGGCTATCAGTTGTCGCACTCGCTGATCGCATTTGGACGCGGCGAGGTATTCGGCGTGGGTTTGGGTGGTTCGATCGAAAAGCTTCATTGGTTGCCAGAAGCGCACACCGACTTTTTGCTCGCCGTGATCGGTGAGGAATTTGGTCTCGTTGGCGTGATTTCGCTGATTCTGGCATTCATGTGGATGGTGCGGCGAATCATGATGATTGGTCGCCAAGCCATCGTTTTGGAGCGAATTTTCTCTGGGTTAGTGGCGCAGGGGATCGCGCTTTGGATCGGTTTTCAAGCCTTCATCAACATGGGGGTGAATCTGGGCGCCTTGCCAACCAAAGGGCTGACGCTGCCATTGATGAGCTACGGCGGGTCTGCCATGTTGCTCAACTTCATTGCACTTGCAGTGGTTCTGCGAATCGACGCAGAGAACAAAATCATGATGCAAGGCGGACGGTTGTGAACTCGGTCAACAAGCCCAGCAACGAAGCGCCCCACGCCATGATCATGGCTGCAGGCACGGGCGGGCACGTGATTCCTGGACTTGCAGTTGCCCGCGAATTGCAGTCAAGAGGCTGGACCGTCAGCTGGCTCGGCACAGCCGCAGGCATGGAAAACAGGCTGTTGTCATCAACCGGGATCGAGATGGATCGCACCGATTTCAATGGCTTGCGCGGCAAAGGTGGCTTAGGTATGCTGAGTGGCGCGATCAAATTGATCAAAGCGTTTGTGCAGTGCGCCGGGTTCATTCGCAAGCGCCGCCCAAGCGTCGTCATTGGCATGGGAGGCTATGTTTGCTTTCCAGGTGGATGGACGGCTGCCGCGATGCGAAAACCGGTGATTCTGGTGAATGCGGATGCCGCGCTGCTTTTATCCAATCGCTCGCTACTGCCCATAGCAGACGCAATCGCATTTGGATTTGATGGTCCAGGTACAAAGTCAACCCGAGGTGCCGTCGTCAGTGGCAACCCGGTTCGTGCCGAGATCAGCGCAATGGCTCCACCAGCGGCGCGGTTTTCCGGACGAAGCGGACAGCTCAAAATTTTAGTCGTCGGCGGCAGCTCGGGCGCGAAAGTGTTGAATGAAACCGTACCTCAGGCACTTGCATTGCTGCCTCGCGAGGCGAGGCCGATGGTCATCCATCAAACAGGAATCGCCCATGCCAGCAGCGTACACGCCAGCTACGCTGCGCTGGGTGTGGAGGCCGACATTCGGCCGTTCATTGAGGACATGGCGGTTGCACTTTCTCAATGCGACGCCATCGTTTGCCGCGCCGGCGCCATCACCGTGAGTGAGCTATGCGCAGGCGGCGTCGCCAGCATTTTGATCCCATTGGTCATTTCAACCACCAGCCACCAACGCGACAACGCGCAATGGATGGCGCAACGACAGGCAGCCATTCACATGCCTCAGACCGACTTCAACCCGCAAAGTTTGGCTGAACTTTTGACATCTTTGACGCGCGAAAAGCTGCTGACGACTGCGCAAAACGCCAAAAAACTAGGCAAACCTGATGCGGCACGCGTGGTTGCAGACCTGGTTGAAGGCGTTTTGCCCAGCCGCGTAAAAAGGTCAACGACGTGAAGCACGCGATTAAACACATCCATTTTGTCGGTATTGGCGGCTCAGGCATGAGCGGCATTGCCGAAGTGCTTCACAACTTGGGCTACTTGGTGAGCGGCTCAGATCAAGCCGCTAGCCCGACGCTGACTCGGCTCGCCGCCATGGGTGTGCTCACGCATGTCGGTCACTCGGCTTCCAACGTCAAAGGCGCTCAGGTTGTGGTCACGTCCAGTGCCATCCAGCTCCTTAATCCCGAGGTCAACGCAGCGCGCGAAGCGCACATTCCGATTGTCCCGCGTGCGGTCATGCTGGCTGAGTTGATGCGATTCAAACAAGGCATTGCCATTGCTGGCACCCACGGCAAAACAACGACCACCAGCTTGGTAGCAAGCATCTTTGCGCAAGCCGGGCTAGACCCCACGTTCGTCATCGGCGGCCGACTCAACAGCGCGGGAACTAACGCGCGATTGGGTAGCGGAGACCACATCATCGTCGAGGCCGACGAGTCAGATGCCTCGTTTCTCAATTTGCTGCCGATGATTGCCGTGGTTACCAACATCGACGAAGACCACATGTCGACTTATGGTCACAGCCGCGCGCAGCTCGACGATGCCTTTGTCGCCTTTTTGCACCGCATGCCCTTTTACGGGCAAGCGGTCATGTGCATCGACGACGCGGGCGTTCGGGCGGTCTTACCCCGAGTTGAAAGGCCGGTTGTCACCTACGGTTTTGACGCTTTAGCAGATGTGCGAGCCGTTGACGTCCAGGCGAAAAACGGGACCATGCAGTTTTCTGTGCAACGCAAAGACCAAGCCGATCAAGACTTCACGCTAAATTTGGCGGGCGAGCACAACGTACGAAATGCGCTGGCTGCAATCGCCATCGCCGGTCTTTTGCAGATCGACGGTCAAGCCGTGGCCGACTCGCTTGCACAGTTCAAGGGCGTTGGTCGCCGCTTTCAATTGGCGGGACAAGCCGCAACCGAAGATGGCGGTTTGGTCAGCATCATTGACGACTACGGCCACCACCCTGTAGAGATGGCGGCCACGCTTGCCGCCGCGCGCGGGGCATACCCTGGCAAGCGCTTGATTTTGGCCTTTCAACCCCATCGTTTTAGTCGTACCCGCGACTGCTTTGAAGATTTTGTTCAGGTTTTGGGCACTGCGGATTTGGTTCTCTTGACTGATGTCTACGCCGCCGGCGAGGCACCCATCGTGGCCGCAGACGCCAAAAGCCTGGCGCGCGCCGTGCGAATTCAAGGTAGGGCCGAGCCGATCTACGTTGCGCGCGTCGACGATTTACCGAGTGAGATTTTGCGCGTCGCTCGTGACGGCGATGTGGTGCTTTGCATGGGCGCGGGCTCGATCGCGGCAGTTGCCGCCAATGCGGTGGCACTCGCCCCAGCACGAACCGGAGCGGAAGCTACGTGACGCGTCGAACTACTAAATTTATAGCAACAAACTCAATGAATCCGGTGACCAAGGGGCGATATTAATGAAAAAAGGTGCTTTTCGAACGTTGGCAACCCCAAAATCGATGGGGCGAGTCGCCGTGCTGATGGGCGGACGCTCTGGCGAGCGCGAGGTGTCGCTGATGAGTGGCCGTGGCGTGCTCGACGCGCTCACGTCAATGGGAGTCGACGCGCATGCGTTCGATCCCGCAACGCAGGCCCTCGGCGAGCTGCAAAGCGAAGGTGTTCAACGAGCGTTCATCAATTTGCACGGGCGACTGGGCGAAGACGGCTCTATTCAAGGCTGCCTGGAGTGGCTGGGCATCCCGTACACCGGTTCAGGCGTCATGGCTTCGGCCATTGCAATGGACAAAGTCATGACCAAACGGCTTTGGATCGCGCAAGGTCTACCCACACCACGCCACGAAGTTTTGAGCAAACAGCATCACGCACCCGCGTTTACGCGACTGGTACCGGACCGATTGGGCCTGCCTTTGATCGTCAAGCCACCGCACGAAGGCTCTAGCTTGGGCGTAACCAAGGTGATGGGCTATAGCCAAATGCAAGAGGCCGTGCGAATCGCTGCAGCCCTAGACCCAGACGTGCTGGTTGAAGAATTCATCGAAGGGCAGGAGGTGACCTGCCCAATTTTGGGTGAAGGCGATACCGCCCAAGCCTTGCCAGTGGTGCGGATCGCCGCGCCCGGCGGCAACTACGACTACCAAAACAAATATTTCACCGATACGACTGGCTACCACTGCCCCAGCGGTCTACCCGACGGCGAAGATGCTGCGATCCAAGCCCTGGCGCTCAAGTCGTATCAGTCTTTGGGGTGTCGCGGCTGGGGCCGCGCTGACTTGATGATCCGCGCCAGTGATCGCAAGCCGTTTTTGCTGGAGATGAACACCTCGCCCGGCATGACCAGCCACTCGCTGGTGCCCAAGTCAGCGTCGGCTGCCGGCCTCAGTTACCCCGATCTTTGTCTGTACATCCTGAGCCTTGCACGGCTCGACACCAACTGCTGATCCATCGCACCTAACCAACATGAACGAGCCCATTCCGACCGACATACGCCTCATGAACGCACTCAGCGCGGCATTCGTGTTCGCGCTCGGTTTGGGTGCGCTCGCTTGGGGGGCGCACACGCTCGTCACCCACAACCAGTTTGCCGTCAAACGCATCAGTGTCGAGGGCGACTCACAACACAACAGCGCCTTGACCTTGCGCGCAAACGTCGTCCCCAAACTCAAGGGTAACTTTTTTACAATGGATATGAACGATACGCAGCGCGCGTTCGAGCAAGTGCCATGGGTTCGTCGCGCGGTCGTTAATCGGGACTTCCCCAATCGGGTTCGGGTTCGCGTGCAAGAGCACACGCCCGTGGCCATGTTCGGTATCGATAGCGAATCGAGAATGGTTAACAGCTACGGCGAGGTTTTTGAAGCCAACGCGGCTGAAGTCATCACCGAGTTGCCGCGCTTGGTTGGGCCTGAGGCCCAAGCGGCTTACATGCTGCGAACGCTCAAAACCATTGAGCCCATGTTTGAGCCACTCGAATTCGCAGTCGATCAACTGGAGTTGTCCACTCGAGGGTCGTGGCGAATCACCTTGGATAACGCCGCCACGATTGACGTGGGCCGAACCGACGAAGCAGAAATGGTCAGTGTGCTCAAGCGCTTCATTGCTGGCTTGACCCAAGCCACATCCCAACTGGGTCGGAAAGTACAGCACTTGGAGTCGGCAGACCTGCGCTACCCCAATGGCTTTGCCATCAAGCTGCAGGGTGTGACGACACAGGTCCCAGTCTCCAAAACCAACATCAGAAAAAACTGAGGCTCCACATGCCCAAAGAATACAAAGAACTCGTCGTCGGACTCGACATTGGTACCAGCAAGGTCATGGTGGCTGTTGCCGAAGTGCTTGCCGACGGCAGCCTCAAACTCGCCGGCCTGGGTGTCGCCAACAGCAACGGCTTGAAGCGCGGGGTTGTGGTCAACATCGAAGCGACGGTGCAGAGCATTCAGCAAGCACTCAAGGAGGCCGAGTTGATGGCGGACTGCAAAATCACGCGCGTCCACACCGGCATCACTGGGAGCCACATCCGAGGCATTAACTCGAGCAGCATGGTTGCCGTCAAGGACCGCGAAGTCGGCGCATCCGATGTGGCACGCGTGATCGAGGCAGCCAAAGCCATCAGCATCTCAACCGACCAACGACTTTTACTCGTTGAGCCTCAAGAATTCATCATCGACGGCCAAGAAGTTCGCGAGCCCATCGGCATGAGCGGCATTCGGCTTGATGCACGTGTGCACATCGTGACGGGTGCGCAAAGTGCTGCTGAAAACATCATGAAGTGCGTTCGTCGTTGCGGTCTTGAAGTTGACTCGTTGACCCTGCACCCACTGGCATCAAGCTACTCGGTACTGACACAGGATGAACGCGATTTGGGGGTTGCCTTGGTCGACATCGGCGCGGGCACGACCGACGTCGCGATCTTTACCGGCGGCGCAATTCGACACACCTCGGTGATTCCGATCGCGGGCGACTTGATCACCAGCGACATCGCAATGGCCCTGCGCACGCCAACCAAAGACGCTGAAGAAGTCAAAGTCGAAAGCGGCTACGCGAAGCAGCTGCTCGCAGACGCCTCGGCCCAAGTCGAAGTGCCCGGACTTGGCGACCGCAGCCCCCGACTGATCGGCAAGCAAGCACTGGCGGGTGTCATTGAGCCGCGCGTTGAAGAGATTTATCGCCTCGTCGCACAAGTTGTGAGGGAGTCGGGCTTCGAAGAGGTGCTATCCAGCGGCATCGTCATCACTGGGGGCTCGGCCGTCATGCCCGGCATGGTTGAACTCGGCGAAGACATTTTCTTGAAACCCGTGCGGCGAGGTTTGCCGCAGTACCGAGGGTCACTCGCTGACATGGTTGCGCAGCCCCGGGCCGCCACCGTCATGGGTCTACTTGAAGAAGCCCGCTTTGCCCGCTTGCGTGGGCACAAAGTGGCACAAAAAGCCGGATCACTTCGCACAACGGCTGGTCGGGTCAAAGACTGGTTTGTAGGGAACTTTTGATGAACTCAAGTCACGCCCCTCTCAAATCAGACCAGCCTCATGCCAGCGCTGCAGGCCCGCCGAAAAACACCACCTGGCACGGACTCCACGGACCACCAGGCCAGTTTCACACATCCAAAATTCGCACCAACAACCCATTTGCATTCGACGGAGAAACACAATGATGATCGAAATGATTGACAGCAGCAATTTTGAAAGTGGCACCAAGATCAAAGTAATCGGTGTCGGCGGCGGCGGCGGCAATGCCGTCGAGCACATGATCCGCAACAACGTCCAGGGCGTGGAGTTCATTTGTGCCAACACAGATGCACAAGCGCTCGCGGCCAGCGGTGCGGATCGCACGATTCAGCTTGGCGTCAACGGCTTGGGAGCTGGCGGCAAACCGGCCAAGGGCAAAGAGTCGGCCATCGCCCGCGAGCAAGAGATTCGCGATGCCTTGGAAGGTGCCGACATGCTGTTTGTGACTGCCGGTATGGGCGGTGGCACCGGGACAGGCGCTGCACCGGAAGTCGCCCGCATTGCCAAAAGCATGGGCATCCTCACCGTGGGCGTGGTGACCAAGCCGTTCGAGTGGGAAGGCAGCCGCCGCATGTCGAACGCCGACGCCGGGTTGCAGGAATTGGAGGCCAATGTTGACTCGCTGATTGTTGTGCTCAACGAAGAGCTGCAGTCGGTTTTGGGTGACGACATCGCGCAAGATGAGGCATTTGCGCACGCCAACGACGTGCTCAAAAACGCGGTCGGCGGCATCGCCGAGATCATCAATGTGCCAGGGCACGTGAACGTAGACTTTGAAGATGTCCGCACGGTCATGGAAGCACCCGGCAAAGCCATGCTCGGCACGGCAACGGCCAGTGGCCCATCGCGTGCCGAAATCGCGGCAAACGAAGCCGTCAAATGCCCGTTGCTTGAAGGCATCCACCTCTCCGGAGCCAAAGGGGTTTTGGTGCTGGTGTCAGCGGCGCGCGGCTCACTCAAACTGAGTGAATCAAAAATCGCGATGAGTGCCATTTGCACCTACGCCTCGCGCGATGCACACGTGATCTACGGCACGGCCTACGATGACTCATTGGGTGACCAAATCCGCATCACGGTGGTTGCAACGGGCCTCAGCGAGGCCAGCAGCAACAAGCAAAACCTGCGAATGGTCGAACCGGCTCGCCGCACCGGCACCGACAATGTCGATATTCCCACGTTGACACAGCCGGTCGGGCACGCGAACCCGCTCGGTGCGACGACGCTTGGCGGCACAGCGATGGCGCCCAACGCGATGCGCCCTGCAGCTGGCGCATCGACGGCTGGGGCAAGCCCCCAGGTTTGGACGATGCGGACCACTGCGGCCGAACGGGTGAACGCCTTGTCGTCCAGCGGCATGGAAGATGTGGACATTCCTGCCTTTTTGCGCAAGCAAGCGGACTGATTGGCCTTGAATTGAGCCCAACCTAAGGTTAGCCCGAAGACCGAGAGCGCCAAATCGACGATTTGGCGCTCTCGGCGCTTTTAGAATAGCGGCATGCTTCGCCAACGAACCCTCCGATCCACTGCAAGCGCCACGGGTGTCGGCGTTCACAGCGGCAGCCGGGTTCAGCTCGTGCTGCGACCGGCTCAGCCCGACACCGGCATCGTGTTTCGACGGGTCGATCTGAGTCCGCCGGTCGACATACCCGTCGATGCAAGCGCCGTTTCTGACACCCAAATGGCGACGACCGTATCGGCTGGAGGCGCAGTTGTCCGCACCGTCGAGCACATTTTGTCGGCCTGTGCGGGTTTGGGGCTGGACAACCTCATCATCGACATCGATGCTGAAGAAGTGCCCATACTTGACGGATCGGCCTCGGGATTCGTTTTTTTGCTCAACAGCGCGGGGGTGGTTGACCAAGCCGCGCCCAAGCAGTTCATTCGCGTGCTGCGCCCTGTCGAAGTGCGAGTGGGTGACGGCGCAAATCTGAAATGGGCTCGACTTGAGCCTTTTGATGGCTACAAGCTGAGTTTTGAGATTGAATTTGACCACCCAGCGGTGAGCGCGTCGGGTCAGTCTCATGTCTTCGATTTCGCCACAGGCGACTACGCCCGAGACATTTCGCGTGCGCGGACATTTGGCTTCACGGGAGAAGTCGAGTGGCTTCGAAGCAAGGGCCTGGGCCTTGGCGGCGGGCTCGACAACGCAATCGTCATGGACGACGTCCGTGTGCTCAACAGTGGTGGCCTGCGTTACGACGACGAATTCGTCAAACACAAAATGTTGGATGCGATAGGCGACATGGCGCTTGCGGGCAAGCCGCTGCTGGCCTCGTACAGTGCCTACCGAGGCGGACACGCGCTCAATAACCAATTGCTTCGCGCTTTGCTCAGCCAAACCGATGCCTTTGAGACCGTGCGGTTTGCGCCGCTGTCGGGCCAAGGCGCTGCGGGTCACGGCGCTGCGGGTCACGGCGCGTCGAACCCCGCCGCCTCGTTGGTAAAACGCATCAACCCTCGGTTTGGATTGGCGAGCCCGGCATGACCACCACGCAAAAGCTCACTGCCAATCGCACCGCTGAAACGCAGGCCGTTGACGCTCTCAAATTGAAATCGTCGGACACGCTCAGCATCAGGCCCGGAGATTCTGATCAGGCGAACGCGTTTGCGCTTGCCCAGCGTCAACAAGTCAACCGAGATGCACAAACTGAGCTGGCGATCGACAGTGCTTATCGGGCAAAAGAGCAAGAATTGGTCACTGCGCAGTTTGCTGCGCGCAAAAGCGCCCAGGAACGCGACATCCTAACCAAGCAGATCAGCGCCCAAGAAGCCAACACGAGCCGGTGGCAGCTGCTAAGCGGCGCAGGGGCAGTGGGCACACTCTTGGCGGGCGCACTTTGGCTGCGCACCCGCCGCCAGTTGCGCGAAGCCCCGATCGCGCCAGATTCTTCCGACACGGGCGATTTGTTTGACACGACCAACTCGGACGACGCGAACACGTTGGCAACCCAATCGGCCCTGCTTCCCGGCTCAGAATTTGACAGCCACACCGAGCTCGACATCCGCGACGGCCTGTGGAGTGCCGACGAAACGGATGATTTGCCATCGCACGCCACGCTTCACGAGTTTGATGATGCCGCGCCCTATGCACGAGCAAATCACGGACGCGTGCGCGCGGATGTGCCAGCCAACGATGAACGCTCAGATGCGGCCCACACCACATCACCCGGCACGCTGTGGCCGATGACGCAGGCAGCGGGCGAAGATACGGGTAACTCGGATTTTGATGAAATCAATGCGGTTGAAGAAGTCGCTGCGCAACCTCCTTTGGTGACACCCATCGGCAGCTTACAAACGCCACCGGATCAGTTGTCTGCACAAGCATCACCCCCCGAGATCGCACGGGTAGCCTTGTCGATTGACGACGATCGAGCACCCACCGCAACCGCAGCCCCGGCGAAACTCGACCCCACCGCCGATCTGGATACCGCCTCAACCGAGTTGAAGGCGGGCCTGCAAACGCCTCCTACCTCACCTTCGCTGCAACCAGTGCCTGCGTCGAAGGACGTCGCGACCTTGACGGACACACCGGCTGTGCCCGAGTGGCTGCAGTCGCCTGCCACCACAGCAGCGCACGCCACGCCGGAGCCGCAATCCCCGACTCCGATCAAAGACCTGCGGCAAGCATTGTTCAATTCGCTCAAGCGCACGCCGACAAAATCTGGCGGTTCAAGCTTCGCCGCCACGGCCATGCCGTCCCACGCTGACATGATGCTCAGCGACGGCTTCAGTTTTCGGGAATTGGCCGATGTGCAATGGGTTCCGCAGCCGATGCAAGACCTGTTGTTGCTCTACCGCGGGCTGCAAGAGTGGGAAGGCTCGGCTCGATTTGGGGTTGCTGAGCAGGCAATTTTGCATCACATCAACCTCCACACCGCAACCAGCGGCTGGGTGTATTTGGAGCTTTTGTACATCTATCGGCGCCTGGATCAACGCAAAGCCTTTGACCAATGGGCCGACACGTTCAGAACCCGCTTCAATCGTTTGGCCCCCACATGGACCGATGCGCAAGACATGGGCAAGGAGCTGCTTCGATACGATTTAGCGACCTTGCAACTCACACAAGCTTGGGCGAACAACAGCGTCATTTGGTTGCTTGAAGAATGGCTGGTCGGCGAGCCGCACATGCGCCGTTTGATGGACATCAACGCATTTCGCGACGTGCTGATGTTGTACGAGCTGTCGCTCATGGTGAACGATAACCCCTACAAACCGATCACACGCCCCAAACGCCCGGCTCAACCGGGTTGACGCTTTGGCAGGCTAATAGGTTCTGCCGTCTTTGTACATGGCGCTCGCGCGTCGATCCAACACATTGGCAGTTGACAGGCGAGCCATCGACTGCCCAGCATGCGCATGCGTGATGGCCATTCCCAGGGCATCTGCCGCATCGGGGCCCGGCAACCCGGGCAGTGCCAGCAGCCGCTGAACCATCGCTTGAACTTGGTTTTTAGCCGCTTTGCCATGGCCGGTCACGGCTTTTTTCATTTGCAGCGCCGTGTATTCGGCAACATCCAGCTTGGCCGCGACCAACGCGCAAAGAGCAGCGCCGCGCGCCTGTCCCAGTAGCAAGGTTGACTGTGGGTTGACGTTCACAAAAACGATTTCAAGTGCGGCTTGGCTGGGCGCGTAGGTCTTGATCACCTCGGATACGCCATCAAACAGCACGCCGATCCTGGCTGGCAAGGCGCCGGTTGCCAAGTGGGTGGTTCGAATCGTACCGCTGGCCACATAAGTCAACTGGGCACCGGCCACGTCGATGACGCCGAACCCGGTGGTTTGTAGTCCAGGGTCGATTCCCAAAATTCGAATGGTCAAAATGAAACCATCATATTCATAGCAACAAACTCAATGAATCCGGTGACCAAGGGCCAAAAAGTCATAAAAATGACCATTCAAAGCTCAAAATACCACCGCACCGAGTGAAAAAACACCGGCGCGGCGAAGCACAGGCCGTCAACCTTATCGAGCAACCCGCTCGCACCGGTGGTCGAGCTGATGTGGCCGCCCCAATGCTTGACTCCGCGATCACGCTTTAAGGCTTTCATCACCAAATGCCCAAAACTGCCCGATGCACACGCAATCAAAGCCAAGACAAACGCCTGCCCAGGCTTAAACGGCGTGATGCCCGACAAAATCGCGCCGATCACGGCGGCAAAAAACAAGCCATACAGCCAGCCTCGCCAATGAAAACTGCGACTCACGTCGGGCGCGACTGGCTCATAGGCCAATTTGCGGGAGATGAGGTGCTGAATCACCAAACCGCCTTGCACCACAAATACCAAGAAAAACACCAAAAACGCGCCCTTGCCCTCGTACCCGTCAAAGTCAAGCAGCAACAATGCGGGCACGTGACTCATGCCGTACACACAAACCATGATGCCCCACTGCAGTTTGGCGTTGCGCTCCAAAAACCGCTCGGGGTCGTTTGACAAGGCACTCACCACCGGAATCGCCAAAAACACGTAGACCGGAATGAACACCGTGAACAAATCGAAATGCTCGGTCGCCACCAAAACGAACTGGATCGGCAAAACGATGAAGAACGCCAAAATCATGCTGCGGTGGTCGCCCCGGCGCGTGGGCGAAAGCGTGATGAACTCGCGCAGCGCAAAAAAGGCCACCCAAGCAAACAGCACCGTGGCAGCCACCTCACCCAGCGCCCAACCGATCCAAAACACGCCAACCATCACCCACGAATTGCGCAACAAGCGCCGGTACTCGTACAAGTCTTCGGTGTATCGGCCATTGATTCGCTCATCTTTGAGTGACAGCGCCAAAATCGCCAGCGAGGCCAATGCCAGCAAGCCAAACACCACGACAAACAACAACCCAACTTGGTGATTAGGCGACAAATTGCGCAAAAAACTGACCATATTCAAACCTCGCGCAAGTCAACGACGGCGGTGCGAGCGCGGTCTAAAAACTCGCGCCGATCTTCGTCAGTTCGCAAGGCAATCGGCGCGCCAAACGTCACCGAGCACAGCACTGGCACCGGAATCACCTCGCCCTTGGGCAGCAAACGCTGGATGTTGTTGATCCAGGCCGGCACCAACACCACATCTGGAAAGCGCTGAGCCAAGTTGTACAAACCCGCCTTAAACGCGCCGGGGTCAACTTGGTTGCCCCGCGTTCCTTCAGGAAACATGATGATCGAGTCACCATTACTCAAGGCCTCAATCAACGGCTCCAACGGGTCAGCGTCGCCTGAGCGAACTCGGTCAACATAGACCGCGTTGAACACCGCTGTCGTGATCCACTGCTTGAACGGCGATGCGGTCCAGTAATCTTTTGCAGCGATCGGGCGGGTGATGTGGCGCAGCTCAGTCGGCAGCGCTGCCCAGATCATCACCAAATCAGCATGACTTTGATGATTCGCAAAATAAATGCGCTGCTCCGCCTTGGGCGGGCAGCCCCACCACCGTGCCTGCGCCCCCGTGAGCACGCGCACCAGCCCCAATAAAAACCAAGTCATCAATTTTGCTGCCATGGCCCAATGATAGAGCTTGAGCCAAGCGCCCTTTGGCGCGCCCGCTCTCGTCGGGCTTTGCCTGCGCACGCCGCAAGCGACAAAGGGCCTGAATGCCGACGATTTAAGTTATCAGAGTCAAATTTATTAATATATTGGCTCTTGGTCACCGGATTCATTGACTTCGATGCTATGAATTTTAATCAATCGAACGCAAAAAAGCCGCGCACGCTTGACGCGTGCGCGGCTGAGTGGGTCCGCTATTAGGTCAGATCACGGTGCCGGGCAGGCGGCCGTGGTTGCCAAAATAATGGGGCGCAGGGCCCGGACAGCACCGCCATCGTCCGCGCCAATGGTGTTGTTGGTGTGGGTGCAACCGTATGACGGCGAAGCCACGACCGATGCCGTGACCACGTCGTCACCGGCAGGCTTGGCACCGCCGGCTTCCCACTTGATCATGTCGTCAAAGGCTTTGACCTGCTCCGCAATGGTGAAGTCGCAATGCGTGGCACCGCGAATGGCGCGCTGAACCAAGAACGCGCTGTTGCCTTTGGCCGCAACCCGCTTTTGGTAGACCTGCTGCATGCTGAACGGGACAAACAGGTCGCCCAGGGTATGAATGCTGACCACTGGAATCTTCGAGTCGCCATTGACCTTGGGAATCCAACGCAGGCCATCGCGGCGCAGACGGTTGGCATCAGCTGCAGGTGTCAGCTTTTGCACACTCGCATTCAACGCGGTGGTCCCGGCGGCGTCGCCGTCAATTGTGTACGTCATGGCGGTGGTGTCCAGAACGTTTTTGTTCAAGATACCCGTGACCGAGCCGTCGCTGCCCCAAGTGCCGTACGCGCTTGGGAAACTGCCGCCAGCGGCCAAGCCCAGCGCAAACAAGGGTCGTTCGCCGCCGGTGATGTTTTTAAGCACCGAGGCGAATTTTTGGCCGTTTGCCGTCAACCCAACCTGCGCGTTGGGCGTAGCCGCAGACGGGAAGGTCGTGAACAAGCTTCCATGAACCAGCCCAAAGATCTCGCTGTACTTGGCTGTTGGGTAGCTGGGCACGCCAGCAATCGCCTGCGCAGCGACTTGCATCGCGGCAAACTGATTGAACAGCTCGGTGTCGCCCATCACACCGCACATGGGCACAGCGCCAGCGTACTTGGTTTTATTGATGGCAGTCGCGGCGGCTTCGTCGTCAATGGCTGCGCCAGTGACGTGACCACCCATCGAAATCCCGGTGATGAATATCTTGCTGGGTGCGGCCAAGGTGCGGCCGTTTTTGGTTGCAATTGCAACAAACTCGTTGGCCAAGGCGTTGGTATCTTCAACACCGGCGCGAACGTCGTAGTAGTTTTTGCTGTAGCTCGATGCCGCCCAAGCATAGCCATTGGCCAGCAGATAGCGGCGAATGGTGGGGTTTTGCACGGCCACGGCCGAGCCATTGCCGGCAAAGCCGTGCGCATACATCACCAAGCGACCATTCCAATTCGGTGGCACCTCGACTCGGTACGCCGCGCCCTTGAGCACGCCCGCCCAGCGACTGGTCGTGGCTAAGTCAAACGCATCGCCAGCGACTGCGGTCATGGCCGTGAAGGTGGTCGCAGCGGCATCTGCGGGTGCAAAAGTCCGCGTGTCGTGCTCGCGGGCTTCTTCAGGAACGGGGGCGGGCGGCGGAGGTGGCGGTGCAACAACCACCGGCGGGGGCGCAACCGGGGCTGGGGGCGGCGCGTCTGACCCGCCGCCGCAGGCACTGAGCAGTGCAAACATGGCGACAAGAGAGAGTTTGTGCGGGTTGGTCAACTGTGGCATACGGGTCATCCTCGAAGTGGTTGGTTTAGCAACGCATCGTGCCCCCAAGCCCGCGCGCCAAAACATCGGAAAACCCTTTGTTTCGTCACATCGGTGACGACAAGCACTCACCAATTCATAGCACCAAAATCAATGGAATCGGCGACCAAGGGCCAATAAGTCCGATTTTTTGCGCCGCCGCGTCCAAACGCACGCTACTTGGGCCGAACCTGTTTGGGTCGCGTGCCGGGGCTGAGCTTCAGCTTGAGTTTTTCGCCTTTGCGAAGCACCTCAAACGCAGCCTCCTCAGCCGGTTTGAGCGCAGCCACTGCGGCCAGCATTTGCGGCACGTTGGCAACCGCACGCCCGGCAACCGCCGTGATCACGTCCCCCGGCTTGACGCCGCCAATCGCGGCCGGGCCGTTTTGCAACACGCCCGTGATGACCACGCCGGTGTCAACTTTCAAGTCAAAGGTGTCGCGCAGTTCCGCATTGATGTCTTGCGGCTCCACACCGATGTAGCCGCGCGTGACCGAGCCATCTTTGACCAGGGCATCCATCACTTGCTTGGCCGTGCTGACCGGAATGGCAAACCCGATGCCCATGTTGCCGCCCGAGCGGCTGTAAATCGCCGTGTTGATGCCCAGCAATTGCCCCGCTGAGTCAACCAATGCCCCGCCCGAGTTACCGGGGTTGATGGCCGCATCGGTTTGAATGAAGTTCTCAAACGTGTTAATGCCCAATTGATTGCGCCCGGTGGCGCTCACAATGCCGCCAGTCACGGTTTGCCCCACCCCAAAAGGGTTACCAATGGCCAAAACCGGGTCACCAATTTGGAGCGAATCGGAGTTGCCAAAGACGATCACCGGGAGTCGTTCAAGCTCAATCTTCAACAGGGCCAGGTCACTGTCGGGGTCGGTGCCGATGACTACTGCCTTGGTGCGGCGGCTGTCGCTCAGCACCACTTCAATCTCGTCGGCTCCTTCAACCACGTGGTTATTGGTCAACACGTAGCCCGACGCGCTGACAATCACGCCTGAGCCCAAACCTTCTTGTGGGCCTTGGTTGGCGTCGCGCTCACCAAAGAAAAACCGAAACCAGGGCTCGGCCGAGTTCGGGCCACTGCCCGACCCACGTGACTTGCGCGCTTTGCTGGTGTTGATGCTGACGACCGCGCTAGATGCCCGCTGGGCGGCGAGCCGAAACGACCCAGCCGGTGCAGGCACGAGCTCGGTCCCGGTTGGCGCTTGAAGCACCGGCACACCGCTGGTGCTGGGTAACGCTACCGCACCCCGGTTGAGCCACTGCGGTTTGAGCGTGGCCACAACGAAATAGCCCGCCAGCAAGACCGTGACAGATTGGGAAAACAGCAACCAAAGTTTTTTCATTAGGACTTACGCAAAATCGTTCCAGCAAGGCGCAGCGACGACGACAGTGCGGATAGCACGGCTAGGAGCTGCAACGCCGCTGGGGCGGTTTTGCGTAAGTCCTGTTCATGTGAGGCACACCGGTTCAGTTGGCGAATTGTGTCAGTGAACGAGCCAGCACAGGCCGGCCAAAACAGTCGTTTCGTGTCACTTTGAGCATTTTTTGTGAGTTATTGGCACTTGGTCTCCGTATCTATTGACTTTGTTGCTATTATTTTTGAATTATCAAAATCTAGGGCTAACCCTCGCTTGGCTTAGAAACGCCGCTCTAATCCGCACGAAAAGCCCCGGATTGGGAGTCTCTTGGATGCGAGCAATCGCAAAACTGACACAAAATAGCACGACCGTTCTTTTTTGTGATCAACTGGCATTTCACGATAAATCACGGCATCGACCAACCAACACATGACCATCACACCGATTCTTCGCTCAACTTCAGTCGTCACGCCCGCTGCGCAAGTGGTCAGCACGGATGCGCCCAGCCGCGCCGCTCAAAAGGGCACGCAGACCAAAGCGGCCATCATCGATGCTGCTTTGGGGCTGGCCACGCACGTTGGGCTCGAGGGTTTGAGCATTGGCGCGTTGGCTGAAGTGACGCAAATGAGCAAGTCGGGCGTTTTTGCTCACTTTGGCTCGCGTGAAGAGTTGCAAATCAGCGTGGTGCGCGAATACCACGACCGTTTCGAGGCCGAAGTCTTCATTCCGGCGTTGGCCGAAGCCCGTGGCCTGCCGCGCCTACGCAAACTTTTTGATAATTGGATGACCCGTACCTCGATGGAAATCGACTCCGGTTGCCTCTATATCAGTGGCGCAGTCGAGTTCGACGACCGCCCGGGCCCCGTGCGCGATGCGTTGGCATCCAGCGTTCGCACCTGGTTGGCGGCGATGCACAAAGCGGTATCGCAAGCGCAATTGCTCGGTCAAATCGACGATGAGACCGATGCACAGCAAATTTTGTTTGAAATCCACGGCCTGATTTTGGCCCTGCATTTTGACGCGCGATTTCTCAAAACCAGTGGCAGTGCAGCCCGTGCGGTCACGGGTTTTGAACACATCTTGGCCCGATACGGCCGCAACGATTGAGCCTGCAAGGCTTCAACAAGACATTTTTCTTGGTTTCACTTCCTCAAGGACTACGCAATGGCTTCCTACACCCCCCCACTTCGTGACATGCAATTCGTGCTGCATGAGTTGTTGCACGTGACGGATGAATACAAAGGCATGGCTGACCACAAAGACGTGGACATTGACACCATCAATGCCGTGCTCGAAGCCGGCGGCAAATTTGCCTCTGAAGTCGCGTTTCCGCTCAACCAAAGCGGCGACCGCGAAGGCTGCAAGCTTGACAAGGTCACGCACGAGGTCACGCCGCCCAAGGGCTTCAAAGAGGCATACCAACAATTCACGGCAGACGGCTGGGCGGCATTGAGCTGTGACCCTGCCTACGGCGGCCAGGGTTTGCCAATCGTGCTAAACCAAGCCATCTACGAAATGCTCAACAGCGCCAACCAGGCTTGGACCATGTACCCCGGCTTGACCCACGGATGCTACGAAGCACTTCATGCCCACGGCACCCCCGCCCAAAAAGATACCTATTTGCGCAAACTGACCAGCGGCGAGTGGACCGGCACCATGTGCTTGACCGAGCCACATTGCGGCACCGACCTCGGGATGTTGCGCTCCAAGGCTGAGCCACAAGCCGATGGCACGTTCAAAATCACCGGTGGCAAGATCTTCATCAGCTCGGGCGAGCACGATTTGGCCGAAAACATCGTCCATTTGGTGTTGGCCCGCACGCCCGATGCGCCAATTGGCACCAAAGGCATCAGTTTATTTGTGGTGCCCAAGTTTTTGGTCAACACCGACGGCAGCTTGGGCGCTCGCAATCCGATTTTTTGCTCAGGCTTAGAGCACAAAATGGGCATTCATGGCAATTCAACTTGCCAAATGACGCTGGACGGCGCTGTCGGCACCATGGTTGGCGAGCCCAACAAAGGGCTCAACGCCATGTTCGTGATGATGAACGTCGCTCGGCTTGGCGTGGGTAACCAATCCTTGGGTTTGACCGAGGTCGCCTACCAAAACGCACTTGCCTATGCCAAAGACCGCCTCCAGTCGCGCAGCCTGACAGGCCCCAAATCGAAAGACAAGCCCGCCGACAGCATCATGGTGCACCCCGATGTTCGCAAGATGCTGCTCACCGCAAAGGCTTACGCCGAAGGCGGTCGGGCGTTGAGCATGTACACGTCGCTGCTGGTGGACCGCCACTTGAGCCACCCCGACGAAGCCGTGCGCAAAGAGTCCAATGAAATGGTGAGCATGCTCACGCCCATCATCAAGGCGTTTTTGACCGACAACGGCCACACGGCAACCAATGCGTGCATGCAAGTCTTTGGCGGCCATGGTTTCGTCTCGGATTGGGGCATGGAGCAATACGTGCGCGACAACCGCATCAACTTGATCTACGAAGGCACCAACACCATCCAAAGTCTGGATTTCTTGGGCCGCAAAGTGCTGCAAAACAACGGCGCAACCCTCAAGAAATTTGGCAAGCAAATCGGCGCATTCGTTGAAGCCAATGGCGTGAACGAACAAATGGCCGAATTCATCAACCCGCTGGCCTACTTGGGCGACCAAGTCACCAAGCTCACAACCGAGTTGGGCTTCAAGGCCTTCCAAAACGCCGATGAGGTCGGCGGCGCAGCGGTTGACTATTTGCGTGTTTGCGGTCACTTGGTGTTCAGCTACATGTTTGCGCAAATGGCCAAACTGGCCTTGGACAAAATCGCCGAGGGCAGCACCGACACCTTCTATTTGGGCAAGCTCCAAACCGCGCGCTTTTACTTCGCCAAGCTGCAACCCGAAACCCGAAGCCTGATTGCACAGGCAAAAACCGGGGTGAAACCCTTGATGGACACCGAAGCCGTTTTTGCTTAAATGCGTTCCTTCGAACTACTTTTTTGGATATCCCCATGAACATCAAATTCATCGCAGCCGTTGCCAGCCTTGGCCTCAGCTTCACCGCGTTTGCGCAAAACACCCCGGTTGGCAAATGGCACTCCATTGACGACAAAACCAAAGAGGCCAAAGCCGAAATCACCATCGTTGATTCGCCAGCGGGCTTGAGCGGTCGAATCACCAAGCGCTTGAGCAAAGACGCCAAGCCTGACGAGGTCTGTGACAAATGCACCGACGCGCGCAAAGACAAACCGATTCTCGGCTTGGAGATCATCAACGGCGCAAAAAAGGATCCAGATGAAGCCGTTTGGTACGGCGGCAAGATTTTGGACCCCGAAAACGGCAAAAACTACAGCTTGAAGCTCACGCCAGTCGACGGCGGCAAAACTTTGGCCGTTCGCGGCTCGATTGGCCCCTTTGGCCGCACGCAAACCTGGGTTCGCGTGCCCTGAACGTCATGTCCGCTGGTTTGGGCGAGTGCGTCTCGCGCCTCGCCCTAGCCAGACCCAACCAATACTCAACAGAAACAAAGCCATCGTGAACCGATTCAATCCCAAAAAAGTGGCCGTGCTAGGTGCCGGCGTGATGGGCGCGCAAATTGCCGCCCACCTGGTCAACGTCAAAGTTCCGGTGGTTCTGTTTGACCTCGCTGCCAAAGAAGGCCCAAAAAATGGCATCGTCTCCAAAGCGATCGACGGCCTCAAAAAGCTCAAACCCTCGCCGCTGGGCGTGGCTGACGATGCCGCCCTGATCGGGCAAGCCAACTACGACGAACACTTGGAGCAGCTCAAAGACTGCGACCTGATCATCGAGGCCATCGCCGAGCGCATGGACTGGAAGCACGACCTGTACAAGCGCATTGCGCCGTTCATCTCGGCCAACGCCATTTTGGCAAGCAACACATCGGGCTTGAGCATCACGGCTTTGGGCGCCGATCTGCCCCTGGAATTGCGCGAGCGCTTTTGCGGCATTCACTTCTTCAACCCGCCACGCTACATGGCCCTGGTCGAATTGATCGCCACACCGCACACCGATGCTGTGGTCGTGGACCAGTTGGAGGCGTTCGTGACGACGACACTGGGCAAATGTGCCGTGCGTGCCAAAGACACACCCAACTTCATCGCCAACCGCATCGGCATCGCGGGCATGCTGGCCACGATGAAAGAGGCCGAGCAGTTTGGCCTGAGCTTTGACGTGGTGGACGACCTCACCGGCAAAAAAATGGGCCGCGCCAGCTCGGGCACCTTTCGCACCGCCGATGTGGTGGGTTTGGACACCTTGATGCATGTCGTCAAGACACTGCAAACCCAACTCACTCCAGAGACCGATCCGTTCTACGGCAGTTTTGGCACGCCACCGGTGTTGGCCAAACTCTTGGAACTGGGCAATTTGGGTCAAAAGGCCAAGGCCGGGTTTTTCAAGAAAACGGGCCGCGACATTGGCCGGTTTGATTTGGCGACCGCAACTTATGTGCCATCGGGCGACAAAAGCGACGAGGTTTACGCGCGGATGCTCAAAAAGCCAGCCGCCGAGCGCTTGGCTTTGCTTCGCGGTGCCACCGGCTTGCAAGGCCAGTTTTGCTGGGCCATCCTTCGCGACGGCTTTCATTACGCTGCCGTTCACTTGGCCAGCATCGCCGAGACCGCCCGCGACGTTGACTTCGCCATGCGCTGGGGCTTTGGCATGAAGCAGGGTCCGTTTGAGCTGTGGCAATCTGCCGGTTGGCTGGCTGTGGCCAACATGATCAAAGAAGACATCGCGGCGGGCAAAACCCTGTGCAGCGAGCCGCTGCCTGATTGGGTATTTGGTGACGCGGTCATTAAAGCCGGTGGTGTTCACAGCGCAAACGGGTCGTTCAACCCCGAAACCGGTCAGTTTGTTGCCGCGCGCAGCAACGCCACGCTTGCGCGCCAGCACTTCCCGGAAGTCGTTCACGGCTCGAACGCGGTCGGATTTGAGTTTGCGGGCAAAACGCTTCACGAAGATGACGCCGTTCGTTTGTGGACGCTTGACGACGAGGTCGTCATCGCCAGCATCAAGACCAAAATGCACGCGATCAGCCCTGACGTGGCTGAGGGCCTCAACATGGCCGTCGATTTGGCCGAAAAGTCGTACAAAGGCGTGGTGATTTGGAGCGGCGACGAGCCCTTCAGCGCCGGTGCTGACTTGCAAGCCATGCTGCCCGCGTTCATGATCGGCGGCCCCGGCGCGGTTGAAGAAGCCGAGCATGAGCTGCAAAAAACCATGCTCAAGCTGCGCTACGCCAGCGTGCCAGTCGTCAGCGCGATTCGCGGCTTGGCGCTCGGTGGCGGCTGCGAAATCGCGGTCCACAGCGCCCGCCGCGTGGCTCACATGGAGAGCTACATCGGTCTGGTCGAGGTCGGCGTAGGCTTGGTACCCGGCGCGGGCGGCTTGACCTACATCGCCCGCCGCGCAGCCGAGTTGGTCGCCACGAGCACCAACAAAGACATCCTCGCGTTTTTGACCGAGCCGTTCAAGTGCGCGGCGATGGCCACCGTGGGCACAAGCGCGCTTGAAAGCCGAAAAATCGGCTACTTGCTCGACAGCGACATCATCGTCGCACACAAAGATGAGCTGCTGTTTGTCGCCATCGCGCAGGCCAAATCGATGTTTGACTGTGGCTACCGCGCCCCGCATCGCTCGATGATCCCCGTGGCGGGTCGCAATGGCTTGGCCACGATCACCGGCAGCTTGGTCAACATGCGCGATGGTGGCTTCATCAGCCAACACGACTTCCACATCGCGCGCCTGATTGCCAATGTGGTTTGCGGCGGCGATGTCGACACCAACACCGTCGTCACCGAGGAATACCTCATGGCGCTGGAGCGCAAAGCATTCACTTCGCTGCTCAGCCACCCAAAAACCCAAGAACGCATCATGGGCATGTTGTCCACGGGCAAGCCTGTTCGCAACTAATCAGCCGTCAACTCCCATGAAACAACTCACAGAAGCCTACATCGTCGCCGCCACGCGCACCCCGATTGGCCGCTCGCACAAGGGCAGCTTCAAGCATTTGCGCCCTGACGACTTGCTGGCTCGCGCCATTCGCTCGGCGCTGGCTCAAGTTCCCGGGCTGGACTCCGCTTCGATTGAAGACGTGATCGCCGGTTGCGCCATCCCCGAAGCACAGCAGGGCTTAAACGTGGCGCGCATTGGCGCGGTTTTAGCTGGGCTGCCCACGTCAGTCGGTGGCATCACCGTGAACCGCTTTTGCGCCTCGGGCATCAGCGCGGTTCAAATGGCGGCTGATCGCATCCGCGTGGGAGAAGCTGACGTCATGATTGCCGCTGGCTGCGAAAGCATGAGCATGGTGCCGATGATGGGCAACACGCCGAGCTTGTCGCCCAGCATTTTTGGCAACACCGACAACGTAGACGACTACGGCATTGCCTACGGCATGGGCTTGACGGCTGAGAAAGTCGCCAACCAATACCAAGTCAGCCGCGACGCGCAAGACGAGTTTGCCTACAAAAGCCACATGAAGGCCATCGCCGCCATGAAAGCGGGGCATTTTTCGGCTGAAATCACACCGATCGAAGTGACCGAGCGCAGCGTCAACCTGGACACCACCGAAGTCAGCTTGAACACCAAAATTGTGAGCTTAGACGAAGGCGCACGCCCTGACACCACGGTCGAGGGCCTGGCCAAGCTGAAGGCGGTTTTTGCTGCTCGCGGCTCGGTCACGGCTGGCAACAGCTCGCAGACATCCGACGGCGCAGGCGCACTCATTTTGGCCAGTGAATCCGCCGTTAAGCGCTTCAATTTGAAGCCGCTGGCCCGGTTTGTCAGCTTTGCCAGCAAGGGCGTGCCCCCGCATTTGATGGGCATTGGCCCCATCGCCGCGATCCCGGCTGCGCTCAAATCGGCTGGCTTGCACCTGGACGACATCGACTGGTTTGAGCTCAACGAGGCGTTTGCGGCGCAGTCCTTAGCCGTCATCAACACCCTGGGTCTCAACCCCGAGCGCGTCAACCCCATGGGCGGCGCGATTGCACTGGGCCACCCATTGGGCGCCACCGGCGCGATTCGGGCCGCGACCGTTGTCCATGCGCTGCAACGCACGCAAGGGCGCTTCGGCATGGTCACCATGTGCGTGGGCATGGGCCAAGGCGCTGCGGGCATTTTTGAGCGCGTTTAGTCGTTTTTTATGAGAAATTAACCATTGGTCACCGGATTCATTGACTTCTATGCTATTTAATTAGTAGCAAAATTGAGATCAAACATGCATGCCTTAGATCAAGCGCTTCAACTCAAACCCAGCGGCGACGCGCAACTGGGTCATTTTGTTGGGCAACCGCATCCGGCTTGGGCCAACTTCATTGGGCCATTTGGCGGCATCACGGCTGCACAAATGTTGCAAGCGGTGCTGCTGCACCCAAGGTGCTTGGGCGAACCGACAACGTTGACAGTCAATTTTTGTGCGGCGGTGGCAGACGCGCCGTTTCGCATCGATGCCACGCCGATGCGCACCAACCGATCAACCCAACACTGGCTGATCACGCTCAGCCAAGCCGACGAGGTCGTGATCACTGCCACCGCCGTCACCGCCGTGCGCCGCGAAACCTGGAGCGGGCAAAACGCCCCTTTACCTGCCGACCTCACGCCACCCGAACACGTCGCCGCGCCGGACCCCCGGCTCACGCCGCCGATGGCTTGGCTCAAACAGTACGAGCTTTTGCCACTGGTCGGGTATTTTCCGCAGTGGAATGGCGAGGAATCACCCGACAGCTTGACTCGCATGTGGGTCCGCCTGCGCGAGCCGCGCCAGCTTGACGCACTCGCACTCACCGGCATTTGTGATGTGTTCTTTCCTCGTGTGTTTTTGCGCCGCGCAACCGCTGTGCCCGCCGGAACCGTCAGCATGACGATCTACTTCCACGCCGACGCAGCCGAGTTGGCAGCGGTCGGCACCGACTATTTGCTCTGCCAAGCCCAAGGCCAGCGATTCAAAAACGGGTTTTTCGACCAAAGCGCTTTAATCTGGGGCCGATCGGGCGCGTTGCTGGCATCGACGCATCAGGTGGTGTACTACAAATCGTAGCCTGAGATAATCCCATTTTGATAGCATCAAACCCAATGAATTCGGTGACCAAAGGCTAAAAATGCATCAAAATGACCTCAAACCCAACCCAAGCCGCCCGGTTGCACTCGTCATCGGCGCGGGAGACGCCACTGGCGGCGCAATCGCTGAGCGCTTTGCTCGCGGTGGCTTTGCGGTGTGTGCGACGCGGCGCGAGCGCTCGCGGCTTGACGCATTGGTCAGCAAAATCGAGGCCGCTGGTCACGTCATCCATGCTTTTGGCAGTGATGCCCGTGACGAGGCGTCAGTTGTCGCATTGATCGAGCACATCGAGCGCGACATTGGCCCCATTGAGGTTTTGGTGTTCAACATCGGTGCCAACTCGCCCATGAGCGTGCTGACCGAGACCGCGCGACGCGTCACCAAAATGTGGGAAATGGCTTGTCTGTCGGGCTTTTTGAACGCCCGCGAAGTGGCGCTGCGCATGGTCAGCCGCGAGAAAATCGACCCCCAAGTCGGCGCGAAACACGTTGGCACCATCATTTTCACGGGTGCGACTGCTTCGCTGCGTGGCAGCGCCGGGTTTGCCGGTTTCGCCATCGCCAAACACGGGCTGCGCGCCTTGGCCCAAAGCATGGCCCGAGAGCTCGGCCCGCGGGGTATTCACGTCGCCCACAGCATCATCGACGGCGCGATTGATACCGAATTCATCCGAAACCTTTTCCCCCAACGCTACGCCCTCAAAGAGCAGCATGGCATCATCGACCCCGCCAGCATTGCCGAGCAATATTGGCAACTGCACCAGCAAAGCCGCGATTGTTGGACGCACGAGCTTGATCTGCGACCCTACCTCGAAAAGTTTTGACCATACCCCTTGCGCACGATGAAAACCATTGAATTTTTCTACGACTACGGCAGCCCAGCCGCGTACTTGGCCTGGGCTCGCCTGCCCCAACTCGTGGCCGATACCGGCGCCGGACTTCGCCGCCAGCCCATGCTCTTGGGCGGCGTGTTCCAAGCCACTGGCAACCAGTCGCCCGCCGCCGTGCCCGCCAAAGGCCGCTACACCTTCACAGACTTCAGCCGGTTTGCCAAACGCTTCAATATTGCCTTCGGCCACAACCCGCACTTCCCCATCAACACCCTCACCCTCATGCGCATGGCTGCGGGCTTGCAGTTGACCGCACCTGAGCGCTTGGTCGCGTTTGACGCCGCCGTTTTTGACTCAATTTGGGTCAAGGGCGACAACCTCAACGACGCAGGCGTTGCCGGGCAAATGCTGGCTGCGGCGGGCTTTGACCCTGCCCAAATGATGGCACTCGCCAGCGACACCGCGACAAAAGACCACCTCAAAGCGGCCACCGCTGAGGCTGTCGCGCGCGGCGCGTTTGGCGCGCCCACTTTTTTCGTTGGCTCCGACATGTTTTGGGGCCAAGACCGGCTGGACTTCGTTGCCGAAGCCGCTAAATCCAACTGATTACCTCCTAAAAATGGCCATGCAAGACATCAAAACCCACATCGAACAAGGCGTTCTCACGCTGACCTTCAACCGCTTAGACAAGAAGAACTCAATCAATGTGGCCATGTACGCGGCCTTGGCCGAAGCGCTGAGCCAAGCCGTCACTGACCCCGCGATTCGGGTGGTGCTCATCCAGGGCGACGCGACGATTTTCAGCGCTGGTAACGACATGGGTGACTTTTTAAACAACAAGCCCACGACCACCGAGTCACCTGTGTTTCGGTTTTTGCATGCGCTGGCGCAGTTCCCTAAGCCGTTGATCGCGGCGGTTTGCGGGCCTGCGGTCGGCATTGGCACCACCTTGCTGTTTCACTGCGACTTGGTCTACGCGGGGGACAATGCCGCGTTTTCAATGCCTTTTGTGAACCTTGGTTTGTGCCCCGAAGCCGCCAGCAGCGTGCTCGTGCCGCAAATGCTGGGCTACCACCGCGCCGCAGAAGCGCTGTTGCTGGGTGAGCCGTTCATGGCAGAAGCTGCCCTTGAGGTCGGCTTGGTCAACCGCGTGCTGGCCCCAACCGAGGCCAACAACTACGCTGCAGGTGTCGCGAAAAAGCTCGCGGCCAAACCCCTGAGCAGCCTGATCGAGACCAAGCGCCTGATGAAAAAGGGCCAAGCCAAGCTGATCGCCGACGTCATCAACGAGGAAAGCGTCAGTTTTGGCCGCATGCTGGGCGAGCCGGCAGCCCGAGAAGCCTTGGGGGCATTCATGGAGCGGCGCAAACCCGATTTTTCCAAGGTTTGAGCAAGGTGTCGAGCCCGCCAACTCGGCAAATGTCGCTGGCTGAGGCGCAGGCCAGTGGCGAGTTTGTTGCGTTGGCCAGCATCGCAGGCATTCGGGTGGATTTGCGATACGCGAGCCCGCACAATTTTCTAGGCCGAAACATCTACGGCGACATGGACTGCGCTTGGCTACACCGCGACGCCGCGCTGGCCTTGTCTCGGGCACAAGCGCAACTCAACCAACTCGCACCCGGCGCGCAGTTGCTGGTGTTGGACGCGCTTCGACCGCATCGCATCCAAATTGAGCTGTTTGAGAGCCTGCGTGGAACGGGCCTTGAGCTGTATTTGGCCCCACCTGAGCGAGGCTCGATTCACAGTTTTGGCATGGCGCTTGACGTCACCATCGTCGACGCCAAGGGCTGTGAGGTGGACATGGGCACGGGCTTTGATGCCATGGTGTCCGCCTCTCACCCTGAGTTTGAAGCCGCAAGCCTGGCCAGCGGTGAGCTAACCCCGCAACACATTGAGGCGCGTCAACGGCTGCGGCAAGTCATGACCGGCAATGGCTTTCAGGGCATAAGCACCGAATGGTGGCACTTTGACTGCGGCAACAAAGACCAAATTCGGGCTCAGTACGCTCGCGTAGACTAATTAATAGGACTTATGCAAAATTGTCCCAGCAAGGCGCAGCGACGACGACAGTGCGAACAGCACGGCTAGGAGCTGCAACGCGGCTGGGGTGGTTTTGCGTAAGTCCTAATTAAAATAATAGCAACGAACCCAATAGATCCGGAGACCAAGGGCTGATTTCACTCAAAAAATGTCAAAAATCAACTTCCAGACTGATTTTTGAGCCGCGCGACTTCGCCGCCCATTCGATCACTGCGTCCAGCACGGCGCGGGCGGTTTTGCCTTGGACTTTTTCATCGTTGAGCATGGCCACCACCACCAAGGGCTGGTCGGCTGCATCGCGCACATAGCCGGCCACGGCGTAGGCATTTCTGAGCGTTCCGGTTTTCATGCGGGCGCGCTCTTGGGCTGCGGTGTTTTTGAGCCGATTGCGCATGGTGCCATCCACCCCCACGATGGGCATGCTGGCTTGCAACTCGGGCGCCCACCGGCTCGCGCCGGCCACTTGCAAAACCTGGCCGAGCGTGCGGGCGCTGATGCGCTCGCTGCGCGACAAGCCGGAGCCATTGTCCAAAACCAAACCCGTGGTGTCGATTTGGTTGTCAGTCATCCAGGCTTTGACGCTGGCTGCCGCCCGGTCGGCTGTGTGGTTCGCCCCCACGGCTGCAGACTGCGTTCCCAACGCCAAAAAGGTCATCCGGGTAATCGGATTGTCGCTGATTTTGTTGATCTCGCGCAGCAGTTCAGACAAGGGGCGAGCGCTGCTGCTGGCCAAGATTTGTCCAGCTGGCAAAACCTCTGCGGGTGTCGCTTCGCGCACCGCGGCAGACCAAACACCGCCCATTTGCCGCCAAAGGCTCGCCAAAAAACCATGGGCAAACCGGGTGCGATCGAGCACGTTGAGCTGGGTTGATGCCTTGCAGTTGCGCGGAAAAGTGCCCGACAGCTTGACGGTTGCCGTGCCATTGGCTTCAACGACAACGGGCAAAACCCATCCGTTTTCCCAAGACGGGCAGCTCGCGTCGATCAATTTGAAGTCACCAGTCAGCGCCACACCGGCAAGCGGCGGATCCATCGCCAAGCTCACGGTCGTCGAGGTCGATTGCAGGCGAACGCCCATCAAGTTCATGTTGAGCGAAAGTGCATCTGGCACGACGTTGTAGCGAAACTCGGGCGCTTCATCGAAGGGCGTGAGGCCCAAATCGGGCCGCGTCGGCGAGTAGTGCGAACGATCAATCACGACGGTGCCGCTGATCTCACGCACGCCAGAGTCCATCAAACTCTTGAGCCAACGATTCGTGGCTTCAACATTCAACTCGGCATGTCCAACACCACGAATGACCGATGTCCCAGCCAATGCCGTGTTTGAGGCGTCAGCCGCACCCGACAAAGTGCCCCGCCACTCGACACGCCCACGATGCAGTGGCCCCAAACGCTCCAAAGCGACCACGGATGTGATCAGTTTCATCGTCGAGCCGGGCTGCATCGGCACGTCCACGTTGTACGACAACCTGGCTTGGGCGCGCCGATTGAGCGGTTGCACCAAAATCGACACCGAATTTAATGGTAGTTCAGCAGAGCTAATGAGAGCCAGAACGTCGGGTGGAAGGGCTGAGTTAGTGCGTGGTTCAGCATGCGACAGGGCCGAATGAGAGGTTGCGCACGCACCCAGTGCGCCAATGGCGGCCAACGCGGCTAAGCCAAACACCATCCGGCCAGCACGCAACACAAACCGCCCGATCTGTCGAAGTAAAAACATCGCTGTCAATCCTGTTGCGCTTACGCCTATCGGGGTAAACATGTGTGAAGAAATGAACACGTAACATTTCATAATGTAAGTCGTGCCACAAGCGCTGCGCCAATCGCCAAATTGCGACCCACCCGTCCCAATTTGAAGCAAGCGGCAAGGGAAACCATGAGCCGTTTGGCCCGACCTCCTTTCACATCACCCACTCGACCTCAAGGAAAAGACCAAGTGAAACTCAACAAAATTGCCCTAGCTGCAACACTGGGCTGCGCTGCCACCTCCGGTTTTGCGCAAACCGCCGATAACGCCCAAAAGCAAGAGCGAATCGAAATCACCGGGTCAAGCATCAAGCGCGTACAAGATGCGACCGCCTTACCGATTCAGATCATTACCCGTGCCGACATCGAAAAAGCGGGCATCGTCAGCGCCGAGCAACTGATCGCCACAATCTCAGCCAATGGCACCAGTGCCGATAACTTGAGCTCTAACGTCGGCATTCAGCTGGGCAGCTCCGACCGAAACAACAACGGCAACTCAAGCGCAAACTTGCGTGGGCTAGGTTCATCCAGCACCTTGGTCTTGCTCAACGGTCGCCGCGTGTCGCTCCACGGCGCAAAAGGCAACTCGGTGGACTTGAATTCCATCCCGCTTGCTGCCGTTCGGCGTGTTGAGGTGTTGAAAGACGGCGCTTCCGCCATTTACGGCACGGACGCAATCGGCGGCGTGATCAACTTCATTTTGGAAAGCAACTTCCAAGGCGCGACCGTCACCGGTTTTGTGGATGCCACACAGCACGGCGGCGGCAACATTTACCGCGGCTCGGTCACAGCGGGCACTGGTGACCTGGCCAAAGACAAATACAACATCATGGGCAGCTTGACGATTGATCGCCAAGAAATTCTGAAACCAGACGATCGACGCAGTTTCGTCAATGGGTTCCAGCCCGAGCGCGGCTTGTCTCCGGACACCGCCGGCACACCTTACGCCACTCACACTGGCGGCGCCAACACCGCCATTGGTGCCAGCTATCGGCTACCAGCCACGGGCACACAAGCCTACACACGCGCAAATTTATTGAGTTTTCAGGGTAAGTGCGACTCGGTCCCCGGACAGTCGCAGTATCAGTTTGTGCTTTGGGACACAGCCAGCTTTCGAAACGCCTGTGCCTTTGACTACGGTGGTTCAGCGATCCTGATTCAACCCATTGATCGCCTGAATTTGGTGACTCGTGGACGCTACGAGCTAAGCGGCGAACACGCGGTGATTGCCGAATTGGTCGCCTCAACCACCAAAGCTGTGAAGCAGTTCGAGGCAAGCCAGCTGACAACCAGCATCGCCGCGGGCAATGCCTACCCAGTCAACGGACCGTACTACCAAGACCTGTCGGCATTCATTCCGACGTTTGACAAGACAAAACCAATTGCCTACCGCTGGCGCTGCACGATTTGCGGCGGTCGAACGATTGAAACCGAGACTCGCGCCCATCGCTTGCTTGTCGGCATGGAGGGCGTGCTGGGCGCATATGACTACAAAGTGGGCCTATCGACCGCTGGCAGCGGCGCAGACTCAACGCTTGGGCGTGGTTACATGCGCAATACCGACAAAAACGGGGTTCCTGGCCTGAACAGCGTGCTGGGCTCTGGCATTTTGAACCCATGGTTGCTGCCAGGCCAGACGCAGACCGCTGCGGGTTTGGCTGCCTTGGACGGCGCGCGCGCCGACGGCACCAAGCTGTTTGGTGGACGCGCCAAACTTAGCCAGCTTGATGGCTCGATCTCGGGCGAGTTGATGAAGCTCCCGGCAGGCCCATTGGCATTTGCCGCGGGTGTCGATATGCGCAGCGAGAGCTACCAGTTCAGCAACGCAGCAGTGACGACCGAAGTCATTCGTGATGCGCCGTTTGACCCAGAATTTGCCAAAGTGTCGCGCACCATCAAAGCCGTTTACGGCGAGTTGGCGATTCCGATCACCAAAACGCTGGAAACATCCCTTGCGATTCGGCACGACAAGTACAGTGATTTTGGTGGCACCACCAACCCCAAAATTTCGTTCAAGTTCTCGCCCATCAAGGAGCTCGCGTTCCGTGGCTCAGCCAACACCGGCTTTCGCGCACCAAGCTTCTTCCAGCTTTATGGCGCCACCAGTGAGTCACCTGTGCCAGGCAACGTTGCTGACCCAATTTTGTGCCCCCAACGCCCAGGCGACGTGACAGTGTGCGCGATCCGGCCTTTGGCTCGGTTTGGCGGAAACAAAGACTTGCAGCCCGAAACCGCCAAGCAACTCACGTTGGGCTTCGTGGTTGCGCCGACCGATTGGATGACGGCCAGCATCGACATGTGGCGCATCGCGCGGCGAGATCGCATTTATGAGCTGACTCCACAGCAAGTTCTCGCCAATTACACGACCTTTCCCACGAACTTGGTTCGTGGAACCAATGGTTTGCTTGACGGTCCCGGCGGCTACATCCGCGCAGGCTTTGTCAACGCAGACGGAGACATTCTTCGTGGAACCGAGCTCAGCTTGGCATTCAACGGCAAGGTTGCAGGTGGCAAGTGGACAGCCAAACTCGACGGTACATACATCGACGAATTCAAGTCGCGGGTCTTCGTGACCGACAAATATGTCGACACCGTGGGGAAATGGAATTCACGCGATTTGTATGTCCGCTGGAAACACGGCGCAAGTGTGAGCTACGAGACAGGCCCTTGGAGCGTCACCGTGAGCCAGCAGTACACGTCAGGCTATAAAGACGAAGTGCCGTTCACGCCACCACCGGGCTTCAGCCCAGATGTGAGCGCATACACAACTTACGGCGCGTCGGTGAGCTACACGGGCATCAAGAACGCGACGCTGCGTTTGGGTGTCAAAAACTTGTTTGATACCAAGCCACCGTTCACCGCGCACAATGTTGACTTCGCCTCCGGCGCTGGCTGGGATCCACGCGTAGGCGACCCCCGTTTGCGTGCCTTCACGTTTGGTGCAACCTACAAGTTCTAAACCAGGACGCGTTAGCACCACCCGATAAGCAGGGCGCTCGTAAGAGCGGCCCTGCTTTTTTTATTCCCTTTTCTGAGCCTTTGACGATGCAAAACCGACGACAGGCCATCGCTGCGGTTGCGGCCACCGTGACGACTTTGGCTGGCTGCGCCGCACCCACTGCATCGGGCTTGGTGACCAAAGCTGCCAATCGACCCACGATCAAACCGCCACCTTTGCGTGCAGGCGACACGATCGGCCTCGTGGCGACGAGCGGTGTGCTGAATCCGACTGGCGTGGCACAGCGTGTGTCCAACTTGGAGGGTATGGGCTTCAAGGTGCGCTTGAGTAAGCACTTACTCGCACGCTGGGGCGGCTATGCGGGCACGGTTGAACAACGCTTAGACGACTTACATGCGATGTTTTCTGATGCCGATGTGCGCGCGGTTTGGGCTGCGCGTGGCGGCTCGGGCTTGAGTGCGCTTCTGCCGCACATTGACTATTCGCTGCTCGCCAAAAATCCAAAAATTGTTGTGGGCTACTCCGATGTCACGGCCCTGCACATGGCTTTGTACAGCCAAATTGGTCTGGTGAGTTTTCATGGCCCCACTGCGGGGTCGACGTTTTCAGAATTCAATGTGCGCAATCTCCGCGCCGTGCTCATGGGCGAATCGCGCGGCTACGCAATGGGCCACGCGCCCGAGAATCTTGCCCGCGCGCTGACCGAGTCCGCCTTTAAGCCACGCACCCATGTGGCCGGTCGTGCCGTGGGCGCGCTCTTGGGCGGCAATTTGAGTGTGCTCGCCGCCTTGGTTGGCACACCGTATTTGACCCCGCTCGGCGGACACTTGCTTTTTTTAGAAGAGATCGACGAAGCCCCGTACCGGGTTGATCGGCTCATGCATCAGCTGCAGCAAAGCAACGCCCGTGGCCAACGGGCCTTAGGTGAGTTAGGCGGATCGAGCGGCTGCGCGGGTGTCATGGTCGGTGTTTTCAGCAAGTGCGAAGCTCGACCCGGCGACCAATCACTGAGCCTGCAAGAAGTATTGAGCGAACACTTGGACTCACTCGGTGTGCCAGCCGTGTCAGGGTACGGCGTTGGCCACATCGCCCACCAAATGACCCTACCCATTGGGATCACGGCCGAGCTCGACACGGCCAAGCAGCAACTGACGCTGCTGGAGTCGGCGACCGATGCGAGTTGAGCTACTATGTTTTTAGTAGCAACAAACTCAATGAATCCGGAGACCAAGTGCCGAAAAATCCTAAAATTCGATGCTGTAGCGATGCAAAGCGGTCAAAATGCGCTCTTCGTAGCCAAAGAGCGATGAATAGCGGCCAGGGTCCGAGGCATCGGGGTTGAATCCGGGGCCACCGACCAAAAACACCATGCCTGACTGTGTGCTGGGGTCAAGCACCAAGGCCGACGTCAATCCCCAAGCGTTACCCAAATGACCCATGCCTCGGTACCCGCCGGGGGCGATCAAGCGGTCGCCGCTTGGTGACTTGGTTGTGGTGACGCTGACGTCGGTGAAGTGTTGAACCCCCAAACCCCAGGCCCGCATGAGGCCGCCGTAGCTGTCGCCGTTGGCACGGCTACTCGATTGACCGCCTGCGGCCTCATTCATGCGCCACTGCGAACTCAACATCAGCGCAACTGTCTCAGGCTTCAAAAACAGCGCCCTGCCACCAGACGCACCATCTAGCACTTGCCCATTTGCAAGCAACATGCGCAGCACCACACCCAGACCGTTAGCCGACAGGCGCGCCCCACCCTGAGGCCCAAAAACCGTGCCGTTGCTACCAATGACGTAGCTCGGCCCCGCGCGAGGCACGGGCGCAGCACTCGAGTAGTCATCCACTTGTGGCACCCACGGGCCAGCAGGATTCCAAACTTCTTTGCCGCTGACTTCGCTGCGTTTTCGGTACAAAGTGGCCAGTCGTTTCAGCTGGTCCGCTGGAAACGCGGCTGGGTTGAAGCCGCCTTCTATGCCAAGCGGCACAAAAACCAACTCGTGCATCAGCAAATCAAACCGCTTGCCACTGGCTCGCTCCATCACCGTGCCGATAACGCCCCACGGTAAGTTGGCGTACTGAAAGTACGCGCCCGGCTCGGCATTTTTGCCCCACATGGCACCCTTGCCATGCAGCGCGCCGCCCAACTGCAAGACATCGCGGATGTTTTTACCCGCTTCCCAGTAGTAGTTCGCGTCGTCTCGCAACGACGAGGTATGGCTGAGCAACATCCGCAGCGTGATGGCTGTATCGGGAAAGTTCGGATTTCTAAGCGACCAACCCAAAACTTCGCTCACATCGGCATCGAGGGTCAATTGCCCCCGCTCAAGCATGCGCATCACGCCCAAGCTGGTGATCAGTTTGGAGATCGATGCCACGCGGTAAAGCGTGTCAGACCCAGCCAAGACATCAGGGCGCCCCGCTCCACCCATCTGCGCGCGGCCAAAGCCGCCGCTATAGGCCACTTGGCCAGCTCGGACCGACAAAACCGCCAGACTCGCCAGCGGCTTGGTCGCATCATTGCAAATGGCAGTGAGCTCCGTGCTCAGCCCAAGAAGAGGCGAGTACACAAGTGTCGAAGGGTTAGCCTTGGGTTTTGGCGAGTTCATTTGAGCGCAACCTGACAAAGTTGCCGCCGCCGCGACAGAAAAGCAACGCCGATTGATGGGATTCATTTCGTGGTCAACACATCTAATATGGCTGCGGTTTCGCCGTCCATCGCACCGTCGTAGCGAGTCGGTCGGTACTTCATTTGAAACGCCGCCACCACATCTCGGGTCAATTTGTCGAATTCGCCATTGCTTGAGACTAAAAAACCATGTTTGGCCAGTTTGCCTTGAAACCATGCCACGTCGGGTAACTTGGCCGTGTACATGGGCAGTTTGGCAGCGACGGCAGCAGCGTCTGGCCAAGGAATCAAGCCTTCATCTGCGAGGCGCTTCCACGGAAACTTTGGGCCAGGGTCGGTCTTGCGAGTCGGCGCGATGTCGCTGTGGCCGACGATGCGGTCGCCTCGAATGTTGTGGCGTTTGACGATGTCTTTGACCAGCTTCAGCACGGCCTCGACCTGAGCGGGCGGATAGTCAGCATAAGCAAACTGTCCTTGCGCGTTGGGTCGACCACCGCCGTTGACGATTTCGATGCCGATCGAGCTGGCGTTGAGCGAGGTGCTCCCCTGCCACGAGCTCACACCGGCATGAAAGGAGCGCCGCTCTTCGTCAACCAATTGGTAAATCTCAACAGGGTCGTCGCGCACCAAATAGTGGCTGCTCACCGGCCCACCCGTGAGGGTTTTGAGCGACGAAGGAAAGTCGCCCCATGTGTAGTGAATGACCAAAAACTGCACGCGGCTGTCTTGGTTCTTCGACACAAAGGACTTATCAATTTTCAGATCGGTCGCGCATGCGCCTAAGCTGGCGATTGCGGCCACGGCGAGCAACTTCAAAAAGGATCGAATCAACATGGTGTCAAGGCTCCAAAACGGGTGAAATCATGCCGCATGCAGCTAGTTTGGCTGCAGCTTGAGCCAGATTCAGCGGCATCGCACAGAGTACATCAGCGCCAGGATGCACTTCACGAATGCGCGCCAAACAAGCTGACTGCACCCTAGGCAACTCGGTCAGTACCCGCCCAGCCAGTGCCAAGGGGCGAAGCCCGTGACTTCGAAACGACGCGTTGACAAGTCGTGCCAGTTCTTGGCCGGCACGAGTCAAAATTTGCGCTGACATGACATCCGAATTTTGGGTTTGAGCAACCGCTAAAGTGAGTTTGGCCACACCGCCGCGCGCGTTAGCCAGCTCTTGCCCGTAGACAAGGGCACGAGTCGCCGCCCAGTCATCGCTGCCAATTTGCTCAAATATGGCATCAGCCAGCTGAGTTCTGGGCAGGGATTCGCCACTTTCTTCTTGCCGCCAAACCGCGCGAAGGGCTTCACAACCGATCCAAAATCCGCCACCAGCGTCGTCGAGCAACGCGCCTCGACCACCGACCCGGTGCAAACGACCAGCGTGGTCCAAATGCGACGCATAGGACCCTGTGCCCGCGTAGAGCACATGTCCAAGACCCGCGCCAGACGGAAAATGCACCTGATGGACCAAGGCCATGTCGCTGCGCAAGTGAATCGCATCCGGGTTGAGTCCAAAAGCCTGTGCGGTCATCGACGCGGCCAAAGCCGCATTTGACCCCGCCCCGGCCCCAGTCAGCCCGAAGAGCACGGCAGCCACAGGCTCCGCGCGCGGCAAGGCTGTTGCGATTGATTTCAGCACCGAGGCAAACTGCTCACGCCCGTCGCTTGAACTCAGCATCAAACCCGACAGCGTGCCCACCTCGCCATCCGCCAGCACCCGCCCGCCGCCGTTCGCAACCGCCCACCGCGTGGACGTACCACCGGCGTCGAGCCCCAGGCCAATCACGGACTAACCTTCACCGATGCCGACACGGTTTGCGACTCGTGACCAAATCGGTCGATGGACGACACCACAATGGCATCGGTGCCACCTGCGAGTTTGATCGGCGCACCAGCCGCATGGATACCAAGCTGCCAAGCGCCAGAAACGCGCTGCCAAACCGCTAGCTTCAGCGGCACGGCACCGGCTTGGTTTTTGGGATGCTCGCTTACAGCAACCAACAAATCGTCGCCGCTGACCCTGAGCAAAGTGGGTGCGGCCAAGCCTGTTTTAGGCGCGCGAAGCGAGGGCGGAACAAGGGCCGTTTGCGCATAAAGGGGCTTCAAAGCATCGGCAAGGCCGAGTCGATTTTTGTAGAGCGCAATCCAACTGAAATGCACGTGTCCGTTGAGTAGCGAGTTGGCAGCTGACCGCTCGCGGGTGATGTCGATCTGTCGGGTGATCTCAGGCGGTTGCCATGTCGCGGTTGATCCGTTGATTCGGCTACTGTACAGGCCCGAAAACACATGCAAACCTTTTGGGTTTTGAGCGGCCCAGTAGTCAAGCAACACCGGAAAAGACTGCGCCTTTTGATCAATTGCCCAATACAGCTGAGGAACCAAATAATCCATCCAGCCGCGCGCCATCCACAGCTCGACGTCGGCGTACAGCTCGTCGTATTGGCTAAACCCTTTGATGCCCTCGGGTCGCAGCGCGGGCTTGCCCAAACCAAATGGGCTCACCCCAACACGCAACCATGGCTTGATGGCGCGCACGCGGGTGTCCATCTGTTCGACAAATCGGTTGACGTTGTCGCGTCGCCAACCGGCGCGGGTGAGCGTGCCGCCGGTTTGGGTGTACGCGCGCCAACTGGGCTCATCGGGGAAGTCAAGCTTTACACTCACGGTGACAGACCCACGCGCGGTCGACGGCTGCGCGCTTGTCACAGGGTACGGGTAAAAGTAGTCATCGATGTGAATACCGTCAATGTCGTATCGCCGCGCAACGTCGTCGATGACGGCAAGCGAGTGCGCCGACGCTTTGGACTCGCCGGGGTCAAGCCAACCAAAACCGCCATATGTTTTCACCAGATCGGGTTGCGTGCGGCTGATGTGGTTCGCGCTCGCGGCAGACTTGGCAGCCACGTGGCGAGCACGGTAGGGGTTGAACCACGCATGCAACTCGATGCCAGAGCGATGCGCCTCGTCAATCCATGTCTGCAGCGGATCGAACGCTGCTGTGTTCGTCGGGTCTAGCCATTTGGGCGGCTCACCTTGTTTGCCACTGAGCACGTCGGCCCACGGCTCCAGCTCGCTGGGGTAGATGGCATCAGCATTGGAGCGTACCTGCAACAGCAAGGCATTGATGCCCAAGGCCTTGGCAGCCTTCACGCTGTCAACGATCTCGCTGCGCATGGCATCGGCGCTCAATCCAGGCTTACTCGGCCAATCGATGTTGGCAACCGTCGCCACCCATGCTGCCCGAAACTCTCTGGGCAGCGCGGGTGCTTGATGGGGCTCTAACACGAAGCCTGGCGACGCTTGGGTTGGGTCAGGCATCGAAGCACTTGAGCCCGGATCGGTTGCACAAGCGCTCAGGATCGCCGCAAGGGAAATCCACTTGGGCCATCGCTTCGCGCATCGAGTTAAAGAGATGTTCATGCTCAAACCTTCACAAACCAGCGTTTTTTCCACATCGCCCAAGCTATAAAGAAAAAGCACAGGTTAAATAAACAAGCGAATAGCAGGGACGTGTCGACTGGCGACAACCCGAGAGACTTCATCGGCACAAACAAGGCCATCTTCAACGTCACGACGGCACCCCCGCCGCCATCCACTTTGATGAAGTTCAGCATCTTGGCGACCAAACTGGCCAATGCGAACAAAAACAGCGCGTTCATGCCGTAAATGGTCATCGGCTTGAGCCACTTCTGTGATGCCGTGCGAACCGATGCGCGCTGACAAGCATCCATGAGCCAATAAAACGCGCCAAACACCAACCAAGCCCACCCTGTCATGAACACGGCATACGACGGCGTCCACAGGCTTTTGTTGATGGGCATCAACACACTGCCCAGCACAGCGCCCAACCAAAGCGCGGCCAACCCAGCCAACAACAGCCAGACGGTTTTCTCGGCCGCGTCAACTTTGGCCAGCAACCAATGCCCGGTCAGTGCGCCAAAAAGCAAACTACCAATGGCGGGTAGCGTGCTCCAAAGCCCCTCGGGATCCCAAGTTTTGACCTTGGCCCACAAATGCCCGCTCATGAGCATTCGGTCCAGGTGAGCGCCAAAATCACGGCCCGGTTCAAGTACCCCGGCCGCGACCACACCCGTGACATCAGGCACCGCAACCCAAAGCATCGCCGCGCTGTAAATCGCAAACAAAGCCACGATTGCACCAAGTTGTGCGCGCCATTGGCACAAAACAACCAAAGGCGCAGCCAAGGCCGTGCAAATCGCAATGCGCTGCAACACACCGAGAATGCGCACGGTGCTGAAATCAAACGCCGGAATCAAACTGAGGACAAACCCAATCGCAAAAATCGTTGCGGCGCGTCGCCACAGGGTCAGCAACAACGCCTGATTTGTGGCGCTTGACCGCTGCACATCGCCATGCTTGGCGTGCATGGCCAAAACCATGGACACACCGGAGATGAACAGAAAAAACGGAAAAATCCAGTCGGTGAACGTCCATCCATGCCACTCGGCATGCGCCAATTGCGGATACAACGCACCCCAGTCGCCGGGGTTGTTAACCAGCAACATCGACGCAATCGTGAACCCGCGAAACGCGTCCAGCGACACCAAGCGCTTGTTGTCCGACGTGCTCACTTGCCCTCCTGCGCGCGCTGGCCAAAGGCAGGGTCGATCTTCAAAAACACGGTCACCAGCACCGACGGCAAGGTCGCGATACAAACCCAGATGAAGAAGTTCGGATATCCAATGGCTTGCTGAATGTAGCCACTTACCATGCCCGGCAACATCATGCCCATCGCCATGAAGCCTGTACACAGCGCGTAGTGCGCCGTTTTATGCGGCCCGTCAGCCACCATGATCATGAAGAGCAAATACGCCGCAAAGCCAAAGCCGTAGCCAAACTGTTCGACCATCAAGGCAGCCGATATGGCGACCATGCTGGTCGGTTGCGTGTAGGCGAGCACCACAAACAAAATGTTGGGCAAGTGCACCGCCAACAACATCGGCCAAATCCAGCGCTTTAAACCATGCTTTGAGATCGCCAAACCACCCAAAATGCCGCCGACCGTGAGCGAAGCCACACCCAGGGTGCCGTACACCAAGCCCACTTGCTGGGTACTCAAGTTCAAGCCGCCCTTATCCATTGGGTCAAGCAAAAAAGGGGCAACCAGTTTGAGCGCCTGCGCTTCACCCAAGCGAAACGTCAACAAGAACGCCAACACAATGAAGATATCTTTGCGCTTGAAAAACGACTTAAACGTCAACACAAACTCAGTCCAAACCGCTGTGCCCCGAGTTCGAACCGCTTGGTCGGTGCTGGGTCGCGGCAACACAAAGCGGTGATAAACGCTGAGCAGCACAAACAAGAGCGCCAGTACCCAGAAAACGATTGACCAGGCCGTCCGCACGTCGCCTGTCCAGTCGCGCAAGCTGCCGGCGAGCCACACCAAAGCCCCTTGCCCAGCGATGTTGGCCAGTCGATAAAACGTGCTGCGCACCCCGACAAAAGCCGCTTGTTGATGCTGCTCCAGACTCAGCATGTAAAAGCCGTCGGCTGCGATGTCATGGGTCGCAGACGCAAACGCCATCAGCCACAAAACGGCCAGCGACATTTGCACAAAATTCGATGTCGGCAAAGTCAAAGCAACTAAAGCCATGGCCGCTGCAACGACCGCTTGCAAGGTCACAATCCAAAATCGTTTGGTGCGAAACATGTCAACCAGCGGCGACCACAGCGGCTTGATGACCCACGGCAAATACAACCAGCTGGTGTAGGCGGCGATCTCGCCATTGCTCAGCCCCAAGTTTTTGAACATGATGACCGACAGCGTCATCACAACCACATACGGAATGCCTTGCCCGAAATAGAGCGTCGGAATCCACGCCCAAGGGTTTCGTTTTGCAATCGATTGACTCATGGGGCTTTTCCTTCAAGTGCTTTGCGCACATTGCCGTCCACGCCGTCAAGCAAGGATTTGGCTTGTTCGGCGCTCAGGGATTTCAAAATAGCAACGATGGCGACCTTGACCGACCCCGCGCAGGCTAGCAAGGTTGAGGCCGCAACGGACTCTTCGGCGTCGGTTGCCAACATCGTCAACCGAATGCTGCGGCGCACCAGCTTGGCATTGGTCGCCTTGAGGTCAACCATCAGGTTGCCGTGAACTTTGTTCAGGCGCACCATGATGCCGCTTGAAATCGCGTTAAGCGTGATTTTTTGCGAGGTTCCGGCTTTGAGGCGTGTGCTGCCCGAGATGACCTCGGGGCCCGTGTCGAGCACGATGCCAATGTCAGCCTGACGGGCCACCGGCGCGTCGGCGTTGTTGGCAATGCCGATGCTCAACGCGCCAGCTGATTTGGCTTTTGCCAATGCACCCAGCGCATACGGGGTCGTGCCAGAAGCTGCCAAGGCAATCACAACGTCGACGGTTTGCACATCGACCGCTTGCAAGTCAATTGCGCCTTGCTCAAAGTTGTCCTCGGCACCTTCAACGGCTTGGTAGATGGCTTGTTTGCCACCGGCCAGTAGGGCAATCGCGCGCTCGCGCGGCCACGAGAAAGTTGGATAGAGCTCAACGCTGTCCAGCAAACCCAGCCGACCCGACGTGCCTGCGCCGACGTAAATCAGTCTCCCACCTTCGCGCAGCCTGGCGGTTGCTGCGTTTACCGCACGGGCAATTTCCTTTGATGCCGCGCGCACGGCTTCAACGGCTTCGCGCTGATCGTCAATCAAGGCACCGACTAAGTCTTCGGTGGTGTAGCTGTCCAATTGGCTATGCTGAGGGTGCGCTTGCTCGGTTTGGAGGATGAGGGGAGCAGGGGTCGTCATGTGTGGGTTTTGGTTCACCTCAATGGGTGCGAGTGACTTTTGACAAATGCGCCGGCTCATCGGGGTTCAGACCTCGCAAACGCGCCAACGCCTCGACCATGACATAAAACGACTGCATCGCGCAAATGCCATCAAGCAATGGGTGTCGGCTCTCAACAATCGTTAAGTCAGATGCAACGCCAGAGACGTTGCCTGACGCAGCAACCAACACCGCAGCACCACGCTCGCGCAAGGCCTTCGACACCGCGAGGGCATCCGCTTGTCCAGGGCCGCGCGGCGCGATGACCAACACGGCGAAACCGGGCTGCACCAAAGCCATTGGGCCGTGAACGACCTCGGCACTTGAGAAGGCCTCGGCATGAATGCCGCAGGTTTCCTTGAACTTGAGCGCCACCTCCATGGCAAGCGGCCAAGCGGACCCACGTCCCAAAACATAGAGCTGATGCACGCGCGCAAGCCTATCCAAAGCCTTCGACCAATTTTCGGTCAAGGCACGATTCATGGTCTGAGGTAAGGCCGACAACGCGTCGGCCAAATGGTCGTCTTGTTGCCACAAAGCCTGCAAATGCAGGCCGGCCACCAGTTGCGCCAAATAGCTCTTGGTGGCCGCCACACTCGTCTCAGGACCGGCGTGCAGGTCAAGTGCCCATCGCGCACCCGTCGCCAAAGGCGATTTCAGGTCGTTGACCCAAGCCACAGTTGGTGACCCGGCGTTTGCGAAATGCGCCATCGCCGCAACCAAGTCTGGGCTTTGCCCCGATTGCGAGAACGCAAAGGCCCAGGTGTTTGGGCCGCCGCTGGGCGCTTGGAACAAGTTCACCAAGGAGCTTGGAATCGAGGTGATCACACGTTTGCTTGCCGCCATCGCGTTGTAGGCAAAAAAACTGGCCGCATGATCCGAGCTGCCGCGTGCCAAGGTGAGCATGGCTTCGCAAGCGTTGGCTCGCAGCTCGCCCGCAAGTTCGCTAACCGCAGCCGCGTTCGCAGCGAGTTGATGGGCAACGCGTGTTGGAGCCTCGCTCGCCTCCTTGAACATTTGCGTCGGGCTATTCATCGATCTGTTTCACTCAATTCCTTGGACATCAAGCCCAGCAGCGAGCACCCGTTGTAGCTGCAAATTCGCATCGAACACCACCACATCGGCCCAGGCGCCAACCGCGAGCACACCTCGGTCGGTCAACCCCAAATAGTTGGCTGCACGGGTCGCCGTCAACGCGCTGGCCTGCGCATAACTCAAGCCCAGAACTTGCACCAAGTTGCGAAACGCTTGGTCCATCGTCAACGCCGAGCCCGCCAAGGTCCCATCAGCGAGCCGCACCGCGCCCAGACATTTATGTACTGAATGCGATCCCAATTGATAGCTTCCGTCTGGCATGCCAGTGGCCGCTGTGGCATCGGTCACGCAAAACGCGCCGGGAATGCAGCGCAAGGCCACACGAATCGCCCCCGGGTGAACGTGAATCGTGTCCACAATGACCTCAGCGTGGATCGCATGGGCCAAGGCCGCCCCCACCACACCCGGCTCGCGGTGATGCAAGCCCGACATGGCATTGAACACATGGGTGATACCCAGCGCACCGCGCTTCAAAGCCGCCGCCGCTTGCTCGTAGCTGGCATTGCTGTGACCGATTTGCACCTTAAAGCCCTGAGCGTTCAGGCCATCGATCAAGGCATCATGTCCAGGCAGTTCGGGGGCCAGCGTGATCACTCGAATCGGCGCAATGGCGTGCAAGCGCGCAATCTCAGCCACGTCGCCGCCTCGCGCAAAGTCGGGCTGCGCGCCCAACTTGCTTGGGTTGATGAATGGCCCCTCAAGATGAACGCCGAGGATCGTCGCCGCACCGCTTGAACTTGCATCAATCGCCGCGCGAACGCCCTTAAACGCAGCGACCAGCTCGGGCTCAGGCGCAGTCAAAGTCGTGGCCAGCATGGCAGTCGTGCCAAATTGGGCATGAGCGCGGGCGATGCGCAAGGCCGCATCGCCACCGTCCATGAAATCGCACCCTTTGCCGCCGTGGACATGGGTGTCAACAAAACCTGGTACGGCGAACGCGGCGCGAGACTCGACCACCTCGGCCTCGCTCACTGGCGCGCCCTCGATGCGGTCGATGCGACCGCCGCGCCAACTCACTGTGGCATCAAAAAAACCAGTGGGCATCAGGGCATAACCCCTGAAGTGGCCCTCGTTGCGACTCATCATCCGGTAATCCTAACAAACGCATCCAAAATACCTCACAGTACATTTGCTGAGTCAAAGTCGATAGCACAACGCATTAAGCACCATCAGCAGCGCTTATGTATCACCAGGATGCCCCCACTCATGGCCCTTGCTTACCTCTGGATCAGTTTTTTCGTCGTCGGATTTGTTGCCGCTCTGGCCCAGTGGTTGTTCATGGGTGACGTCGATATTTTCAAAAAAATCGTCGATGGCACGTTTGATTCAGCCAAAGCTGCAGTGATGGACATCGCTTTGCCACTGGCGGGCGTGATGACGCTGTGGCTCGGCATCTTGAACGTGGGCGAAAAGGCGGGCGCTATTGACTATGTGGCGCGCGTCATCGGGCCGTTCTTTTCGCGGATCTTTCCAGAGGTGCCGAAAAACCACCCCGCTACCGGCTTGATGGTGATGAACTACTCAGCAAACTTCTTGGGTTTGGACAACGCGGCGACACCCATCGGCCTCAAAGCGATGGAAAGCTTGCAGTCGATCAACCCGCAAAAAGACACCGCCAGCAACGCGCAGCTGATGTTTTTGGTGCTTCAAACCGCGGGTCTCACGCTCATTCCCATCACCGTGATGGCTCAGCGAGCGGTACTCGGTGCCAAAGACCCATCCGACATCTTCATCCCCACCATGATTGCGACCTTTGTCGGCACCGTTGTCGCGTTTTTCGCAGTCGCGCTCAAGCAGCGCATCAACGTATTTGACCGCGTCATCATGGGCTGGATTGGCGGTATCAGCGCCTTCATGCTCGCCATCGTTTGGTACTTCACCCAGGTGCTAAGCCGAGCCGAAATTCAAGTCGTGTCCAAAGTGGCCAGCAACTTGGTGCTGCTGAGCATCATCGTGATCTTCTTGCTGCTCGCCGCCCGCAAAAAAGTCAACGCGTACGAGGCCTTCATTGAAGGCGCAAAAGGGGGTATCCAAACCTCGTTGGTCATCATTCCGTACTTGGTGGGCATGCTGGTTGCGATTTCGGTGCTGCGCAATTCAGGCGTGTTGGGCTGGGTCGTCAACGCGTTTGCTTGGGGGTTCGCGCAAATGGGTTTCAACACCGATTTCACCCCGGCCTTGCCCACGGCCATCATGAAATCCGTCAGCGGCAGCGGTGCCCGCGCCATGATGATCGAAGCCATGAAGACCTACGGCGTTGACTCATTCGTGGGCCGCCTGGTGAGCATCATGCAAGGCTCGTCAGACACCACCTTCTACATCGTCGCCCTGTATTTCGGCTCAGTCGGTATCGTCAAGACCCGTTACGCGATCACCTACGGCCTATTGGCCGATGTCGCAGGCGTGATTGCGGCGATTTGGGTGGCGTATTTGTTCTTTCATTGATGCGATTTCAGGCGATTCGCGTCACAAGCTGACCCGGTTCTCGGTCAGGTAGAACCACTCATTTCCCGGCAATGCGTTGGCATCAGGGAACAAAATTCGGCCGCTGATTGGGGAGCGCACTTCGGTGCCGTCTGCCCGGGTGCCAATCAAGTCACCCACGCTCAAACTGTCAAAACTGCCCCACGTGCGGACGAAGGTGTCGCCAGCGTCTAGCCGGTCAATGACGTCGATCATGCTGAGGTACTCGTAGCTTGCTACCGGCACGGGCGGCTGGGCGTCGCTGATGCCCAAATGTGCCAATGTGTTGCAAATGGCTTGGTACGCCACCTCGGGCGATTGCGGGTCGGCGTGCGAGCCGCACTCCAGCGTGATGGCGTAGCCGCCCATCGCTCGCATGTATTCGGTGGTGCCCACGCCGTAGCGCGAGTCGGTGTTCAGGGCTGCGCTTTTGCTGTCTTTGCCGCCGACACCGCCTTGGGCCATGCGTTGCGCTCTGCGCATCGTTCCTTGGGCATAAGTGTTGAGCCAACCATCCACAAAGCGGCCTACGCCCAACCGCAGCGCCATGGCACGCTCCGCTTTTTCGTGTGTAAACGACTGCAACACCCCGTTGTTGTCTCGTGGACCAATCATGGCAAACGCGGGGTTTTGCGCATGGGTTGAGTGGCAATCCAACAGCACATCGTGGGCAGCAAGCTGGGGGCACAACCAGTTGGCGATGCCATCTTCAAAGTCTTGCGCTTGATCCGTTGGGAACAGGTTGCGGTTGAGGTTGCGGTCACCCACACGCACCCCGCGCGCATACGCCAAAGGGTTCGTTACTGGAACCAAGGTCAACATCCCGGCGCGAATGCGAATGGCTCCGCGCTCAATGTCAGCCATGACGCGGCGAATCGCGATGGGGCCACAGACCTCGTTGCCGTGCACCGCGCCCGTGACGATCAAACTAAGCCCCGGGCGCTGCCCGTGAAACTGGTGCGACGCGAAATGCAACGCAGCGGCATCGATCGGCAAGCCTGCCGGCGTGGTGTATGGAGTGGTCATGACCAATTTGGGCGCGCTTGCACCCGTTGAAGATGTTCAAAAATAGTAGCAACGAACTCAATAGATTTCGAGACCAATGGCCAAAAATCCATCAAAAACACGCTTCAATGCTCGTGACGCATACCGCAGTGCTTGCCGATGGCCAGCCCTTTGCAGGCGGTTTGCAACTCAGCCTGACACACATCGTGTTTTTTGCCGCTTTCAAGGCACTTGGCTGCGGCTTCGTGCGCAGCAGCCATGGCGCGGTGGCGGGCGATATCGGCTTTGGTTTCTTTGTCGCCGTGCGGTGCGGCCCCGGCGGCCAATGCAAGCAGGGCCAAGCTGGTGGCGATGATGAGGGTGCGGGAGAAATTCATATTTGTTCAGTGAGTTGATGGTTAGGCTTGGTTCAGCGCCCCAAGCCCCAGCCTTGTTGTGCTGCGGTGGCTTCAAGGCTGGAGATGCGCGCAGCTGCATTGTCGCGCGCAAGTTGGGCTGTTGCGGCATCGCGGCGCGCACCTGCACGGTCAGCGGTCGGCTTTTTATCGTCGCTGGCGATCGCTTGGGCTTTGCGCACGGCGTTTTCGGCACGGCTCAAATCATCGTCCGCAGTTTTGAGCACGCGGCCCATGTCATGGGCTCGCAAAAAATCGAAATCAAGCGGCGGCGTGCAAATGTTTTGGTGATTTGCGCCCTCACGGCCCAATTTGAGCGCGTTGCGCGGCGCGCAGTAGGCGGCAAACCCGCCGCCCCAAGCCTGCTCGAAGGCCGCCTGGTTGACGGCAAAACCGGCGACCGCACATTCGCGCGACGCCCGACTCCAGCTGCTGGCCAGTGGCTCGCCGCGCGCAACCGCTCGCGCGCCCGAACGAGCCCAGTCCGTGTTGGCGCATTCAGCGGCCGTTTTGGGTGCACTTTCGCAACCCGCCACGAAAACAGTGGCGGCCGCCAACGCGCAAAAACTCAATCGATTCATTGCCCAAACCCTTAAAAATCTATTTTCACCAAGCAAGCGCTTGCTAAAATAAAACCATTCTGATATGGTTCATCCATGCCCCGCGACCCTGACCCCGACCTCAAACCCGATGCACCCGATGCACCCGATGCACCCGACGAGCCCGCTGTGCCCAGCGCACGCGCCCGGGGACGTCCGCGCAAAACCTTGAGCGAGCGCGACGACGGCAATCGCCGCATGGGGTTGATTGAGGCAGCAGCCAAATTGTTCCGCCAAAAAGGCTTTGCTGCAACCGCAACCCGAGACATCGCGTCAGCCGTCGGCATGCGCAGCGGCAGCCCGTTTTACCACTTCAAAAGCAAAGACGATTTGCTGGCCGCCGTGATGGAACAAGGCATGACAAGGGCCATTGAAAGCCAGCAGTTGCGACTGAGTTCACTCCTAAATAGTGAGCAACAAACCCAACAGATTCGGAGACCAAGTGCTGATTTCACGTCAAAAGTGCTGCAAATCTTGGTTCGCAACCATTTTGAGGTGCTGGTAGGCCCCGGCAGCGACTTCATACCGGTCATGTTGTACGAATGGCGCTCATTGGGCGACGATGCGCGGGCGCGGGTTCAGGCCTTGCAAACCCAATACGAGGCCGCTTGGCGACCCGTTTTGTCGGTCCTGCACGCCTCGGGGCGGCTGCGCGGGGATGAAAAACTGGCGCGACTGCTCATTTTTGGCGCCCTGAACTGGACGGCACAGTGGTATCGAATGGGTGATGCAGGCAACCCCGGTGTCGCCACGCTTGACGAGCTTACCGACAGCGCATTGGCCCTGTTCCTACACGACCTTGCGCCCGCCAAATAGACTGATTCAGGACACCATCACCCCATGACCGCCAGCTTTCAACCCAGCTTCAACACGTCCAGCCCCACCGCGCTGGCTCGCGCAACCGCGATGCGCGCCAAGGTCGAGTCGCTCAGGGCGCTAGAGGCCCGCGCGACTTACGAGTCGAGCAAGTCACGCGCGACGTTTGACAAGCGCGGCCAGTTGCTGCCGCGTGACCGAGTGGCCTTGCTGATCGATCCGCACACACCGTGGTTGCCACTGATGAGCTTGGTCGGCTACGGGCTTGACGTGGAAACCAGCAACGACCCTGTCGCCCAGGCCAAGGCCCTGTCGCAGTCGATCCCCGGCGGCGGCATGGTCGCAGGCATTGGATTCATCAGCGGGGTGCGGTGCATGGTGAGTGCGAGCGACTCCGGCATTGAGGCCGGTGCCATCCAAGCAGGTGGCCTACAAAAAATCCTTCGCGTGCAAGAAATCGCGCTACAAAACAAACTGCCATTCATCCATTTGGTTGAAAGCGCAGGGGCCAATTTGCTTCGCTACCGGGTTGATGGCTTTGTGCAAGGCGGCGCACTGTTTCGCAATCTGGCGCGCTTGTCGGCGGCTGGCATCCCGGTGTTGACGATTCAGCATGGCTCAGGCACAGCAGGCGGCGCGTACATGCCGGGCTTGAGTGACGCGGTGATCATGGTCGAGGGGCGATCAAGGGCGTTTTTGGCCGGCCCCCCCTTGCTCAAGGCCGCAACTGGCGAGATTGCAGGAGAGGAAGAGCTGGGCGGCGCATTCATGCACGCCAGCGTCTCAGGCTTGGGCGAGGCTTTGGTGGCAGACGACCGCGAAGCCATTGGCCTGGCACGTGCCTGGGTGGCTCAATGGGAGCATTTCAAGCCAAATTTGATGCCAAATATGGCCTTGGTCACCGAATCTATTGAGTTTACTGCTACTAATAGCATAGCAAGTGACGACATGCTCGCGCTGATGCCGTCACACTACGCCGAGCCGGTTGACATGCGCGAAGTGATGCATCGGCTGGTTGACTTGCAGCTGTTTGAGTTCAAAGCCCTTTATGGCGCGGCGACCATTTGCGCTCAAGGCCAGATTGGCGGACACAGCGTGGGCTTCATCAGCAACAACGGCCCAATCGACGTGGCCGGTGCCAACAAGGCCACCCATTTCATCCAGCACATGTGCCAACTGGGGCACCCCATCATCTACTTGCAAAACACCACCGGCTACATGGTGGGTGTGGCCAGTGAGCAGGCTGGCATGATCAAGCACGGCAGCAAAATGATCCAAGCGGTGACGAACGCCAGCGTGCCCCAAATCACCATCCAGTGCGGCGCCAGTTTTGGAGCAGGCAACTACGGCATGTGCGGCCGGGCGTTTGAGCCCCGTTTTTTGTTCAGCTGGCCCGGCGCACAAACCGCCGTCATGGGCGGTGAGCAAGCGGCTGGCACCATGCGCGAAGTCGTCATGGGCGCGTTTGCCAAGCGCGGCCTCACCCCAAGCCCCGAGCAAAGCGCGAAATTTGAAGCCCAAGAGCGCGCCATCGTGGCCTTGTTTGCAGCGCAGCAAGATGGGTTTATCACCAGCGGCATGGGCTTGGACGACGGCGTGATCGACCCCCGAGACACCCGCGCGACGCTGATCGAATGCTTGGACATGTGCGCCCAGGCCGCCACCCGACAACTTCGCCCCACGTCGTTTGGCGTGGCGCGCATGTGATTTTTGCCATTTTTTAGGAGCCCACCATGAAGTTCACCGAAGACCACCGAGCCATGCAGCGCACGCTTGAGCGGTTCATTGACAACGAGATCAACCCCCATGTCGACGAATGGGAAGCCGCCGAGATATTCCCAGCCCACGAGCTGTTCAAGAAAATGGGCGATTTGGGCCTTTTGGGGCTCACCAAGCCCGAAGCCTACGGCGGAAGCGGGCTTGACTACTCGTTCTCAGTCGCGATGGCCGAGACCTTGGGGCACATCAAATGCGGCGCAATCCCGATGGCGATTGGCGTACAGACCGACATGTGCACACCCGCGCTGGCCAAATTTGGCTCTGATGCGCTGCGCGAGCAATTCCTCAAACCCGCCATCGCCGGCGACATGGTGGGCTGCATCGGCGTGAGCGAGCCCGGCGCGGGCAGCGACGTGGCCAGCATCAAGACCTACGCAAAAAAGGACGGTGACGACTACGTGATCTCGGGTCAAAAAATGTGGATCACCAACAGCTTGCAAGCCGATTGGATGTGCATGCTGGTCAACACCGCGCCCGTCGAAGAAAAAGGCGTGCACAAGAACAAGAGTTTGATCATGGTGCCGATGCGCGACGGCAAAAACGGCACCCTGACCAAAGGCATCGAAGTCGCCAAAAAGATCCGCAAAATCGGCATGAACGCCAGCGACACCGGCCTGATCTACTTTGACGAGGTGCGGGTTCCCCAGGCGTATTTGCTGGGCAAAGAAGGCGCGGGCTTCAGCTACCAGATGCAACAGTTCCAAGAAGAGCGCCTGTGGGCAATGGCCAGCTGCATTCAGGGCCTCACCAACTGCATCGAATGGACGATCGAGTGGGCGCAGTCGCGCAAAGTCTCGGGGGGCGCACTGGCTGACCAGCAATGGGTGCAGTTCAAACTCGGCGAAATGATGACCGAGGTTGAATGTTTGCGAGCGCTTACTTACCGGGCGTGTGAGCTGTACACGAGCGGCGAGGACGTCACCATGCTGGCCAGCATGGGCAAGCTAAAAGCTGGTCGCATGAACCACGACATCCCCCACGGTTGCCTTCAGTTTTGGGGTGGCATGGGCTACACCTGGGACAACCCGGTGAGCCGCATGTACCGCGACGGCCGTTTGGCCTCCATTGGCGGCGGCGCAGACGAGGTCATGCTGGGCATCATTGCCAAAATCGCTGGCATTGCTAAGCAGCGGTTACCGGGATGAAACGGTTACTGATTGCCAATCGAGGCGAGATCGCGCGCCGTGTCATGCGCACCGCTTACCAAATGGGTGTGCAAACCGTCGCGGTGTACTCGGACGCAGATGCAAACGCGCTTCACGTCGCCGATGCCGACTCAGGCGTCGCCTTGGGTGGCAATGCCTCAGCCGACAGCTATTTGCGCATCGACAAGCTGCTGGCAGCGGCAAAAGCCAGCGGGGCCGACGCGGTGCATCCGGGCTACGGGTTTTTGAGCGAAAGCGCCGAGTTTGCCCAAGCGGTGATCGACGCGGGGCTGATTTGGGTCGGGCCGCCGCCATCGGCCGTGCAGGCCTTGGGCAGCAAGTCAGCTTGCAAGGCGCTGGCCCGCCGACAAGGCGTGCCAGTCTTGGGCGGCTACGAGGGCGCAGACCAAAGCGACGAGCGCTTTGTGGCCGAGGCCGCTGGCATGGGCTTTCCGGTCATGGTCAAAGCGGCGGCGGGCGGCGGCGGGCGTGGCATGCGGTTGGTGCATTCGGGTGATCAGCTCGTTGCCTCGCTTGCCAGCGCGCGCTCTGAGGCCTTGGCAGGATTTGGCAACGCCGAGCTGCTCATGGAGCGCGCCTTGCTTGCGCCACGCCATGTCGAGGTGCAGGTTTTTGCCGACCAGCATGGCAACTGCATCCACTTAGGCGAGCGCGATTGCTCAGTGCAGCGGCGCAACCAAAAAATCATTGAAGAGTCGCCCAGCCCTGCCGTCTCGCCCGAACTTCGCCAGCGCATGGGCGCTTGTGCTGTGGCGCTTGCCCTAGGCGCAGGCTATGTGGGCGCGGGCACGGTTGAGTTTTTACTCGAAGGGGGCGAGTTCTATCTGATGGAGATGAACACGCGGCTACAGGTCGAGCATCCAGTCACCGAGGCCGTCACCGGGCTTGACTTGGTCGAGTGGCAGCTTCGCATCGCGCGCGGCGAGGCATTGCCGCTGACGCAAGCGCAGGTCAAGCTCACCGGTCACGCAATCGAGGTGCGCCTGTGCGCCGAAGATGAGCAGTTCAACCCGCACGCCGGTCGCGTCACCGCGCTGATCTGGCCAAGCGATGCCATCGAATTCGCTCGAGCCGACATGCACGCAGGCGTGCGCATCGATCACGCGCTGGAGCGTGGTTTGGTCGTGCCTGAGTTTTACGACTCGATGCTGGGCAAATTGATCGCCCACGCGCCCACCCGAAGCGAGGCCATCGAGCGGCTGAGCCATGCTCTAGCGCGCACCGTCGTCGCCGGGCTACCCACCAACCGCGCGATGCTGTTGGCCTGCTTGGGCCACGCTGAGTTTGTCCAAGGCAATGCCTTGGTGCCTTTTTTGGGCACACATGCCCAAGGACTGCGTGACACCATCCATGCGCGCGAGACCGCGCTTTTGGGGTTTGCGGTTTCCGCGTGGGTGATGTCGCGCGCTGGCAATACCCGGCCAAGCGCGTCGCTGGCTTGCCCGTTCATCCGCAGCTTGCGCCTCGTCCACCGTGGCCAGCGCATGGATGTGGCGGTGCTGGAATTGGGCAACGGTCGGCTGCAGCTGGAAGTCGCCGACTTGGAGGTCATGGCGCAGGTCCGTTGGCGCTCCGATCACGAACTTGACGTGTCGATTGACGGCCTCAATCGGCGAGTGGCGGTCGCGCCAGAAGGCTTTTTGCAGCTCGACGGGGTGTCGTTTGAGTTCAGCGACGCGACATTTGCGCCCCCGGTCAAGGCAATGGATGCCAACACCGAGCGCCAAATTGCCGCACCCATGAACGGCAAAGTCGTCTCGGTCAACGTGGTCATTGGCCAAGCCGTGCACGCAGGTGATGTGTTGGTCATCATCGAGGCCATGAAGCTCCAACACAACATCACCGCACCGCGCAACGGCACCGTTGAGCGCGTACACGCCACCCTGGGTGCGCAAGTTGCACCACGCGCCCTTTTGGTGGAGCTGACGACCGCAACCGAAACCCAAACCGCCGCATGAACCGCAGAGACCTTGTGTGCGCTGGCGCTTTGTTGCCGATTGCGAGCGCATGGAGCCAGCCCGATCCGTGGACACAAGTCTTGCCGGGGCGTATCGTGCTCATGCGCCATGCAATGGCACCCGGCATTGGCGACCCACCTGGCTTTAAACTCAACAACTGCGCTTCACAGCGCAACCTCGACGAGGTTGGCAAAGATCAAGCGCGGCGCATCGGCGCGGCGTTTGCCCAGCACGCGGCCAAATCTGGCGTCAAAGTCACATCGGTCTGGCACTCGCAGTGGTGCCGAACCACCGACACCGCGCAGTTGGCCTTTGGCAATGCCCCAAAGCCTGTAGCCCAAAGCGCGTTCAATTCGTTTTTTGGCAATGCCGATGCCGCCCCGCAGCAAACCGCCGCCGCACGCAAACTGCTCATGGCCTGGGTCGCAAGCAAGCCCGTGGGCGTGTTGGTGGTCGTCACCCACCAAGTCAACATCACGGCGCTGACGCAGATGGGCGCCGCCTCAGGCGAATCAGTGATCGTCGCCGCAGCCGGTCAAAAACTCATCGTCGTCGGCCAACTACCGCCTTGACGCTTCAAAACGGTATCTCAGAGAGATTTTTAGTGGAAAATCAGCACTTGGTCACCGTATTCATTGGGTTAGTTGCTATTATTTTTGATTGTCCAGCTTCACCCACGCCATCAAACTCGGTGGCACTTTGATCGGCATGTTGAGCAATATTTGAGCCATGCCTTTGCCCAGCGGGTCGTGGCGAAGGCTGGCCATGCCGCCGCCGTCTAGGGCTTGCTGGCAGACGAAATTGAAAGCGTTGATGCCGGGTAATTCGTATCGCGTGACACTGCCGCTGACGAAATGGGCCAAGTACCCAGCGACGGCAGCTTCAGTGACTTGAACGGCGATCAAACCGAGCAAGTCTGGGTGTCGAGCAACGATGCCGATGTTGGATGTGTCGCCTTTGTCGCCGCTGCGGCCATGAGCAACGGCAATCAACGGCACGGTGACGCTATCGGTCAAATCAATCACGGGCCATGCTTTGGGGGTACCAGGCTCGTCGCCCGTATCGATGCCCGGCGCGACATCAATGGCGGTTGACACATCGCCAATTTTCATCGTTGCGCGCACGAGCGGCTTATCGATCAAGAAGCCAAACTGCTTGATGCAAGGGTTGACGCTGGGTCGGCCGCCGTCCATGCCAGTCGTACCGGGGCTAAACGACGTACCCGGTGCTGCAATTTCTCGCGCAAAAATCTCAAGTGCGGCTTTCACGGGATGGCGAACAGCCAAACGCAAAATGGCCTCGCGCACATGCACGCCATGCGCGTGCGGGCCAAATGCGTTCTCGGTTCCCAGGATTTCAATGTTGGTGGCGCTGTAGTCGGGCAAGCCCAACCGCGCAAACATCGCGCGGGTGCGCTCCAGCAAAGCCTCACCGGTGCGCCGCGCTTTTGCTGCCGCATCAAACCCGATGATTGCGATTTGCACGACGCTTTTGAATCCGTCCATGTATGTCGCGCTGACCTTGTACTGCGCCGGTGCGGGCAACCCACGTGCGCCGGTGACGCGAACCGCGTGCTCGCCGACCGCCGCGAGCTGCACATGGGTGAAGTCGCAAATCACGTCCGGCAGCCGGTAGTGCGCCGGGTCGTGAATTTCGTACAGCAACTGCTCTGCGATCACCGCGGGCGTGACCAACCCACCGGTGCCTGGCGGTTTGGTCGCAATGAAGCTGCCGTCAAACGAGACCTCAACAATGGGGTAGCCGATGTTGGCCCAGTCTGGCACGTCTTGCCAATCGGTGAACAAACCGCCAGTACCCTGTGCGCCGCACTCAATGATGTGCCCCGCCAAACTGCCTTGGGCCAACTCATTAAGCTGATCGGCGCGCCAATTGAAATGGTGCATGAGCGCACCCAGCGTAACGGCGCTGTCGACGCACCGACCGGTGATGACGACATCGGCCCCGGCGTCCAGCGCGGCCTTGATTGGCAACGCGCCCAAATACGCATTGGCCGTGAGCAACTTGTCTGGCAGCGCGCGCGTGCCGTTGAACTCACGCGTGCCCAGCTCGCGCAGCAGGGGCAGCCGATCGGTCACATCGTCTCCGAGCACCACGGCGACTTTGAGATCAAGCCCAAGTTCTGCCGCCAAGGCCTCTACTGCTTTGGCACACGACTGAGGATTCACTCCGCCTGCATTGCTGATCAAGCGGATGCCCTTGGCTTTGCAGTCTTTGAGGATTTGGCGGCAGGTGACCGTGACGAAATCAAGTGCAAAACCCGCGTCCGGGTTTTTCATACGCTGCGCGGCCATGATGCTCATGGTCAGCTCAGCCAAGTAGTCAAACACCACGAAATCAACATCGCCAAATGCCACCAATTGGGGTGCGCCGACGCTGCTGTCGCCCCAAAATCCACTCGCTCCGCCGATGCGCAGGGGTTTGATTGCTGTGGTGGTGTTGTTCATGTTCGTCTCGTGCTGTCGAAAGGGGTTGGCTAGGCCGCGAGTTGCATCAAAAATTCATCGGCGCGGCAAATCTCGATGGTGTCTAGAAAGTGGCTGTTGCGCAGGTCGCGCAACACGTGGGTCGCGCGTGCATCGGGGAACTGTTGCGCGAATCGCCGCAGAGCTTTGCTGGGCTTGGGGTCGCTGAGCTTGCACTCGATCAAGTGCGTGAGTGCGCGACCGTTACTGAGCACAAAGTCAACTTCCGCCTCGTCTTTGGTGCGCACGTAGTGCAAACCACTCGATTGACCCAAGACATCTTGCTCCCAATCAACGTGTTTTAGCAGCGAGGTGGCGACCAAGTTCTCAAACCGCACGCCCTCGTCGCCGTCAACAAGCCCCGTGTCGAAAAAGTAAGCCTTAGGCATTTGAAGGGTGGCGCGCGCGATGTTTTGACCCCAAGGCCGCACCAAAAAAACGATGTACAGGGCTTCCAAAATCTCCAAATACCGCTTGAGTGTCGTGGGCGACAACTGCAAGTCGCGGGCAATGCTGGCCAGCGACAAAGGCGAGCCGACTCGCTTGCGCAAGAGCTCAACAAACAAACGAATCGCGCCCAACTCGTGGACGCGAGAAAACTCCAGCACATCGTTGCGAATCAAACCATCAAAGTACTGCCTGCGCCAACGATCCGCCTGGGCGGCGCTGTCGGCCAAACACGGCTCAGGAAAGCCGCCGCGCTCCAATAAATGCGTAAGCGCTCGGTCGGGCGTGGCTGCAAGCGCCGTGCCTGAATGTTGCTCACACCACTCGCGCACCGAAATGGGGTGCAGCCGCAGCGCAAAAAAACGCCCAGCCAATGACTCACCGCTTTGGCGAAAGGTGTCTAAGCGCGCACTGCCGGTGACCAAAATTTGCTGCCCTGCTGGTCTGCCGTCCACGACCCCCTTGAGCCAAGCCTTCCAGTCAGGCATTTTGTGGATTTCATCAAACACAACCAGCGGCGCGCGGGCGCTCCAGAGCTGGTTGACGATCAAGCCACGGTCTGCCGAGACGTCGTAGTTGAGGTATTGCCCGCCTCGCTCGCTCACCAAGTCATGGCTCATGGTGGTTTTACCGACTTGGCGTGGGCCGACAAGAAAAACCATTTTCTTGGCAAGATCGGCCTTCACGCGGGCGTCTAGGTAGCGTTTCATGGGGAAATTTTACGACTTTTTGCCATGATATTGGATAAAAGTCGCGACTTTTATCCAATTCACTGGATAAAAGTCGCATATTGAGGCTCGTGCCACGCTAAACAACGACTGTCAACGACAATCACCGCATGCACAAAAATGACCCCACTGCCGTCGTGTTCGAACCCGAATTCATCGATGGTGTGCGCGACATTTGGCACAACAAAATTGTGTTCAACCGCACCTTGGGCTTGGAAGTGATCACGATAGAACCCATGCGTGTCACCGCTCAAATCGCAATGCGGCCCGAGTTGGTCGGCCACTACGCTCACAACCGCATCCACGGCGGCGTCATCAGCGCGGGGCTTGACGCAATGGGCGGCTTGGCGGTGATGGCTGCAATCGGTGCGCGGCACATGGACGAATCGGTCGCCAAGCGATTGGATCGGTTCAAGTATCTGGGCACGATTGACCTTCGCATCGACTATTTGCGCCCTGGCATCGGTGAGGTGTTCCGCTTGACGGGCGAAGTGCTGCGCTTGGGGTCGCGGGTGGCCAACACCCGCATGGCGTTTTTGGGCGACGACGGCAAACTGTTGTCGACCGGAAGTGCCGCGTACATCGTGAGCTGAATTCGCCTCACGCATGGATCGGCATTCGGGCATGCGCCAGTGTCTGTGTGAGCACGTCGCGCTGGGCGTGGCTTCCGCCAAAGGCTGCGGCTTGCTCAATGACGGGCTCAAGCAAGGCAACCACAGCCGCAAAATCTCGCTTGGCAAACGCTCGCACGCTCAAACACGCGGCGTGCCCGATTTGACTCAAAAAGTGCTGGTTGTCGTGGCTTGGGTCGGCCAAAGCGGCTCGCTGTGCTGACAACAGTGCCTCAGCATGCGCATCGCGACCGGTCATGGCGAACGCCATCATCGCGTGAAGATCATTGAACGCATAGCTGCTGATGGTGGCGTGGCGCTCCCAGGCTTTGGCAAGCGGCTCCCACCGAGAGTCGACATCGACGGCGCGAAGGTGCAGCCGCCACAGCATTGAGCTGGCATCAAGCAAATTGAGGGCAAGGGACTCGTCAGCAGGTGCCAATTGATCGTCGTATCGGGCTAAAACCTCGTCAATGCGGCCGTTCGCCAGATGAAACAACGCCCAGTGCCAATGGTTGTGCACCCGAAAGAAGCTGTCGTCGTGCCACTGGGTTGACTGCGCGAACCACTGCTCACCGTCACGCGGGCGACGCTGCATCTCCATCACATGCGCAACCGCGTGCCAGGCCCAGCCGTCGCGCGGCTCCAACGCCGCAGCGCGCCTGCCCAAGGCCTCGGCTTGTGCGTAGTCGCCGTTTTCCTCGCAACCAAAAGCATGCATGGCCAAAACGCCGTGGAAGCCTCGCATGTCAGCATCCCACGCCGGCACGGCCTGTTTGATGCGATCCAGCAGCCGGCCTGGGTTACCGGTGAAGAAGTCAATCTGGTGCCCCACTTGCAAGGCCAGTGCATCAAGCGGTGACGCGAGGTTGATGGCCAATACGCTGTCGCTTGCCTTGAACCAGTGTCCGCTGGCTAACTCATGCGCAGCGCGCCAGTGCGACTGCTCGCCGCACGACAAACGCAAACCATGGGCTACATCGAGCAGCTTGTGCGCCTGGGCTGACGCATGGGGCTCTGTGCCCAACAAATGCAACCACGCCATGAGCACATGCGGCATGCCCCAGTGTGGATCGAGCGCGGCGGCCTCAAGCGCACTGGCCATGGGGTCGCCGCCGTAACGCAGCAGCTGCGCGCAGGCTGAGTCAAAACTGGCTTGTGCGGCAGAGTTCAAATCAGTAACTGACGCGATGCGCGTGTACGCAGGCAATGGCTTCATCGCTCAACGCGAAACCAGCGCCGTGGTCGCGGGCCAGCTGGGCAGCTCGCGCGGCAAACACGGGCACACCCATTCCATAGACAAATTGCAGCGCACCGCCCGTCCATGCCGGAAAGCCAATGCCAAAAATGCTACCGATGTTGGCGTCGTGTACCGTGGTGAGCACGCCTTCGTGAAGACATCGGATGGCCTCAACGGCTTGCCGATACAAGATGCGGTCTTTGAGCTCAGCAAACGCGGCTGGGGCCTCAAAACCGGTTTTGGCAGGAAAGGCCTGCTTCAGACCGCTCCACAGCCGCTTTTTACCGCCCTCTGGGTATTCATAAAAGCCGCCGCCCGCGGCACGCCCGCCGCGACCCAACTCGTTGACCATGCGCGCGACCAGCAGCTCGCCCGGTGTGTCCACATAGGTTTGCCCTTGCTCCGCCAGGTCAGCACGGGCTTGCGCGCGCACATGCATGCTGAGCGTGAGCGATGTTTCATCCAGTACCGCCAAACCGCCAACCGGCATGCCGGCCTGTACGCATGCGTTTTCAATGATCTCTGCGGGCACTCCCTCGCCCAGCATCGCCACGGCTTCCATCACAAATGTACCAAACGTGCGACTGGTGAAAAACCCGCGCGAGTCGTTGACGACGATTGGCAGCTTGCCCAATGCCAGCACATAGTCGTACGCTCGGGCTAGGGTTTCATCGTCAGTTTCGCGCCCGCGAATGATCTCGACCAGTTTCATTTTGTCCACTGGGCTGAAGAAGTGAATCCCCACAAACTTGGCCGCATGTGCACTGGCCTGGGCCAAACCACTGATGGGCAAGGTGCTGGTGTTGCTTGCGAAAAATCCGCCCGGTGCGAGCATGGGCTCGGCATCGGCGGTGACCTGCGCTTTCAGCGCGCGGTTTTCAAAAACTGCCTCAATGATCAAGTCGCAACCTGCTAAGTCGGCTGCATCCGCCGTCGGTTTGATTCGCGCCAACAAGGTTTGCTGCTCACCCACGGTCATGCGCCCTTTGGACACGCGCGGCGTGGTCAGCTTTTCGCTGTAGGCCTTGCCCGCTTGGGCTTTCTCAAGGCTGGTGTCTTTGAGCACGGTTTCAATGCCGCGCGAGGCTTGTGCGTAGGCAATGCCCGCGCCCATCATGCCAGCCCCCAACAGCCCCACCTTTTGCGGTTTGTATCGCGGCACGCCCTTGGGTCTGGACGCGCCACTTTTGACCGCGTTGAGGTTGAAGAAGAAGGTGTTGATCATGGCGCGCGCATTCGAACCCGTCATGAGTTTGGCCAAATAGCGGCTTTCGATTCGCAGCGCTGTTTCCACATCAACGCTCGCCCCTTCGATCATGCAAGCCATGATCGCCTCGGGTGCGGGCATCAACCCCCAGGTGCGTTTGCGCAGCATGGCCGGGGCAACGGCTAAGCCCATGGCGATGCTGGGGCTGGTCGGTTTGCCGCCGGGTATGCGGTATTCGCGCGCTTCCCACGGGTGGGTGGCTGCTTGCGGGTTGGCTTGATTGGCCTCAAGCCAGACCAAGGCCTGGTTTGTCAAGGCCTGCGCGTCGGCAGCCAAGGCATGAATCAGCCCCAAGTCAAGTGCCTGCTTCGGGCCAAACAACTTGCCCTCCATCAAATACGGCTGAGCGGCCAAGATGCCCAAGGCCCGAGTCATTTTGGTCACGCCGCTCGCGCCCGGCAGCAGACCAAGGCCCACCTCGGGTAGCCCAAGCTGGATTTTGGAGTCGTCGACCGCTATTCGGTGGTGCCCGATCAAGGCGACCTCCCAGCCGCCACCCAATGCTGTGCCATTGATGCAGCTCACCACTGGCTTGCCCAAGGTCTCTATGCGGCGCATGTTGCGTTTGAGCAGCTCAATCTCTTGGTATGCCCTTGGCGCATCGCTCTCTGTCATGCGCATCACGCCTTTGAGGTCAGCACCTGCAAAAAACGTCGACTTAGCCGAGGTCAGCAAAAAGCCGCAAACGCCCAGTGCGCTATCTGCTGCGTCATCGGCCATTTGTTGCGACAAAGTCGACATGTCAGCCTGCCAGTCAACGCACATGGTGTTCACGCTTGACTCGGGCTCATCAAACGTCACCACCCCCACAACACCAAAAGGGTGGGCAACGCGTTCGTATCGAATGGTTTTCATGATTTGATTTGACTGAAAATACTATTATTTATGTAGCAACAAAGTGAATAGATATCGAGACCAAGTGCCAAAAACACCCAATATTTCACTCATTTGCCCGTTTTTGGCTCTTTTTAGACCCGTTCAACGATGGTCGCGATTCCCATGCCGCCGCCGACACACAGCGTTGCCAGGCCATATCGCAGCTGGCGGCGGTGCAACTCGTCGATTAGGGTGCCCAAAATCATCGCGCCAGTCGCGCCCAGCGGGTGACCCATGGCGATGGCACCGCCGTTGACGTTGACCTTGTCATGCGGCACACCCAGCTCTTGCATGAAACGCATCGGAACCGCCGCAAAGGCCTCGTTCACCTCAAACAAATCAATTTGGTCGATGCTCAAACCCGCCTTGGCCAGCGCCTTTCGCGCAGCGGGCATGGGGCCAGTGAGCATGATGGTTGGGTCAGCACCACTCAGCGCCGTGGCCACAATTCGGGCCCGTGGCTGCCAGCCGTATTCGCGCCCAATCGCCTCGCTGCCAACCAGCACGGCCGCAGCGCCATCCACGATGCCCGACGCATTGCCCGCGTGGTGAACGTGGTGGATGCGCTCGACTTGCGGATAGCGGCGCGCGGCGACCGCGTCAAAACCCATGGCCCCCATTTGCTCAAAACTGGGCTTGAGCGCAGCCAGGCCCGCCATTGTGGTGCGTGGCTTGATGAATTCGTCTTCCTCCAAAATGACCTGCCCGATCATGTCGCGCACCGGCACGATTGACGACTTGAAGTACCCCGCAGCGCGTGCGGCGGTTGCGCGCTGTTGTGAGCCCAGCGCGTAGGCATCAACATCGTCGCGGCTGAACCCGCTCAAGGTTGCGATCAAATCCGCGCCAATGCCCTGCGGCACGAAATCTGTGGCCATGTTGGTTTGCGGATCTTGCGCCCAAGCGCCGCCGTCACTGCCCATCGCGACCCGGCTCATGCTCTCAACGCCCCCTGCGACGACCAAATCCTCCCAACCACTGGCGACTTTTTGGGCCGCCATGTTGACGGCCTCAAGGCCAGAGGCGCAAAACCGGTTGATTTGAACCCCCGCGCAACGAAAATCCCAGCCCGCCTTGAGTGCCGCGACCTTCGGCAAGACTGACCCCTGCTCGCCAATCGGCGAGACGATGCCCATGACCACGTCGTCAACCCGGGCGGTATCAAAACCCTTGCGCCGCTGCAATTCAGTCAGCAAACCGGCCAACAAATCAACCGGCTTGACCTCATGCAAGCTGCCGTCTGACTTGCCTTTGCCTCGCGGTGTGCGAATGGCCTCGTAGATGAATGCTTGGGTCACGGCGTTTTTCCTGTGTGTGTGTCAAAAAAGAGTATATTCTTTTTGCCAAGCAAGCGCTTTGTAAAAATACCCGGAAAGTCCACATGCCTGCCAGTCAATTGATCCCCCGCACCCTGTTTGACGCCGACCACGAGGCGTTTCGAGACAGCTTTCGCCGATTCATGAACATTGAAATTGCCCCACACCATGCGCAATGGGAGGAGCAAGGCTTCGTTGATCGCGGCGTCTGGGACAAAGCAGGAGCAAACGGCTACCTTTGCATGGGGCTACCCGAGCGATTCGGTGGCTGCGGCGCGGACAAGCGCTTCTCCATCATTCAGATGGAAGAACTCGCCACCGGCGGATTCACGGGCATTGGCTACGGGCTGCACAGCGAAATCGTCGCGCCATACATCGCCCATTACGGCACGCCTGAGCAGCAAGCCCATTATTTGCCCGCCATGGCGAGTGGCACGACCATCGGGGCAATCGCCATGAGCGAGCCCGCAGCGGGCAGCGACTTGCAAGGCATCAAAACCACCGCCATCGACCAAGGCGACCACTATGTGATCAATGGCAGCAAAACCTTCATCACCAACGGCTGGCACGCGGACTTGGTCATCGTCGTGGCCAAAACCAACCCCCAGGCAGGTGCGAAGGGGACAAGCCTATTCTTAGTTGAGCGGGGCATGCCGGGGTTTGAAAAAGGCCAACGACTCAAAAAGCTTGGCCTCAAAGCGCAAGACACCAGCGAGCTGTTTTTCAACAACGTGCGCGTACCCAAAAGCCATTTGCTCGGAGGCGAGACCCAGCTCAACCGAGGCTTCATCTGCTTGATGGAGCAACTGCCGTGGGAGCGCCTGCAAATTGCAGTCACCGCAGTCGCGGCCGCCCAAGCTGCCATCGACTGGACGGTTGCCTATGTCAAAGAGCGGCAGGTCTTTGGCCAACCGGTCGCCAGCTTTCAGCACACCCGCTACCAACTCGCTGAGCTACAAACCCAAGTTCAAGTCGCCCGGGTATTTGTCGACCGCTGCACCGAACTCGTCTTAAAAGACGAACTCGACACCAGCACCGCCAGCATGGCCAAGCTGTGGACGACCGACTTGCAATGCCAAGTCATGGATGCCTGCGTTCAACTCTTTGGCGGCTATGGTTTCATGTGGGAGTACCCCATCACACGAGCCTACGCCGACGCCCGCGTGCAGCGCATTTACGGCGGCACCAACGAGATCATGAAAGAAGTGATCGCGCGCGGCATGGGTTTGAGCTCGGGTGGGCGTTGAATGAGTCCTAAAGATATAGCAACAGATTCAATGAATCCGTTGACCAAGTGCCGAAAAGTCATTATTTTTTGTCCCATGCGACTCCAATCGCATCCCACGGCATCGCCCGGTCGTTTTTGCTCAGGGCCAGCAGGTGTTCAGTGGGCGTAACCAACAGCCTCGGCGCAACTTGCAGCTCAGGGTGCGCTTGACGATTGAGTGAAGCGCCAACGCATTTAAATCAGAAGCGCGCATCTAAACAAAAAACTAGGGAAAACCCTATAATTGACTCGTGTCTCGCTTGACCCATCGCCAAGTGGCACATCGGCTCAGGAGTCAGCCATGTCGACCATCACTTTTACCGGTTTTCCCACACCCAGCCAACACCACGGCCAAACGCGCATCGAAGCGCTGATCACACTTGTGCAACGCGGTTTGGCCCGCAACGTGCCTTCAGCTGTGGTTGCACCCACGATTGCCGCCAACCTCGAGCCGCAATCAAACCCGACCCGCTTGGGCATCTGGTTTGCCAAACGCCGCCAAGCCAACGCAGACGCCATCACTTGGTCACTGGCGCAGTCTGACCACCGCCTGATGGCCGAGCTGAGCTTGGCTCGGTCCATGGGTGACTGAACTGTTCAGGATCGGTTGGCGCATTGAAAAAAAGGCGAGTTCGAGTTGCGAGCCGCAACCCTATACGGGTCACAATGTCACGATGAGGTTCTTTTCTGCCAAGTTAAAAGGGCAAAAAGCTGATTTATTCCCACAAAGCAAGGATCTGGCCATGCCTCTTTTAGACGTTGGTTTTCAAAAAGCTGGCCGAATGGCTTTGCGTTGGCTTCTGCCAGCTGCTGCGTTTGGGTACGCGATCACTGCACAGGCCCAGTTGAAACTCATGATCGCCTCCGACCCCAACGAGCGCTTGGGTCGTGCCAGTCAGGTTACGCAAATTGACTCCAACTTGGAGACTCTGCTGGGTCAACCCGTCATCACCACCAGCAGCACCGACTTTGCCAACGTGTTGCGCGCCACCCGCACGGGCGAGTACGACATTTTCATTGCACCGGCGCAGGTGGCGGCGTCAGCACTCAACTATGGCTACCAGGTGCTCGCCAGCGGCGGCGAACGAGGCACTTTCGTGATGGTGGGCGCACCCACCTTGCAGTCCTTAGCTGACCTTCGCGGCAAGCGCGTGTACCTGCCGCACCAAGACTCTCTGTTCAGCTATTTGGCCAAGGGCATGGTCAACGAAAGCGGCAATGCGCTCTCAGCCAGCAAAGTCGAGTACCAACGCACGGCCGAAGCGGGCTTGGTTGCACTGCAAATGGGGGTTGCGGATGCCACTGTGGCGCGCCGCTCGCAATTTGACTCTTGGTCCAAAAGCAACCCAGGCGTGGCGAAGGTGCTAGCAACATCGCCTGCCGTACCGATCGGTACGGTGCTGGTGGTGAAAAAAGACTTGTCTGAGCCCCTGCGCGCGCGCATTTTGCAATGGGCGGTGTCCGGCGGGCTGGAGTCTGCGGGACAGGGCCGGTTGAAGCCCGTGGCCGACATCGCACCTTACCGCTACTTGGCAGGTTTGGGCCACTTCACCCCTGCCGCGTTGGCTGGCGTGGAGCGCATAGACGCAGCCGCCACCCAGCGCCTGATGGCACAGGGCGCCCAGCTGGTGGACGTGCGCACCGCTAACGAATACAAAGCAAAGCGCATCCCGGGCGCAGTGCTGGCTTCGTATATTGAAAAAAGCGTGAAAGAGGCCACCTACGTGGCTAGCCTCGACGACTTTTCAGCGGCAGACAGCTTGGACAAGTCCAAGCCCAGCATCTTTGCATGCAACGGCGCGGAGTGCTGGAAGTCCTACAAAGCCTCCCAGCAAGCCATAGCCAGGGGCTTCAAAAAGGTCTACTGGTTGCGCGGCGGTTTGCCGGAGTGGGAAGCGGCTGGATTGCCTGTGACGAAAGAGTGAGTCACTGCGCTGAGCGGCGATCAGGTTGGCGTGACTGCGTTGCTCAGGGTCAGTTCCGTCATCAAAATACATAGCAACAAACTCATTGAATCCGGTGACCAAAGGCCAAAACGACATTACTTTTCACTCCTTTCGCTAAAAAACACTGTTCCGGTGGCGGGTGATGCACGCATCCAAGCGGGCAAGCCCCAAAAACTGGGCAAAGGCGGCCAGCTCGGCTTCGGTCTCTTGTTGCAATCGGTGAATCGCTTGCGGCGCGCTTGAGATGAAGCCGATTTCTGCGCACAGTTGGCGCTCGGTAGACACGCTGAGATTGGCCCAGCCCAAGACCTGATCGCCCACGAGAAGCGGCAGCGCGTAGTGCCCCCGCACCCGTTTGCTGGCTGGGGTGTAGGCCTCAAACCGATAGGCCCAACCCCACAATTGTTCAAACCGCTCGCGGTCCCACACCACGGGGTCAAACGGCGCCAAAAGGCGCACGCGGGTGCCGCCGCCAGGACAAGATTGCGCATTGGGCGACTCGCCGTCGGGCCAAAGCCAAACGACACCGTCGATTTGACCCTGCGGCAACTCATGCACCAAGCGCTTGGTCTCGTCACGAATCGCAACAGCCAGTTGCGGCGTGCTGCCGGCCAGCATGTTACCCAGCCGCCGAAGGCTTGCAACCGTGAACGGCGCGTATTGCCGCACGAGCACATGCATGAGTTTGGCAACGCGCTGCTGCACAGACTGAAGCGCTGACTCGACCGCAACGCCATAAACCCGAGTGCCAGACTCACGCCGAGCGACTCGAATTTGCCCGTGGTGGTGCATGTTGCCAAGCAAATGCGTCGTCGCGGTTGATTGACCGCCCCAGTGATTGGTCGCTTTTTCACGCCCGAAGTGGGCGCTAACTTGCTCTGGGTGGCAGGTTCCGTGACTGTTGATGTGAGCCAACAACTGCCGCGCAAGTGCTTTGGTCGGCGCATCCCAGTGCTCAGTGCTGGCCCGTGGATGAATCAATTGCGCCAAGTCTCGGGGCATGAAACCGTAGTTGATGAAGTAGGCCTCTTCAAGCGGCAACTCGGCGTAGGCGCGCTCCAAATCACCCGCTTGGTAGTGCGGCACGCGGTGGCGAAGAATCAAGTCTTGCGCACGAGCAGGTGCGCGCATGGGGTCGGCTTGAACATAGCCCAAGCGCTGAACTGCACCCAGCAAGTCAGGTGCCAAAAACAAAGAGCGCGACACGGCAAATTGCCGCATCGCGCTCAAAGTGAGCTTCATGACTGCGTGAAGTTCGAGCGATTAGATCCCGGCAGAGGCACGCAGCGCCTGCACTTTGTCTGTGCGCTCCCAGGTGAACTCAGGCTCGTTGCGGCCAAAGTGGCCGTAGGCGGCGGTCTTGGTGTAGATCGGGCGCAACAAGTCAAGCATTTGAATGATGCCTTTGGGGCGCAGATCAAAATGCTCGTTCACCAAGGCCGACAGCTTGTCGTCAGACATGATGCCCGTGCCTTCGGTGTAGACCGTGACGTTCATCGGGCGTGCCACGCCAATGGCGTAAGCGACTTGAATTTGGCACTGGCGCGCCAAGCCAGCGGCGACGATGTTTTTGGCCACATAGCGTGCGGCGTAAGCGGCCGAGCGGTCAACCTTGGATGGGTCTTTGCCGCTGAACGCGCCGCCGCCGTGCGGGCAAGCGCCACCGTAAGTGTCAACGATGATTTTTCGCCCGGTGAGGCCGCAATCACCCTGAGGGCCACCGACAACAAAGCGACCCGTGGGGTTAATCAAGTATTTGGTGTCGATCAACATGTGCTTGGGCAGCACCGGCTTGATGATTTCCTCAATCACGGCCTCATAAAAGGCAGGGGTCATCTTGTCACCCAAACTCATCTCAGGCGAATGCTGGCTTGAGAGCACCACGGTGTCGATGCTGTGGGGCTTGCCGTCCACGTAGCGCATGGTGACTTGGCTTTTTGCATCAGGTCGCAAAAAAGGCATGCTGCCGTCTTTGCGTTTTTGCGCCTGGCGCTCAACCAAGCGGTGCGCATAGTAAATCGGCGCAGGCATCAAGTCAGGGGTTTCGTCGCAGGCGTAGCCAAACATCAAGCCTTGGTCGCCCGCGCCGGTGTTCAGGTGGTCGTCTGAGGCTTGGTCTACGCCCTGCGCGATGTCGTTGCTTTGCTTGTCGTAGCACACCATGACCGCACAACCCTTGTAGTCAATGCCGTACTCGGTGTTGTCGTAGCCAATGCGCTTGATGGTGTCGCGGGCGACCTGGATGTAGTCCACATGGGCGTTGGTCGTGATCTCACCGGCCAAAACCACCAAACCCGTGTTGCAAAGCGTCTCAGCGGCAACGCGGCTGCGCGGGTCTTGGGCGAAAATTGCGTCCAAAATCGCGTCTGAGATTTGATCCGCGACTTTGTCGGGGTGACCCTCGGAGACTGACTCAGAGGTAAAAAGAAAATCGGTTGCCATTGACTACACTCCTTAGGCACGCGGATTTCGCGTCACCCAAATGGTTGAAAATCGCGTTGCCGCGACCTCTGGGAGGTAGGTGGCGAACGCTTTAGCGGAAATTTATGAATCGCCCCGCAAGTTGTTCAATAACCCGGCGATTTATCGATTGTAACGATTCGCCTCACAGCACTGGCCTGACTTGTGCGCCGTGCTTGCCAACTCTTTCATGAACTCACTGTTTTCGTTGCTGTTTCGCGCCTTGTCGCATGCGCCGCTTTGGTTGCTGCATGGGCTGGGGCACGCCTTGGGCTGGATCGCGTTTTTAGCCTCGCCAACCTACCGCAGACGCTTGCAGGCCAACGCGCGACTCGCGCATTGCGACCTGGCCACAAGTCTGGCCAGCGTGAGCCAAGCCGGCAAATTGGTGGCGGAGCTGCCTCGCATTTGGCTGGGGTCAGACGTCACCGTGCGCTGGGAAGGCGCTGACTTACTCGCCGAGGCTCTGGCGCAGGGCAAAAACAAGCCTGTGCTCTTGATGACCCCACATGTCGGCTCATTTGAAGCGGTCGCGCGGGCTTACGCGCAGCGCTTCGGTGACACATCGCCCATGACGGTGCTGTATCGCCCGGCACGCCAACTGTGGCTCAGGCCAATCATTCAAAGCGCTCGCAACCGGCCGGGGTTGGTGGCAGTGCCGACTGACTTGAGCGGCGTCAAGTCACTCCTCAAAGCCTTGCGCGGCGGCGGTTGTGTGGGGCTGCTGCCCGACCAAGTGCCACCCGAGGGCATGGGGGCGTGGGTGCCATTTTTTGGGAAAACCGCCTACACAATGACCTTGGCCACGCGGCTGATGGCGCAAAACTCGCCCACCGTGCTGATGCTCTGGGCCGAACGCCTGTCGTGGGGGCGCGGCTTTGTCGTTCGATGCTCCGCGGTTGAGTCGACTTTTGAAGGCGACGCAGCGCAAAACCTGGCGCAACTCAACGCAGAAGTTGAACGCATCGTGCGCCAATGCCCCAAGCAATACCTGTGGGGCTACGCCCGATACAAGCAACCCAAGGCCAGCGCATGAGCGCGTGGATGGCTCGGGGGATGAGCCTCATGGGTATCGGCTTCATGCGGCTGCTGGCGTTGCTGCCACTGACTTGGCTGCGAGCCTTTGGCGCAGCGTTTGGCGCAATGCTTTGGTTGATCGTACCGAGGCGCAAGCACATTGCATCAGTCAACTGGTTGTTGTATCAAACGCATCAACAATCACATCAACAATCGCATCAAGTTTCGCAGCATCAAACCCAATTAACGCGTAGACCAACGCTGGAAATCTTCGTGTATTTCGCTCAAGCGTGGCTTGACCGCAGTTGGCTGTGGCACGCCCCGGCCAAGACTCTGTCCAGGCGCTTACGCGTCACCGGGCAAGTGAAGGAGCTTTTCGGCAGCGACCCGGTCGTCGTCTTCGCACCGCACTTCGTTGGGCTTGACGCGGCCTGGACCGCGCTGACCTGCCCGCAAGTCAATGGCGCGGCGAACAAAGCATGGGCGACGATTTACACCGATCAATCAAACAAAGTGGTTGACGCTTGGATTTTGCGCGGCCGCCAGCGGTTTGCACCCACCAGCGCACACGCCCGCGCGCACGGCACCAAACCCGTGCTGGCCACGCTCAAACGCGGCGGTGCGCTTTATTTGCTCCCAGACATGGACTTTGGCGCTGACGGTGCGGTTTTTGCGCCACTTTTTGGCACACCCGCCGCCACCGTGACCAGCTTGGCCCGTTTTGCACGCTTGGGGCGCGCAGTCGTCATCTCAGTCAGCACCGAGCTGACGCCAAGCGGATACGAAGTCACGGTTCACCCGGCGTGGACCGATTTCCCAAGCGCAGACCCAGTGGCAGACGCGACCCGAATGAACGACGAATTGGTGAAATTGATCGATCGTCACCCCACCCAGTACTGGTGGCTACACAAGCGATTCAAAACCCGGCCGGAGGGCCAAAAATCGCTCTATTGAGGCCGATTTTTAGTCAAATCAGCTCTTGGTCACCGGATTCATTGAGTTATTTGCTACACAAACAATAGCGAAATCAATTCGGCGACTGTCCCGCTTCATTGGGATCCGCTGGCGCTGCGCTTGACTTGGCAAACCACTTGGCCGCGATGATGCCGATCTCGTACAAGATGCACATGGGGATCGCCAGCGCTAGCTGCGAAATCACATCCGGTGGCGTGACCACAGCAGCAATGACAAAGGCAACCACAACAAAATAGCCCCGAAAGTCACGCAGCTTTTCAATCGTCACCATGTTCAGCCGCACCAAGAGCATCACGACAATCGGCACTTGAAACGCCATGCCAAACGCGATGTACAGCGACAAAATTGCCTCCACGTAACTGGCCACATCGGGCGTCGCTGCGACCGACTTCGGCGTGAACTGCTGAATGAACCCAAACATCTTGTCAAGCACAAAAAACTGAACGAACGCGATGCCGATGTACGCCAACATGCTGCCAAAAAAGATCAGGGGAATAGCGAACTTCTTCTCGTGGTTGTACAGACCCGGCGCGACGAACATCCAAATTTGGTACATCAGCCACGGCAACGCCAACAAAACGGCCGCCATCAAAAGCACTTTGAGTGGCACAAAAAATGGCGAAAACACACCAATCGCGATCAACTTGGCGTCTGGTGGCATGTGGGCGCGGATGGGCACGGCCAGCATGTCAATCAACCCGCTTGGCCCAGGCCAAATGGCGAGCAAGCCGGCAGCGACAGCCAGCCCGTACACGCAGTAAAGCAAGCGGTCGCGCAATTCAATCAAGTGGTCAACGAACGGGGCTTCGGTGCCAGCCAGTTCGTCGTCTTTGGGGGATTTGTCAGCCATGGGTCTCGATCATGCGCGCGTCAGCTAGGGCGCTGAAGCGGCTTCATTGAACTTTGTGTGGGCGAAACCGCGCCACACGCGCCGCGCCCGACAGCGCCTTGGTGCGCGTGCCCGACTGGGCCTTGTACCAACCCGGCATGGCTGAACGCTTGACGCGCCACTTTTTCTTGGGGTGGCGGTATTCAGGGTTGGGCGGCTCCCAAATGGACGGGTTGTCGTTCGCGAGGCTCTTGTCGAGATCGTTCACGCCGCTTTCAAAGTCGCTGGCCGCCGTCTGCACCGAATTTTGGACATCGCGCGCGGCGGTTTCGACACCGTCACGCATTTTTTTCAGCTCTTCAAGATCAATCGATCGGTTGACCTCGGCCTTCACGTCGGCCACATAACGCTGCGCCTTGCCCAGCATCGCACCAACCATGCGGGCCACGCGGGGCAGCTTCTCGGGGCCGATGACGATCAATGCGACCACGCCAATGAGCGCGATTTTGGATACGCCTAAATCAATCACGGCAGTTACCGATGCAAACGGTCATCAGCTTTTTTGCTTGGCTTCGACGTCAATCGTCGTTTTGCTGGCGGTTGCCGCACCGGCTTCGACCTGCACAGGCGCTTTGTCATCCGACTTGGCCTCGGCATTGCCACCGTCTTTCATGCCGTCTTTGAAGCCTTTGACAGCGCCGCCCAAGTCTGAGCCCATGTTGCGCAGCTTCTTCGTGCCAAAAATCATCACCACCACCAACAACACGATCAACCAATGCCAAATTGAAAACGAACCCATGTCTTACTCCTGTTCACGCCATGCAAGGCGCACAAAACGATTCCTGATGCCCAATTCTAGGCGGCACAACACCACAAGCGTGTGACAGCAATCGAAATCACCCTTTCAACCACGGCCTGGGGCCGCCCATCACGTGGATGTGCAGGTGGTGAATTTCTTGCCCGCCCTCGATCCCAGTGTTGGTGACCACTCGAAACCCGCCTTGTGGGTAGGGTCGGCAGCCCTGCTCCAGCGCCAATTTGGGAGCCAGCACCAGCATGCGACCCAAAAGCGCGACATGCTCTGACCCCACATGGGCCAAGCTTGGCAAATGCAGCTTGGGAACGATTAAAAAATGCACCGGCGCCCAAGGGTGAATGTCATGAAACGCGTAGATTTCATCATCTTCATACACCTTGCGCGAAGGGATCTTGCCCGCAACGATTTTGCAAAACAGGCAGTTTTCGTCTGTGCTCATTCGGGCATGGGCTTGTTGTCGTTGAGGTTCAGAAACCCGCGAATGATTCGGTACGCGAACCAAATCGAGATGATGACCCACGCGATTTTGCCGGGGATGTACAGCAGCAAAAACAGCGGTGCCGTGACGATGTAGAGCACCGACACCCACACGACCGAGCGCAGCCGCCATTTGAAATGGCTCTCTTGCCACGTTCCGGCCGCATCGTCGCGCTTGACGATGTCGATGACCAAGGCGATCAAAAGCAGCAACACGCTGCCTTCCAAGCCCGGCAACATCGCGCCCAGCGCCACGATGGTGTGCAGGGCATAGCTGATGATGCCCACGGTTTTGAGGGATTTGTCACGCTGCGGATCAATAACATCGTTCATTGGAAGTCATTTCAATTCAAAAACAGAGCCATTCCCAATCAGCGGCTACTCACCACTGTCTTCGCGGCTTTGCGCTTTGCGCGCCGCTTTTTCTTCCAGCCCACTCAAACCCTCACGCCGCGCAAGCTCATCCAACACGGCTTGAGGCTTGATGCCAAAGTAGGACAAACCCACCAGTGAATGAAACCACAAATCTGCCGCTTCGCCCACCAGCCTGTCCACGAGTTTGTCCCGTTCGTCGGATCGCGCGTCGTTGCTTGCGTGCTCCAGGTCTTTTCCAGCCATCACAAACTCGGTGGCTTCTTCGCCAACCTTTTTCAAAAACGCGTCGGGGCCTTTGGCAAACAGCCGCGCCACGTAGCTCGTTGCTGGGTCGCCTTGCCTGCGGGTCTCAATCACGTCGCTGAGCCGAGCGAGGTGGTCGCGCGAGGAGTCGCCGCTTGGGTTTGAAATGGGTTCAGTCATGACGCTATTTGTAGATCATTTCCGGGTCTTTCAAGACCGGATCCACCACGACCCATTCATTTCCTTGCAACCTTGAGTAAAAACAACTGTGGCGGCCCGTGTGGCAGGCGATTGTGGGCTCATGACCGGCTTGGGTGACGCTCAGCAAAATCACATCACCGTCGCAGTCCAGGCGAATATTGTGTACTTTTTGCGTATGTCCTGACTCCTCGCCTTTGTGCCACAGCCGCTGTCGCGAGCGGCTGAAATACACCGCCTCGCCCTTGACCGCCGTGGCTTCAAGCGCCTCGCGGTTCATCCACGCGACCATGAGGACATCGCCGCTGCCCCGCTCTTGCGCGATGGCTGCGACCAAGCCGCGTTCGTCAAACTTCACCCGATCGAGCCAGGTCAGAGCTGTGTTTTGCAAGCAAAAACCTCATTAAAAATAATAGCAACAAACCCAATAAATCCGGTGACCAACTGCCAATTATTCATCAAAATGACTCACAAACGCACCGCAATGCCCCGTTTTGCCATGTGCGCCTTGGCCTCGCCCACGGTGTGTGTGCCGTAGTGAAAGATGCTGGCGGCCAACACCGCGTCGGCCCGGCCCAGCTCAATGCCGTCGGCCAAGTCGTCCAATCCGCCAACACCGCCCGAGGCGATCACGGGCACATCGACCGCATCGCTCACCGCTTTGGTCAAGGCTAAGTCAAAGCCCGATTTTGTGCCATCGCGGTCCATGCTGGTCAGCAAAATCTCCCCCGCACCGTGCTCGGCCATTTGCTTGGCCCACGCCACCACGTCAAGCCCGGTGTTTTGGCGGCCGCCGTGGCTGTAGACATCCCAGCCGCTGCCCGCAGCATTGCGCTTGGCATCAATGGCCACGACGATGCACTGCGCACCGTATTTGCTTGACGCGTCGCGAATCACCTGTGGGTTGGCAATCGCGGCTGAGTTGAAGCTGGTCTTGTCGGCACCGGCGTTGAGCAAGCGACGCACGTCGTCTACCGTGCGAACGCCGCCGCCAACGGTGAGCGGAATGAACACTTTTGAAGCAACCGCCTCGATGATCGAAAAAATCATGCCGCGCCCGTCACTCGTCGCAGTGATGTCTAAAAACGTCAGCTCATCGGCCCCTTGCTCGTTGTAGCGAGCCGCGATCTCAACCGGGTCGCCGGCATCGCGCAGTTCTAAAAAATTAACGCCTTTGACTACGCGGCCACCGGTGACGTCAAGACAGGGGATGATTCGTTTGGCGAGCATGGTGGATCAATCTACTCAAAATGTATAGCAACAAACTCAATGAATCCGGTGACCAAGTGCCTATTTGGTACTAAAACAGATCGAATCGGCCCTGATTTGAGCTTGGGCGAAGTCCAGCGCGCCTGAGTAGATGGCGCGGCCACAGATGACGCCTTGCACGCCGAGTGACTCGACTGCGCACAGGGCGTCGATGTCGGCCATGCTGCCCAGCCCGCCCGAGGCAATGATGGGGATGTTGACTGCTTGGGCCAGTTTGGCAGTTGCGGTGACGTTGATGCCGCCCAGCATGCCGTCGCGGCCAATATCGGTGTAGATGATTGAGTTGAGGCCCAAATCTTGAAACGATTGGGCCAGCTCAATCACATCGATGGTGGTGACTTTGCTCCAGCCGTCGGTTGCAACAAAGCCGTCTTTGGCATCAAGCCCCACGATGATTTGCCCAGGGTATTCAGCACAAACTTGGCGCAAAAAGGCCGGGTCTTTCACGGCTGCGGTGCCAATGATGAGGTGGCGCAGCCCAGCGTGAATGTAGGCTGCAGCCGTGGCCATGTCGCGGATGCCGCCGCCGAGTTGCACTGGAAACTTGTCGCCGACGAGCTTCAAAATCGACGTGATGACGCCCAGATTTTTGGGTGTACCAGCAAATGCGCCGTTGAGGTCAACCAAATGCAAGCGCCGCGCTCCTGCGTCAATCCAACGCTTGGCCATGTCAACGGGTTCGCCGAAGACGGTTGAGGCGTTCATGTCGCCTTGTTGCAAGCGCACGGCTTGGCCGTCTTTGAGGTCGATGGCGGGAATGAGGATCATGGGGTCAGGTAGCGGTTAGAGCTGCCAAGTCAAGAAGTTGCGATACAGCTGCAAGCCTTGATCGGCGCTTTTTTCGGGATGAAATTGGGTTGCGACAAGGTTGCCGCGCGCAAGTGCGCTTGCAAACTCGCCGCCGTAGTCGGTTTGGCCCAGGCAATCCGCGGGGTCGGTGGGCTCGGCGTAGAAGCTGTGGACGAAGTAAAAATAGCTGTCGTCAGGCACGCCCTGCCAAAGCGGGTGTTGCGCGTGGGCGGCGCTCTTGCGCACTTGGTTCCAGCCCATTTGCGGCACCTTGAAGCGGCTGCCATCAGCCTGCAAACGGCCACGCAGATCAAACTTTTTGACCCGCCCAGCGATGAGGCCCAAGCCGTGAGTTGGGCCTTCGTCGCTCGAATCAAGCAACATTTGCATGCCCACACAAACCCCAAAAAGCGGGCGGCTCGCTGCTGCGCGCAAGACAGCCGCTTGCAGCCCCGAGTCGCGCAGGCAAGCCATGCAGTCAGGCATGGCACCTTGGCCGGGCAACACCACGCGGTCGGCCGCGTCAACAACGCCGGGGTCTTGGGTGATGAGCACGCGGGTGTTCATGCCCCTAGCCGCTTCAATCACGGCCTGGGCGACCGAGCGCAGGTTGCCCATGCCGTAATCAACGACGGCAACGGTTTGTTGATTACTCACGTTTTGATAGCAATGAAGTCAATGGATCCGGTGACCAAGTGCCGATAATTCATCAAAAACCACTCAAAGCGAGCCTTTGGTCGATGGAATCATGCCCGCGGCGCGGGGGTCGGGCGTGAGCGCCATGCGCAGGGCGCGAGCGAAGGCTTTGAACGCGGTTTCACACTGGTGGTGGGCGTTGTGGCCTTTGAGGTTGTCGATGTGCAAGGTGACGTTGGCGTGGTTCACAAAGCCCTGAAAAAACTCATGCGCCAGCTGGGTGTCAAAGCCGCCGATCGCCCCGGCGGTGAACGCGATGTTCATCTCCAGCTGCGGGCGCCCCGAAAAATCGATCACGACGCGAGTCAAAGCCTCGTCGAGTGGCACATACGAATGGCCGTAGCGGTTAATGCCCTTTTTGTCGCCAACGGCCTGCGCCACCGCTTGACCCAGCGTGATGCCCACGTCTTCAACCGTGTGGTGGCCGTCAATGTGCAAGTCGCCTTTGGCTTGGATGTCCAGGTCAATCAAGCCATGGCGCGAGATTTGATCCAGCATGTGGTCAAAAAAGCCGATGCCCGTGGACAAATTGGCGATGCCTGTGCCGTCAAGGTTCAGGCTGACGGTGATATCGGTCTCGGCGGTTTTGCGGGTGACGGTGGCTTGGCGTGGCGAGTTCATGTGCTGATTATCAGGCTCGCGTGGGTGCAAAGTAGTGCAATACGCTGGTGACGTGGATGCCGTCCTGGTCAAAGGGATGCTCCAAATGGGCGACGATCTGGGTGGCTTTGGGCGGTTTGAGGCGCTGGGCGTAGTAGCGCAAATGGGGGCTGATGCGGGCATCGCCGGTTTTAACCTCGATGAGCTCGGTCAATTCACCATCGACGAACACCGCAAAATCGACTTCGCGGCCTTCTTTGTCGCGGATGTAGCGAAGCTCGCAGCGATGGCCATGCTCGTCTTCCAGCCGGTGCAGCCGCTTGAGCAAGTGCGTGGCGACCAGATTTTCGAACTTAGCCCCGATGGTTGATTGCTGCTCACCACCGCCCAACGCGTTTGGCGGCAAAACGTCGCTGTTATCGAAAAAGTAGACCTTGGGCGGCTTTTGCACCGCGCGCGCACTCGCGCCTGAGTAAGGCATGACGGTGAAGAGCAAATACATGCGCTCAAGCGCCGCAAGCCACGCTTTCGCGGTGGGCGGTGATATCTGCACGTCGACTGCCAAGTTAGACAAAACCACCAAACCACCCACTCGCTGGCGCAGCAAATCCAAAAACAAGCGCAGGCGTTGAATGTCTTTGATGCTCTCCAGGTCGCGAATGTCTTCTTGCAGCACGCGGTCAAAACGTGCATTGCGCCAGCGCCGGGCCTCGCGCTCGTCGTTTGCTATGAAGGGCTCAGGAAAACCGCCGACGCTTAGGAGTCGCTGCAACGCGCCCTCGGGCATCATGCCGGGCGGCAACTCGTCTAACGTGAATGGATGAAGCCGCCACAGGTGATAGCGCCCAAGCATGGAGTCGCCGCCCTCGCGGTACACATCCAAACGGGCCGATCCGGTGACCAAAATCTGGTGCGGGTGTGCATGCCCGCTGGTGATGCCGCGCACATCAAACAGCCCTTTGAGCCAGTTTTTCCAGTCGGGGTATTTGTGCAGTTCGTCAAACACCAGCAAGGTGTCGTCATGGGCCCACCGTTTGCTCAAAATCGCTTGTCGGTCTTCGTCAAAGTCAAAGTTTAAGTAGCGGCCACCGGACAGCCCGAGTCGCTTTGACGCAATCAAGGCCTTTGCCAACGTGGTTTTGCCCACTTGGCGCGGCCCGGCCAAAAGCACCATCTTTCGTTGGAGGTCTTTCGCAATCAGCGCGGCGATGTTGCGCTCAGGAATGGGGATGCGTGACATCCAGCTATTTTATATCCGAATTCGGAATGGACGAGACTATTTTAAACTAGACTATTAAATAGACTGACCTAAAACCCTGAGGACCGCCTCGTTTTCAGCCCGCGTACCCACCGTCAGCCGAAGGCAGTTTGTCAACAGCGGGTGCATGCGCGAGGCGTTTTTGACCAAGATCCCTTGGGCTTTTAAGGCGGCGAAGCTGGCATCGGCATCTTTAACGCGCACCAAAACCATGTTGGCTTCGCTGTCAAACACCTCAATCGAGTCGATCTTGCGCAAGCCTGCCATGAGGGTTTCGCGGTCGGCGCGGATTTGCGCGGCTTGTTCGACGTAGATGGATTCGTGCTCGAGCGCGAACAGCGCACATTCGGCATTGAGGACGCTGATGTTGTACGGCGGGCGCAGCTTGTCGATCGCGTCAATCAGCGCCGCCGGGCCAAACAGATAGCCCAGTCGCACGCCAGCCAAGCCAAACTTGCTCAGCGTGCGCATCACCAGCACATGAGAGTGAGCACTCACTAAGACGCTGTAGCTTGCTGATGCGAAGGGTTGGTAGGCTTCATCAAGCACGCACAGGCCACCGATTTGCGCGCAAGCTTCGATGACGGCATCGACATCAGCGGCCGACCACAAGTTCGCGGTGGGGTTGTTTGGGCAGGCTAAATACGTGATCGCCGGCCGATGCAGTGCAATCGCGGCCAGCATGGCGGGCACGTCGAGCTCAAACCGAGCGGTCAACGGCACGCCCACAAAGTTCAGCGCCTGAAACTGCGCGCTCATCGCATACATGACGAAACCTGGAACCGGCGCGAGAATGGTGGCAACTTGCGCGGTGCGGTCACCGGGTGCCGGAGCAACCGCCATGGCCAAGAGCGAGATCAGCTCGTCAGAGCCATTGCCCAGCATGAGGCTACTGCCTGCGGGCACTTTTGCATGGTCAACCAGCGCCGCTTTGAGCGCATCAACTCGCGCGCCGGGGTAGCGGTTAACTGCCAACGCACCCAGTCGAGCACCCAATTGGGCTTGCAACGCGTCGCTGAGTCGGTGCGGATTTTCCATCGAATCCAGCTTGATCATGCCGGTGCTGTCTTGAACGGCGTAAGCGTGCATGCCTTGAACGTCACGGCGGATGCGGTTCAGGGGGTTGGTGGTCATGCACTAATCCTTGAAAAGTCGTTGAGTTGACCTGGCTCGACCATGAACGGGTTGACGACCAGCAAATTGTCATACCGCTGTCCATGCGCCATGTCTTCGCTGAGCACAACACCGCATTCTTGTTGCTGTGCACTGGACAAAATCAGGGCGTCCCAATGACTTAAGGGGTAGCGGTCTTGTATCGCCCAAGCTCCTTCAACGGTTTCTTCATCAAGCGGTGCCGGATGCCAGCTGCGCAAACGGCGAACTTCGCTGCGCGCCTTCTGCAAGGTGATGCTCGCCTTGAATTTTGACAGCGCATTCACGTAAAACTCATTCAGTACCTGAATGCTGACTCGGCCAGCGCTTTGGGTCCAACAATGCGTTACCCAAAGCTGCGCGCGGATTTGTTTGACTTGATCCCTCTCATCAAGGGCGTAAATTAACACGTTGGTATCAACGAAAACCGGCACGGTCATAGAGCTCCTCTCGCGTGTAATACGGTGCATTGCTGACCCCAAAACTCTCAAACTTCAAGGCTTCACGCATGTCGCGCTCGTATCGGTCTTCGGCCTTCATTTTTCCGGCGAGCAGGGCACCCATCATCCGAGACACGCTCGAATTGCGCTTGGCGGCTTCGATTCGCGCCCATTCGAGCACATCGTCTTCAACGGTGATGGTGACGTTTTTCATACCGCCATCATAACACGAACTTCGTGTTACACGAAGTTCGTGTGAATTTCGTGCCGTTCTCGTGTCAATGGCGAATCAGCTCATCAATACACGACTTGCGTTTCATTTTGAGTAGATTTTGATCAAAATACGGCCTTGGCCACCGAATTCATTGGGTTTGTTGCTATTATTTTTAGGACTTCAAGCGCATGTGCGCAGCGCGTGCGTGGCCATGCAAACCTTCGCTGGTGGCGAGTTCTACTGCGATTGGGCCCAAGGTTTGGGCGCCTTGCTCGCTCACTGCGATGATCGAGCTGCGCTTTTGGAAGTCGTACACACCCAAGGGCGACGAAAACCGCGCCGTGCCCACGGTCGGCAACACGTGGTTTGGGCCCGCGCAGTAGTCGCCCAGACTCTCAGACGTGTAGGCGCCCATGAAGATCGCGCCTGCATGCCTGAGCACAGGCTCCCACTGGTGCGGGTCGGCGCAGGCAACCTCCAAATGCTCCGGCGCGATCAAGTTGCTGATCTCGCAAGCCTGACTCATGCTTTGGGTGTGGACCAGCGCGCCTCGGTCGTTCAAACTCTTGGCGATGATGGCTGCACGCGGCATCTCAGGCAAGAGCCGATCAATTGCCGCCTGAACCGCGTCGATGTAGGCTGCGTCGGGGCACAACAAAATACTCTGCGCCAATACGACGTGCTCGGCCTGGCTGAACAAATCCATCGCCACCCAATCGGGTGGGGTCGTACCGTCTGCCAACACCAAAATCTCGCTGGGGCCAGCAATCATGTCAATGCCCACGACACCAAACACGCGGCGTTTGGCAGCGGCCACATAGGCGTTACCTGGGCCCGTGATTTTGTCGACTTTTGGAATAGTCGCGGTGCCATAAGCCAAGGCACCAACCGCCTGCGCGCCACCAATGGCAAATGCACGGGTCACGCCTGCCACATGGGCGGCGGCCAGCACCATGTCGTTGCGCTCGCCGCGCGGTGTCGGCACGACCATGATGACCTCACCAACGCCCGCCACGTGGGCGGGGATGGCGCTCATGAGCAAACTGCTGGGGTAGCTGGCTTTGCCACCCGGCACGTAAATGCCAACTCGGTCAAGCGGCGTGACTTTTTGACCCAACACCGTGCCGTCAGCCTCGGTGTATTGCCAACTTTGACCACAAGCCTGCATTTGCGCCTCGTGATAGACCCGAATTCGCGCCGCTGCAGCTTGCAATGCGAGGCGCTGGGGGGCAGAAATGCGCTCGAACGCTTGAGCAAACTCGGTTTGCGTCAATTCCAAGTCACCCATCTGGGCAGGCGACATCGAATCAAAACGGCGGGTGTAGTCCAGCACGGCTTCGTCGCCTCGAACCCGGACATCGTCCAAAATACCCGCGACAACCGAGTCAATTCGCGAGTCCAGCGCGGCATCCAAATGGTTAAGCGCCTTGATTTGGC
>JANOPN010000199.1:0-9159 GCA_031421855.1 Comamonadaceae bacterium
CGACCTGCCAAGGCCGGCGATGTACCAGGCCTATCTCCACATCGCCACCGTGGGCAACCGCACCGATGAGACATCAACGACCATTTTTGATGTGGTCGGCCCGGTATGCGAAAGCGGCGATTGGATTGGACGTGACCGTGAGCTCAAGGTGCAGGCGGGTGATGTGTTGGCGGTGCTTTCAGCGGGCGCATATTGCAGCTCCATGGCCAGCAACTACAACACCCGAGGCCGGGCAGCCGAGATCATGGTCAAAGGCGACCAGGTCCGAGTCATCCGAGAGCGCGAGACATTTGCAGACATGATTGCCGCAGAGGCTCGCCTTGCGTAGTATCAAAATTCATAGCAACGAATTCAATAGATTCGGCGACCAACAGCCTATTTCTTCAAATATTGCACCAAACGCCAGCCCAAAAGCACCGAGAGGACCGCTGCATAGACTGCGACCTCGTTGAAGTTGTTTTTGGCTGACCGCATCCAGAAAAAATGCAGGATACCCAAACCGGCGATCACGTAAACCAGTTTGTGCAAGGTTTGCCAGCGTTTGGCTCCTAGGCTGCGAATCGCGCGGTTAAACGACGTCAGTGCCAATGGCGTGAGCAACATGACTGCCGTGAAGCCAACCAAAATGAAGGGTCGTTTGATGATGTCTTTGATCGTGTCATCGACATCAAAGCCCATGTCCAGCCACGCATACGCGGTGAGATGCAACATCGCATAGAAGTACACAAACAAACCCAACATGCGCCGAAACCGAGCCAATTGGGGTGTTTTGCTGATGACTCGCAAGGGTGTGACGGCCAGCACAATGCACAAGAACCGCAAAGTCCAGTCTCCAGTGCCGCGAATCAGCGCCTCAGCCGGGTTGGCGCCCAACAAGTTGTTAAACGCCGCGTAGGTCAACCATGCTACGGGTAACAGACAAGCAGCGAAAAGCACAGCCTTGGCGGCCGGCTTCAACAAATACTGGCGCACGGACAACTCTGGCGTGCCAATCAAAAGAACTTGCGCAAATCCATGCCTGCGTACATTTGGCCAACTTGGGCCTCGTAGCCGTTGAACATCATGGTTTTGCGTTTCTTCGCGAACAAGCCGTCTTCCGGGATGCGTCGCTCGGTCGCTTGACTCCAGCGCGGGTGATCAACGCCAGGGTTCACGTTTGAGAAAAATCCATACTCTTGCGGCGCAGCGCCATTCCATGCGGTGCGCGGCTCTTTGTCAGTGAAGCGGATTTTGACGATGCTCTTCGCACTTTTGAAGCCATATTTCCAAGGCAACACCAAACGCACCGGCGCGCCGTTTGCGTTTGGCAGCACCTCACCGTAGTGACCGAACGTCAGCAGCGTCAGCGGGTTCATCGCCTCATCCATGCGCAAGCCCTCAACATACGGCCAAGGCAGTACCGACGACTTCACGCCGGGCATTTGATCCCGGTCCGCCAAGGTAACGAACTCGACATATTTGGCGCTGCCGAGCGGCTCAACTTTTTTGATCAACTCCGCAAGCGAGTAACCAATCCACGGCACAACCATGGACCACCCTTCTACGCAGCGCAACCGATAGATTCGCTCTTCCATCGGGCTGAGCTTGAGTAAGTCCTCGATGCCAAATGTCTTGGGTGACTTCACCATGCCCTCAACCTGCACAGTCCACGGACGGGTTTTCAACGTGTGCGCATTGCGTGCAGGATCACCTTTATCGGTGCCGAACTCATAGAAGTTGCAATACCCCGACACATCGGCGTAGGGGGTGAGCTTTTCCATGGTTTGGGCGCCTGCCACTTTTGACGGCGTTGCTGCCAATGCGGCCAACTTGTTGGGGCGCATCGTCTCAGCAAACGCCTGACGCGACGCAAAACCACTCAGGCCCAACCCGGCTGCCCCAGCCGCCATGCCCTGCAAAATTTGTCGGCGCTGCTCAAAAGCTGCTCGAGGCGTGATGTCGCTCGACGTGGCGTGGTTAAAACCATCAGATTGGGTGCGAATCAACATCTCAAATCTCCTGAAAATGCCCGCCCGTTGAATTGGAACGTGCAGTTTGGTCGCAAAACGCTGGCCAGCCTTACAAAGTGCCGTAGCTGTGCAGTCCGCTCAAAAACATGTTCACGCCCAAAAACGCAAACGTTGTCACGGCCAGGCCAACCAAAGCCCACCAAGCTGAAATCGTGCCACGCAAGCCTTTCATCAGGCGCATGTGCAACCACGCAGCATAGTTCAGCCACACGATCAACGCCCAGGTCTCTTTTGGGTCCCAGCTCCAGTAGCCGCCCCAAGCCTCGGCTGCCCAAAGCGCGCCCAATACAGTCGCAATCGTGAAAAAAGCAAACCCCACTGCAATGCACTTGTACATCATGTCGTCGAGCACTTCATAGCTGGGCATCCGGGCGGCGATGCGCTGTCGCATGGCCAAAATACCGCCAACAATCAGCGCCGACATACCGAAATAAACGGCCCAATAGTCGGCCAAGCCACCCGTTGGCGACTTGCGGAACACAATCGGCTCAAAGCACAGCACGATCCCCAATAACCACAACGGCAGTAATTTGAACCAACGAGTCTCGTTGGCTTGGTGTTTGATGAGGTACGCAAACGCGACCATCGCGGCCAGAGCGAAGGTGCCGTAACCCACAAAGTTGGCTGGTACATGCAACTTCATCCACCAGCTTTTGAGTGCCGGAACCAGCGGCTGAATCTCGTGAGCCTCGCGAACCACGGTGTACCAAAGCAAAAAGCCGACAGCCGCACTCACCACCAACATGGCAAATGCGCCGAGAGAGCGGGTTTTGTATTGCTGCTCAAAGTACAAATAGAAAAGCGTCGTCAACCAACAAAACAGCACAAACACTTCGTACAAGTTGCTGACTGGAATGTGCCCAATATCGGGACCCATTTGGTGACTTTCAAACCAACGAACCAATGTTCCGATCATGGCCATGCCCACTGCTGTCCATGCCAGCCGAGTGCCCAGGATATCCAACGTTTCGTCACCACGCTTGATTAACAAACCCAACCAGTAAAACACGGTGCTCATGAAGAACAACATGCTCATCCACAAAATAGCGGATTGGCTCGACAAAAAATACTTGAGCAAGAAAACCGACTCGGCGCGTTTCAAATCGCCCCCGTCAACCCCACCATATGACGCGATTGCCACGAGCGTGCAGGCGCTGACGATGACCGCGAGCACCTGCAAAGAGCGCCACATCCAGCCAATCGCCACCAAGCACGGGATAAGACCCAAGAAAATCGCTTTTTCGTAGCCGTCCATGCGCGCGTTGAATCGCCAAAAAGCGTAGACACCAGCCACCAAGCAAACGAAGGCGAAAAGCCAATCGAGTCGATTTCGCTGGGCAAAGTAGCCTTGATGAAACTCAATCGTCGGGTTATTGGCTGCCGGTGACTGGGCGGGTGACTGGGCGGTTGGCAACGGGGTGGTGGTGGTATTCATGATGCTTTGTGTTTAGCAATTCAACGTCGTGTGATGTGTTGATCAATCTATGCGGCAGTTGGCGGCACAGGCGCATCAGCGCCCTAGCAAAGTAGTCTTGAGGCGTACAAACTCGTGATCCAAGTCCATCGTTTTGCGGTTACTTGACATCGCCATACTCACGCCAGCCTTATGGTGGCCGAGGTCGCTGATCCAAACCCAAAGTCGGCGCTCTCGCACATACAGCATCGCAAAAACGCCCAAGATCAACAACAAACAGCCCAAATACACGACCGGCTGGCCAGGCGCTTTAGCAACTTGAAATACGCTGGCCTGAACTTGCGTGAAATCTTTGAGATGAAACGCCATCGGCGCCGGGTAAAAGCTGATGTCGCTCAACGCCAGCACGGCTTGTGTCATGAATGCGCGAGTCTCGTCGCTTTGAGGCAACGGTGGCAACCCCGCCTGTTCGCGAGCCAATTGATTGACCTCGAAAATCACGCCGTTAAGCATGCGCACCAATACCTCGCTGGCCTTGTCGCGGTCTGCTGCCGGAACACTTTTTTCGAGAAAGTCACTGATGGCGGCCAAACCAGCAATTGACGTGCCTGATGTCGGGTTGTTAGAGCCGTCGCCAACGACTGGTCCGCCCAAAAACAATCCCAATGCTCGATTAGCTGACGCAGACAACTGCGCAGCCATTTCAGGGCGCGACGGATCAACCGCGGCACTGGCATAGCGTTTGATGGCCGCCTCGCGCAGTCGGTCGTCGAGCAATGCGCCGCGTAACCGCGCAAAGCCAGCGATTTCGCGTTTCTCATCTGCGGGTGCGCGCAAGTACCTGAACCCCTCTTGAACTGTCTCGCGCACGCCCATGAGGAAAACCGGTACGCCGTCGCCCAAATCGACTGGAAACATGTAATTGTGGAATTCGTTGGCTTGCCCCGCGCCGTCTCTGAGCCTGTACGTGATGCTTGGGCCGATGTTGCGAAGCTGTTTCGCTGTGAGCGTTTTGTTGCCTGCCCCCAAACGCGACTCAATGGACTGCAAAAGCGCTGAAGACTTCAAATCGACCTTGCGAACATCGACGCCACCACTGCCTCCCGAACCGGCCGACCCAAGCTGCGGCCCTTGCGCACTCATGTTTTCAACGTTGATGACGCGCAACGCCGCAAACTCCAGCGTGAGTTGGTTGGCTGCGGCTTTGTCACCTTTGTCGCCTTTGTCGCCTTTGCTCAGTTGGGTCGAGCTGCCAATCGTGCCGTCAACTTCAAACGCCTTGGTCGCCGCGCGCATGGGCATGGCTTGCAGTTTCACGCTGGAGCCACCATCGTCAAAGCTGCTTTGGTAAATCTCCACCCCTTTGTGGCTGGCGGGCTTATTGACCTCCACGCGCGTGGCGATTTTCTCGCCCGTTTCGCGGTCATGGATCACGATGTCGCTGGCAAACAGCTTGGGCATGCCGGTGCTGTAGTACTCCACGATGAATTTCTTGAGCTCTATCGAGAAAGGCAACTCTTGCAGCAAGATGCCGCTTGGTTGGTTGAGGATCGCCGTTCCGGCTTGGGTCCCCTCTGCCACCAGCAAATTGGCGCGATATGCCGGGTTTGACGCACTCAGTCGGTGGATTTCAGGCACTTCTTTGATCAAGCCGCCACCGGCGTAGACCTGCTTGCCACCAAACCACACCTGCGCACGGGTGAACAAGTCTCCGTCGAGCAAGCCCCCAATGCACACCAACACAATGGCGCTGTGTGCAGCGATGTAGCCCAGCTTATTGGCGCGCCCGGCCTTGGCCGCGACCATCCAACCCGCAGCTTGGCTCGCGGTAGCGTCTCGTGCTTGCACTTTGACCCGCCAGCCCGCATTCGCCAGCGCGCGCCCGACTTGCTCGGCATGCACTTGCGCGTTGGCTGCGACCTCGCCTGAGGCCCGATGCGCAAAGGCCTGCAAAGCTTGTACGCGAAGGTTTTCTTTGAGGACTGACCAGTCAGCGATGATTTTGGGCGTGCTGCGGGCAATACACAGGCTGGTGGAGAGCACCAAAAACGCCAAAATCAGCAAAAACCACGCCGCGCTGTAGACGGTGGTCAGCTGCATCGATGAGAACACCGCCGCCCAAAACGGTCCAAACTGGTTCACATAGTTCAGCGCGGGCTCGTTTTGCTTGAGCACCGTGCCAATCACCGATGCCACACAGATGATGGTCAGCAGCGAAATGGAAAACCGCATCGACGACAGCAGCTCAATCGCTCGGCTCAAGGCTTGAGAGCCATTGCGCAATCGGATGCCGTGGGTGCTGACGCTCATATCGGGGTGTGTTCGGGGGAATATTCGAGAAACAAATGAAAAAAGCAGGCGGCCTGTTCGGCTGCGCCTGCTTTGATCGTAGCCTGAGGGGCGAAATCGGAGTTTTTGTGGGGTCTCAATCGCTCGTTTAAGTCGACTCTCCAAAGGCAAATTAGTTCAGCGCAGGCCAGCGATGTAATCCGACAGCGCCTTGATCTCTTTGTCGTTGAGTTTGGCCACAGCTTGGGTCATCACGGCGTTGTTTTTGCGAGTGCCGTCGCGAAATCCACGCAACTGGGCTTCGGTGTACTCGGCGTGTTGACCGCTCAAACGCGGATATTGGCTGGGCATACCGGCGCCGTTGGGGCTGTGGCAAGCCATGCAAGCCGCGATGCTGCGGTCAGCAATGCCGCCACGGTAGATTTTTTCCCCAAGCGAAACCAGTTCTTTGTCTTTCGCAAAACCGGCTTTTGCGGGTTTAGACGCTGCCCAATGCGAGATGTTGCGCATGTCATCATCAGACAAAGTGCTGGCAAAGCCCTTCATGATGGCGTTGTTGCGTTTGCCCGACTTGAATTCGGCCAGTTGTTTCATCAAATACTCAGGATGCTGCTGCGACAGCTTTGGGTTGACCGGCGTACCTGAATTGCCGTCAGCGCCGTGGCACGACGCGCAAACTTGGGTAAAAAGCGCCTCACCTTTACCGAGATCGGCTTTGGGTGCAACGACTTTGGCGGCTTCGGCTTTTGGTGCTGCTGGCTTGGTGTCGGCTGCAAAAGCTGCCCCGGCCAAAGTCAAAGGCAAAACGACAAGGATTGAGCTGAGGATGGCTTCGAGGCGTGATTTCATGGGCTTCGCAGGCTACGTATGGGTTTGACTGTGGGCAAAACACCCACAGCTGGGTGGTCGTACGCCCTGAGCCGCAAATCACGGCCCTAGGTACTACCCCGCATTTTACAATGAGCCAAACCTTTCGCTATTGATTTTTTACCCCATGCGCGCCACACCACAAAAAACTCCCGCGCAAAAACCGCGCTCCAAACCATCAACCTCAGCAAAGCCCGGCGGGCCGGTTGCCGATAAGCCAGCCCCACCGCCGAAGGTGCAAACCCCTGAGGCCATGGCTGTGGGTTGGATGCACACTGCCAAGTTTTTGACGACGGCCGCCCAGCTGCACCACCTGCCCCCGCACGATTTACCCGAAATCGCCTTCGTCGGGCGCTCCAACGCGGGCAAAAGCACGTGCATCAACACCCTGACGCAACAAAAGCGTCTGGCGTTTGCCTCCAAAACCCCTGGTCGCACGCAACACATCAACTTGTTCAGTCTGGGCAAACAAGGCATTCACGACGCGGTTTTGGCCGACCTACCCGGCTACGGCTATGCCGCAGTGCCCAAAGACGCCAAATACCGTTGGCAACAAGTCATGGCCAACTATTTGGTTAGCCGCGAAAACTTGGTCGGCATCGTCATGCTGTGCGATTCGCGCCACGGCATCCAAGACATCTACGCGCTATTGTTGGAGTTGATCCGGCTCCGAGTGGAAGCAGGCCTGCCATTTGTGGTGCTGCTGACCAAATCAGACAAACTCTACCGTGAAGAAGCCACCAAGTCGCTGTCGATCTCCAAGTTGCACGCCAGTGGTGGCGACGTGATGCTGTTTTCATCCACCAAAAAAGTGGGAACCGAAGCCTTGAGCCTTCGGGTTCGCAAGTGGGTTGAAGCCCATCACGAGGCTGCGGCAGCAAGCGCAGCGGCAGCGGCAGCCCAACCCGAAGTTTTGCCTGTGCCAGCAGCTCCGGCAGCGGTTTAGCCTCGATTCAGTGGTCTTTTGAGGTCATTTTGGCCTTTGGTCACCGCATTCATTCGCTTTGTTGCTATCTTTTTTGATGGATTGATTTCTCATCAATGGCGACGCAAACTCATTTTTTCTCTTTGGGCGCGTGAGCGATGTACTGCAACGCAACCAGCCTCGACACGACCAAAGCGATGTACATCACGCCGCTGAACATTTGCAGAGCCACCAGCACGCGTGCAGGTGCTGTCGCGGGCGTGATGTCGCTCAAGCCAGTACCCGATTGGACGCTGAAGCTCAAGAAAATCAGCTCCACCCATGTGCGCGGCTCGCTTGACGCCGCATTAAAGCTGCCGGGATACCAAACTTGGCTTACGCTGTACAAAAACGCAAAGCCCCAGGCCAGCAACGTGAACACGGCGGCGGCGGCAAACAACTCGTCGCGCGTGAGGTACTCGTCTTCAAACATGTACATCAGCAGACCCGCAGCGCCGTAAAAGTACGCAACGGCCTCCACCAAATGCGCAGCCACCTGCACTTGTGGCGAATCAAAACCCAGCCAATAGCCGCTGGACAGTCCCAGACCCAAAACCACAAAGAACAGCCCAAACCCCGTGAAAATCGGGCTGTTGCGGATGATCGTGGCCAGCAACAGCAAGGCCAGCGCGCTCAAACTCCACGACACAGCGTGACTCGCCGTGCTGTCATCGGTCAGCGGTGCCAACACCAAAATCAGCAACTGCACCAAGAGCAACCAAGCGGACGGCAGACCCGACAAGTGATGCCAAGCCAAGAGTTTTTTGAGGTTCACGAGCGCCTTGTTTACAAATGAAACCCCCAGTTTAGATGGCTCGCGGGGCCCGTCGCTCAGGGCTGCCGAAACAAGACTTGCCACCAGGCCCGAGCCATGCGCAGCGAGTACATCACCGTTTGAACGTCACCCAAAGCGCGAACTACGCACCAAATTTTGGATGTTTTTGGCCTCTGGTCACCGGATTCATTCGCTTTGTTGCTATTATTTTTGACTATTCAGCGATATGTGAGCAGGATCGCAGTTCAAGATTTACCCCCAGCGCACACGCGTAACACCCCCATTCGACTCAGCGGACAATCCAGGCATGACCCCTACATCCGCTCCCATCCCAGCGCCAACAAACATCAACACTTGTGCGATTGAATTGCCCAATGGCACGACCTTGAGCACGCGCCTTGCGGGTGACCCCACTCATCCAGTGGTCGTTTTTTTGCACGGATTTCCTGAGGCTGCTTTCATTTGGGACGACTACTTGCTTGAGTTTGCGACTCGCGGCTTCTACTGCGTCGCGCCAAACTTGCGGGGCTTTGAGTGCTCTAGCGCGCCGCTTGACGCATCAGCCTACCGGGCCAAGTTTTTGGTGCAAGACATCGAGCAATTGATCGCTCACGTGTCGCCCGCCAAGCCTTTGCACGCCTTGGTGGCCCACGACTGGGGTGGTGCGTTGGCGTGGAACGTGGCCAACCAGATGCCGCAACTCATGGCGCGGCTGTGCATCGTCAACTCGCCCCACCCCGGGCCCTTTTTGCGCGAGCTAAAAAGCAACCCGGTTCAGCAACGCGCCAGCGACTACATGAACTTCTTGGCGCGCGAGGACGCGCCCGAGCTGCTCGCTGCC
>JANOPN010000200.1:0-4632 GCA_031421855.1 Comamonadaceae bacterium
AACCCAAGCCCCGCCATAGCCCATTGCCAGCGCAGCCTTACCGCCTCAGCTTGTTGAGCCAAAGCTGAGCGCTCATGGCGAATCTCATGGATCGTCCAGCCGCTGGCGCGCAAACCCTCAAGCGTCGCGGGGATCTCGGGGATCTCGGGGATCTCGGGGATCGAGGACACATCGCCACTTGCAGCGTTTGTGCGCATCGGTGATGGGGTGTTTTCCTGAGGCACCTCGCCCGCACCCACCCAAGCGTCGGTGGTGAATTGATGCCATTCGGCCCCTAACACCCGACGCGCAAGCGCTGGACCGATCAGCAAGACTGGCGCGCCGCTTCCTCTCACCGATTTGACCTCTTGCTGTGTTTGAGCCAACCTTGGGTCGCTGCGGCTGTCTTGCAAACTGGGGTGCACGCAGACGGCTTGATCGTTGATCGACAGGCGCACACGCTCGATTTTGGGTGTGGTGCTCAACATCCAGCACGCGTCTGGCGGCCAATCCATGCCCACGGCCACCATCACGCTGTAGACGCTGCCCCCGCGCTCCTGCGGCTCTTGCGCCCAAACGCCCATGCGAGAACTCAAAACGCTGGGCGTGCTTTTACCGATATCCAACTCATTTGACCAGCGCAGCAACGCCCGTGCATCCGCCCCGACCACTTGGTCAAGCAAGCCGCTTTTGCGCGGCGGCTCAAACGACAAGCGCCACGCCCGCAAACCGCCCAAGCTTGAGTACTCCGGTGTACGGGTGGCCGCAGCGGTGTCTTGCGTGTAGCGCATCGCTGCCATGTTGACCCCACTGAGCAAGGCGGCCAAGAGCAAGCCTCGCGCCCAACCCAGTCGAAGCCATGCCCACATGAGTCGTCAAACACTTGCGGTCGGTGGGTTGACGGCTCGGCCTGCCACCAGCTCAGCCATGGGCACAACACGAGTCGTTGACTGCAGCAGTCGCGCGTCATGCGTGGCCAGTACCACCGTGGTGTTGGCTCCGCAAGCGGTTTGCAGCACCTCCATCACAGCCGCAGCCGATTCGTCGTCCAAAGCACTGGTGGGCTCATCGGCCAGCACCAAGGCGGGCGAGCGCATGAGTGCGCGTGCAATCGCCGCGCGCTGAGCCTGACCGCCCGAGACGGCGCTGGGCAGGCGCGCTGCCAGCGCAGCCAAACCCAGCGAGTCGAGCAGTCCCGTGGCGCGCTCTTTCCAATGCGCTTTTTGGGCTCGCTCATGCGACACCGGCAAGAGCACGTTGTCCAGCAAACTCAAGTGTGGCAAGAGTGCGGCTTGTTGGTAGACAAAGCCCACATGCTGGCTGCGCCATGCATCCAACTCACGATCTTTCATCCGGTGGATGTCGTGGCCGTCGAAGCGATACTCACCCGCATTGAGCAGCAACATCGCCCCCAAAGCATAGAGCAGCGTGGACTTGCCCCCGCCGCTTGGGCCAACGAGCGCGACGTGTTCACCCCGTGCGACTGACAAGCTCAGGCCTTGAAACACAGCCATCTTGGCCTTCGGGTAAGAGTAGCTTGCGCCTGCGAGCTGGATGAAGGCAGAAGGAGCTGTGGAATCAACTGCAGGTTCAGGTGGGGTCATGGCGAGCTTTTCGGGCGATTGAGTGTGTAGCGTGCGCCCAACAAGACTTCAACCGATGGGGTGTTGGCGAATCGGGCGGTGAAGCGCAATTGCGGCACCTGGCCTTTGCTGTCGATCATGGGAGCGATGCGGTTGACGCTGATCGGGGCGGTGATGCCGCTCGTGCGCGACAGCACCACGACCAGCGGCACGCGTTGGTTGATCAAGTCGGCGTCCTCGGCGTGCACCGCGCAGTCCAATTGCAGCTCACTTTTGTCAGCCAGCTCCAAAAGCCCATCACCGCCACCGTAACTGCCTCCTGCAGCGTTGACGATTTGACCGGGTTCGACCGTGCGTTTGACGATGATGCCGTCGCTTGGGCTTTGTACTTGCGTGAAGCGCAGCTCACGCTCTAACCCGCGCTGGCTCAATTCCAACTCGCGCAGTTCGATCTTGGCTGACTCCAGCTCAGTTTCGCGCTCGCGGATGGCCAAGGCGGTTTTTGTATTGCCCGCTTCGCTGTAAAGTTGCTCCAGCACGATGGCTTCTCGCCTTTGCAACGCGATTTGCAGCTTGATCAGCTCTGTGCGCTTATTCACGCGGTCGCGCGACAGTTGGTTGCGCTGCATTTGCTCGGTGAGTGCGCGCGGGGAGATTTCGATCAAGACCTGGCCTTTGCGCACCGCGTCGCCCACATCCACACGCACGGCAGTGACTTCACCATTTGCTTGAGATTTGATGGGCACCAAGGCGCGGGGCTTGACTTCGCAGATGCCCTCGAGGGCGTAGCGGGCGGCGGTGGAAGGGCGAGGGTTCGGGGCGAATGGTGACCCAGCAGCCGCGCTGGGTGTGCCGATTGGGGCCAAGACTGCGCCTGTGTTTGACGTAACGTTTAGGGCTGTGGTCGGCGTTGGGGAGGTGATCGAGCCCGTGCCGACAGTTGATGGCTTGTAGGGCTCGGGGGCGCAGGCAGCGAGGTGCATGCAAGCGAGGCTGAGCCAAAGAGCCCGTCTGTCTCGGAAAATCAACTTCATGTTTGTGGCAGATAAGACTCGAAGAGCAATTCGTCGCACTTAATCGGTTTGGTTTTTAAGGAGCAGCGCCGTGGGTCGCCGCACGATCGCAAAAGCCAAAAGCAGAGCAAATCCTGCGCCAACCGCAACGCCAGCCACGGTTGCCGGCCACAGTTTGGGGGCTGCCCACGCGTGGCCTTGCGCCGCAAACCAAATCCACGCGATGAGGCCTGCACCAACGGTGGCCGCGCCCAAGCGAATGAACTCAGGTAGAAGAGTGTGCAGCGCCGATGCCCATCGGCTTTGGCCAAAACCACGGCGCAGCGCGAGTTCCAAGCCCAACGCCCGAAAGCGCAGCCAAATGATGGCCAAAGCGCAAAGGGCCAACGCGGCGGCAAGCGCGACCGGAATCCAGTGGCCCGCGAGCAGCAAGGCACGGCGGGCTTTGTCGGTGCCTGGAGCATCGAGAAGAGGGCGTGCGTGGGCTACCTGGCCGTTGAAAATCAAAGGACTGGGGGCGGCATCCAGTATCGCTTGGATCGCTGGCAGCGCCGCGTCCATAGAGATGCCGGGCTTAAGCTTCACGATTGCACTGACCAGTGGAAAAGACGGCCCGAAATTGCGTCCGGGAGACGATATCCAGTCTGGCGAAACGTAAAACTGCGTCCTGCCCTCAAGCCAGAGCGGGCGAGATGCAAACACCGCTGTGCTCAGTGTTTGACGCGCTGGCGAGAGCTTGTCAAACTCCGCCCGCTGCGCAGGCGGTAAATGACTCATTGGCGGCATCCGCAAAAAGACCTCACCGGCTGGGTAACGTCTCACAACGCTTTGAGCGTGTGCCACGCTGGAAGCACCTACTGCGAGTTCAGGACCCAGCTGTGATCCGTTGCCTAGTCGAAATGCGTCGACAAATCCGGGGTCAACCACGCTGATCGCAACTGGCCCGTCAAATTGATCTCGTAGGGTGCCATACGTCATGACGCGGTTCACTGACTCGACTGAAGCGAGGTTGCGCAAATCACTCAATGCCTGCGCAGAAATGATCCCTGACCAACTGAGCGGAGATTGGATCCAAGCCAATACTTCTTCTGCGGCCGGTTTGGGGAGCTTGACCATTGTTTTACCGCTGATCGTGGCGATCTCCACTGCACGGTCCCAACCATGAAACTCCTGCTGCAAGCGCAAGTCTTCGTGATTCAAAAGTGCCAAAGTACTCGCAAGCAATCCAGCAACCAACAGGCTGCACAGCAACACGGTTCGTAAAGTCAACATGACGTACAAAATACAATGTCGGATTTTGGTCGAGCCTGCATTCAAAGGAGTGGCCCGTACCGGGCCGCTCTTTCAACCGCAGTAGATGTAAAACCCAACTACCTAATTATTCCTAAAGTCCGAACGCGAAAAGCGTCCGAATAAGAATAAGTAACGACAGGATTGCCATTTTCGTCGTAAGCCAGTGTCATGGTGATTGTTCGCGTGACGCAAATATTGCCGACGCAAACCTCTGGCAACTCGGTAACGGTAGTTCCCTCGTTGGTTCTAGCGAAGGATGCTGTTAAAGCGCCAAAGCCAAGGCAAGCGCTCATGGCTACTGCCACAAGTTTTTTTAGGATGTTCATGTCAGCCTCACTTTCAAGTTTGAAAGTAGAGGCCCCGTTGAAAAGGCCCCGTTGGAGGCCCTCCTCAAGATTGTAGATGTGAACATGGGGTAGGCCTTGCCGGAATACCCTCACTCGTGGACGCAAGACCCGACCGGTGGGCGGCAGCCGATGGCTGGCGCTGCCCCCGTGGTGATTTCCGTCAAGCCAAGCCAGAGGTTTTCGTAACCCGCGTCGATTCACCCTGCCAGGTGTCGATTCGTCGCACCACCATTGCCCCGGGCTCGCGCACCTGTCTAAACTGCGGACCATGACGACATCAATCCCAATTCGAGCTTGGCCGCTGCCCAATGACTTGCGCCACGTGATGCGCCACTGGTGGAGCTTTGATCAGCCGCGAGAGGGGATGACGGGCTGGTTTTTGCTCGCCACTGGCATTTACAACAGCTTCTTTGCTGT
>JANOPN010000201.1:0-2593 GCA_031421855.1 Comamonadaceae bacterium
TTGTATGCGTGAAGGGCCTCAGCTCACCCTCACCGCATCCGCAATGAGTTGCTCAAGCACGGCCAAATTCACATCGCTCAAGCGGCTGATGTATAGGCAAGCCTGGCCCATCTTGTGTTTGCCTAAGCGTGCAAGCAACTCTGCATGCGTGGGCGCTGAAGCCGTGCCGTAGATGCTGATATCGCCCTTGCGTGACGAAAATCCCACGACACAAGTCTCGCCCGTGCGTCCGTTGGCCAAGGGGTACTTGAGCGTGCCAAATCCCACGATGGCCGAGCCCCACATGACTGCCTTTTGTTGCGTGGCCGTCGCCATGATGTTGGCCAATGCGACGCAATCTTCGCGGCGCGCCTCGTCTGCGATATCAGCCAAATATTGATCGACGCTCAGCGCAGTGGGTTTGGTTTTGTTCTCAGCCATGGCGATTTCTAGGACTGACGCAAAACCGCCCCAGCCGCGTTGCATCTCCTAGCCGTGCTACTCGCACTGTCGTCGTCGCTGCGCCTTGTTGGGACAATTTTGCGTAAGTCCTATTTCTGTTTTTCTTGTTGATAAGTCAGCGCCATCCCAACACAAAACGCCAAAGCTTCTCGGGGGATGGGATCGTCTTTGCCAAACACGATGGCGCGGTTGCCCTCGAATGTGAAGTCGTCCGCAAACCGCATGCGAAAAGCATCCACCAGCCCCGTGGTGCAGATGAAGTACATGGCGTACTGCTCGGGTTTTGAGGCCTTCCAATCGATGCGAATCGTGCTGCCAGATTTTGATTGACTCGTCAAATACGCTGGCTCACCCCATTTGAGGGTTTCTTCAAGCTCGCCCACACCTGCCGTGGTTGCGGCTACCTCAAAGATGAGCGCTCTGAGGGCGAGTAGTTTGTTGCGGATGTCTCGGGGATAGCTGTCGAAGACGGCAGCTACTGTGGGCGGTTGAGGTGGTTTCATGGTCGTGCTTGAATTCTGCCGAGCCAGTACCCAGGGCGTCGCCGATGGGGTGCGACAACCAAGACCTCAACCTCGCCATTGAGCGAACGATAAAGGACGTTGTATGGGAAGCCTGGCACGCAATAGCGTCGGATGTCCGGGGGGAGTTCAACACGGTATCGATCGGGTGAATCGCAAACCTTGTTCATCGCTGCATCAAAAGCGACTAGGTATCTTAGCCCGAGACCGGCTTGGCAGGCTTCGTAATACGCCACATGCTCAAGGTGCTCGATGCGTGCGGCCTCATGAAAAAAGTAGCTCACTTGAGCAGCGCTTGAGCCTCGCGGCGAACCTCATCTGCGGGGATGCGCTTGGAGCGTCCGCTGTCTATTTCTGTCGCACGATTGGCGGCCTCTTGCAACCAAAGCGGCTCGATTTCGGATTCTGAAAGCATGTCCAAACTTGACAAAAGCTGTGCTGCTAAATCGGCGCGTTGTTGCACAGGAAGCGACAACGCTTCATGGGTGAGGGCGGCGGTGTTCATCCAGAAATCCTAACATTGAAAACATGTTGAGTGGGAAATTTAAGCATGCGCCTGGTTAAAAACTGGTTAAACATACAGTATTCTAGTGACATCGATAACCACTTCCATGTCGCCCACCTCCACACTAAACCCTTGGCAGCTCTCTCCCTATGCGGAGCTGCATTGCCTGAGCAACTTCAGCTTTCAGCGCGGGGCGTCGACTGCGCAGGAGTTGGTGTTGCGTGCGCATGCGCTGGGTTATGGGGCGCTGGCCATCACGGATGAGTGCTCTTTGGCGGGGGTGGTGCGAGCGCATGCGGCTTTGCAGGAGCTGAAAACGCTTGAGCCCGATGCGGCATTGAAGCTGATCATCGGGGCTGAGTTTCTCGTGCAAGCATCTAGCTGGGGCTGCGACTTCAAGCTGATCGCGTTGGCCACCAATCGCAATGGCTATGGCAATTTGAGCGAATTCATCACAGCTTTGCGCCGCGCGGGTGATAAAAATCACTACGAGCTGCGCTCTGAGCTGTTGAGCGGTGAGAGTTTGCTGGATTGCGTGCTTTTGATCGCGCCACTGCGAAGTGCGTTGCCCGAGCAGGTGATGGCGCTTGCGCAGGCTGCTGCCGAGCGTTGGCGAGGGCGGGTGTGGCTGGCGGTCGAGTTGCTGCACCAACTGGATGATGCGGCTTGGCTGGGCGCGCTTGAAGCGGCGGCTGCCCAAGAGATATTGCCATTGGTAGCGTCGGGTGACGTGCACATGCATGTGCGCTCGCGCAAGCGGCTGCAAGACGTGATCACGGCGACCAAGCTGCATTTGGCGGTGAGTGAGTGCGGCACCGCGCTGCAGCCCAATGCCGAGCGGCATTTGCGCAGCCGCTTGCGCCTGAGTCAAATTTACCCGCCGCATCTCATGGCCCAGACGCTGGTCGTGGCGAATCGGTGCAATTTTTGTCTGAGTGAGCTGCGCTACGAATACCCGCGCGAGGTGGTGCCCAAAGGGGCTGACCCGGCTGATTATTTGGCCCACATCACCTGGCGCGGCGCGTCTGATCGATACCCTGCGGGCATACCGGCCAGCGTGCACGCGCAGGTGATGCATGAGTTGCAACTCATTGGTGAGCTGCGCTATGAGCATTATTTCCTCACG
>JANOPN010000202.1:0-3642 GCA_031421855.1 Comamonadaceae bacterium
GCGGTGAAGCAAGCGGTGCATCGCCTGGGTTTTTGTTGTGCACCCACAAGCCCAATTCGCCCACAAAATAAGTGTGGGTGTTGGCCACTTCGAAGTTATAGACCGTGCGGCGCATCGGCAAATGGCCACCCGAGAGTTTGACGAGTGACATGGGGCTGTCAACGTCGTAGCCGGTGTAGTCGTAGTTCGCGTCTTCAGCTTCGCCTAAGACGATCTCAGGGCCTTGCACTATTTCAGCGCCATTTTTGCTGAAGCGGATCCGCGTGGCCATGCAGTTTTCCATCCAAGGAGCGTTATTGCCACTGAAAAGTGCGCCCTCATCTTGCGAATGGCCTTGAAGGATACGTTCGGGGGTGTAGATTTGCACCAAAGAGCCGTTGGCGAGGGTGGCGTGAGCTTCAGGGATTGTCAGGTTGGTCTTCTCCCAATCCCGTTTTGCGTTCCAGCACCGAAGCCAGAAGTCTTCAACAGTTACCCATGTGCCGGCCAGTGTGATGACTGGTTCGTAGGTCTGAAATTTCAGTCGCTGACAATACTTCACCCAAATCGGGTGCTCCCCGGTCACCGCAAAGTATTCAGTCTCATGCTTCAATACTTTACCCGTGGTTTTGTCCAATTCGTTCATCCCCACCCAATACAACTCGCGGTTGTCGTGGCTGAAGGTACGCGTCACCGGCTGGTAGCTTTGCTCGCCTTCACCACTTTCAGGTTTTGACAGCACCCAATCGCCGACCTTGATCTGCTCAATCGGGCGTAAACCATCTTTGGTGTGCACCAGCGTGCCAGCGACAAAGCAGCCCGGCTGTCGCATTTGCTGCTTAGCAGATTCGATCACTTTCTTCCACAATGCATCGCCAGCACCAAAGGGCTGGAATTCTTTTCGGAAATCAGCCAACGATCCGGATCTGGGAGCAAAACGAAGGTTCAATTCTGTCATCATGATTTTCCGACACTCCTGATTCAGTAGCAACAAACCCAATAGATCCGGTGACCAAAGCCCAATTTGCCATCAAATTTTGCTTGGATAGGCGTTTTGAAGCGCGTGGGGGTTTCACGCCAGTATCGTCAGCCTGTCAGCATGCCTTTGTTGACGATGAACTGAGCGACTTCGGCTACGCCGCTGCGTGTTTTTAAGTTGGTCATGACGTATGGGCGTTGAGCGCTGGGTCGCATGCGCTTGGTGTCGGCTTCCATGACGGCCAAGTCTGCGCCGACGTGTGGGGCGAGATCGGTCTTGTTGATGACGAAGAGGTCGCTTTTGGTGATGCCGGGGCCGCCTTTTCGGGGGATTTTTTCGCCGGCTGCGACGTCGATGACGTAAATCGTGAGGTCGCTGAGTTCGGGGCTGAAAGTTGCTGCCAAGTTGTCGCCGCCGCTTTCGATGAAGACGATGTCGGCGTTGGGAAATGTCTCCAGCATGCGGTCGATGGCCTCCAAGTTGATGGATGCGTCTTCGCGAATGGCGGTGTGTGGGCAGCCGCCCGTCTCGACACCCATGATGCGCTCAGCGGGCAGTGCGCCGCTGACGGTGAGGATGCGTTGATCTTCTTTGGTGTAGATGTCGTTGGTGATGGCCACGATGTCAAAACGGTCTCTGAGCGCTTTGCACAGCATCTCAAGCAAGGTGGTTTTGCCTGACCCCACTGGGCCGCCGATGCCCACCCGCAGCGGCGGCAGGCGCTTGCTGCGGTTTTTGATGTTGTGGAGGCTGGCTGAATGTGCAGGAGGAAGTGCGGCAGTGGTCATGATCGAAACAGTCGTGAATATTGGTGTTCGTGTTGGCTGGACGCAATCGCCAGCATCGGCGTGAAGGCTTGCAGCTCATCAATCTCTCGGCTGCAGGCTGACTGAACGGCGTTTGGCAGCTCGGTGCTGAGGGTTTGTAGGAGGCGCTGACCCGCGCTTTGCCCAAGCGGAACGGCACGCACTGCGGCGGCAATCATCGCCTCGCACCATGAAAAACCGTAGGCGGTGGCGATGTCATGTGCGCTGGCGCTGGGTGCGATTCGGGCTGCGGTTTGGGCGAATGAGACTGGGTAGCTGCGCGCAGCAAACGCTTGGGGGCCATGCAAAGGGGCCGACCACTGAGCGAAAGACTTGCCCATTTGCTCGGTTTGGAGCCGCAACTCGGCGGTTTCTCGGCTTTGGATGACCCAGTCGTCTAGCGCTTGCAGCTTTGCCGCGTCGTGCGCGCGGCTGGCGTTGACGGCGAGCGAGACGACTGCCAAGTCGCTCCTGGACAGGCTGAGGTGCAATTGGTCGCAAAGCCAGGTGCTGACGGAAGCCTCGTCGGTTAAGATGCCTGTATCAACCGCGCCTTCTAAGCCTTCGGAGTACGAAAACCCGCCAACGGGTAGGGCCGGTGAAGCCAGCCACAGCAAAGAGATGAGCTCAGTGGTGATGGTGGTCGTGCCCGTGGTTGCAGTCGGGGCCATGAACGTGGGGTGCTGCATGCGTTGAGGCAGCGGTGCCAATTGAGATGACTTTTTTCGCTTCGGTCGCGTGATCGTGTGCATGCCCGGCGCTTGCATAGGCGCCGGCTTCAGGCTCAAACGGCTCGTCAACCAAGTTGACGATCAAATGCATGGCCTCCAACATGGCGCGCAGCACGTGATCGGGCTCAATTTTGAGGTGGTCGGGCTTGAGTTCAATGGGCACGTGGCGGTTGCCCAAGTGATACGCGGCGCGCACCAGATCGAACGGGCTGCCGTGAGCGCTACACGGCGTGATGCGCAAGACCGCTTGGTTTGCCGCGATCACGCGCACCAAGGTGCCCGCCTCGGTCACCAAGACGTCGCCGCCGCGAACAACGGCCCCGCGCGGCAAAAAAACGCCGATCGCTTCGTCGTCGCTGGCGGTGCATTCAAAGCGACTTTTTTGGCGAATGTCCCAGTCGAGGGTGACGCTTTTGGCGCGCTTGAGCAGGGCAGGGGCCAAGCCCTGGCCTTGCGAGATGAGTTTGTTGGCTGAGTTCATGGGGCAAATTGTGTCAGGCTTGCAGGAGGGTGATGAATACATCAAAAATAATAGCAACAAACCCAATAAATCCGGTGACCAAGTGCCAAAAGCTCATAAAAATAGACTGTTTGACAGCAAAACAGTGATTTTTGGGCTTTCGCGGCTAGCCTGTGCTGCAGTCAAGCGACAATGGGCGAACTTTTACGCGCAGACATGCCCTCAGCCCCTCGACTACAGCTCGCTGCAATCACCAAGCGCTACCCCGCTGTGGTGGCCAATGACGCGGTTGATTTGCAGGTTGCACCGGGTGAAATTCACGCCGTGTTGGGGGAAAACGGTGCTGGCAAATCGACCTTGATGAAGATCATCTACGGTGCGGTTCAGCCTGACGCTGGGCAAATTTTGATTGACGGTGAACGGGTCTCGGTAGCCAGCCCCAAGGCTGCGCGTGCGCTGGGCGTGAGCATGGTGTTTCAGCATTTCAGTCTGTTTGATACCTTGACCGTGGCTGAGAACGTGTGGCTTGGCTTGGATTCAGCCGGCAGTTTGGCCCAAGTCAGCGAACAAATCGTGCAAAAAGCGGCTGAATACGGCTTGCCGCTGGACCCGTTGCGACCGGTGCACACCTTGAGTGTGGGCGAGCGCCAGCGGGTTGAAATCGTGCGAGCGCTTTTGACCAACCCG
>JANOPN010000203.1:0-10508 GCA_031421855.1 Comamonadaceae bacterium
GATCTTGCCTTCGATTCGTTTGACGCCTTTGGCCTGGGCGTAACGGCTCAAATATGCCGCGTAAAGCCCGGCGTCAAAGTGATACGCGTGCGCAATCTCGGCCAGGGGCGATTGACCCAACTGGGGTTGGGCGCGCACAAACTTGTTGGCTTTGGCTGCGGCGTTGTTGATGGCGTAGTCGTCAATTGGTCCGGCTTTGCCCATGCCGCGCATCTTGAGCCAGTAGTGGTGGAACTTGGTGATGCCCAAATCGGGTCCAAGCGGCCCAAAACCGTGGAAGTAGCTGTCGCCCTTTTTGCCCCAATTGCGAAACTCAATGCCAAGTTTGAATGTCGCGCTGGTCTCTCGCATGAACGCATCTTGGTCAATGTCAAGTGCGTTGTTGTAGATATTGATCAGTGGGATGGTGGCTTCGCCCACGCCCACGGTGCCGATTTCTTCCGATTCAATCAAGGTGATGTGCCAGCGCGGACCCAGTACCTTGGCAAACGCAGCAGCGGCCATCCAACCGGCGGTTCCGCCGCCTGCAATGACGATGTTTTTGATGTGATCAAGGCTCATGGCATGCTCAAAATTGACTGAGGTTTGACTCTAACCGCTTCGATCGAACGGGGCGCGGCGCAAGAAAAAAGCCCCGCCGCGAGGTGCGGACGGGGCTGTGAGTGGCGTTTTTTGTTTAACCGAAATCGATCAGAACTTGTACGTCGCGCCAAACAACATGGTGCGGCCGTACTTGTCGGTCTTGGTGTCCAAGCCCGACTTGGCGTCGTACTCGACATAAGGCTCGTTACCGGCGTTATTCACTTGCAACAGCAAGTTCAGGCCCTTGGCCACGCCGCTTTGGAACTCATAGCCGAATTGCAGGTCGGTGACGGACTCGCGACGCGCATATTTGTACTCACGACCGCCGCCGAAACCGCTGATCTCCGCGATGAACGGTGAGCGCACGCGGTTGGATACGCGGGCCGAGAAACCAAACTTCTCGTAGTACGCCGTCAAAGTTTGAACGGTGCGTGACAGGCCCGGCAGTGGGCGCTCGTCAGCATCGCCAAAAGGTTTGATTGCGCTGTCGGTGTCCGAGTAGCTGGCTTGGAAGCCAAAGCCGTCAAGCGACTTGCTGAGCAGGTTCAAAGGCACGGACGCCGCGAGCTCGATACCGCTGAGCTTGCCGCCCTTGCCGTTGACGGGTGCAGTGAACTCACCGAAGTTGCTCAGTGGCACGCGACCCGACAGATTGGGGAAGCCAGCAAAGTTGAACGCCGGGTTCTTCAAGTCAAAAATGTAGGACTTGAGGTTCTTGCGGAAAACGGCAGCCGAGATGTAGCCCTTGGTGCCGAAATACATCTCGTAGGACGCGTCAAACGCATCTGCGCGAAACGGATCCAGCTCTGGATTGCCACCCGAGCCGCTCCACTTGCGGTTGCCGTCAACTTCAGAGCGGGTGAACGCGCTGAGTTGGTCCATGCGAGGGCGCGCCATTTGGCGGCCAACACCCACGCGAACGATTTGGTCAGCGCCGACATCAAACGACAAGTTCATCGTTGGCAGCACGTCGGTGTACGACTTGCCCAACGTGCGAAGCGTGAACTTGCTTTGGTTGGTGTTGTCAACGACGGCTGCGGTCGAGCTTTGGTCGGAGCCAACGATTTGCACGCCAACGTTGCCGCGCATGTTGAAGCCCATGACCTCGCCGTCGAGATCGCCGCGCAAAAATGCGGTGGTGATTTTCTCGTTGACAGTCCAGCCCTTGGCCAAAATGTCTCCGTTCACGTTTGGCGTGAGCACGTAGGCCGATGGGTAGGCAGCACCGGGGTTGAACGCCACGGTGGTCAGGTTGGTGCCCGGAATGGGCAAGCCGCTCGCACCGGCCGGCAATGGCGCGCCGCTTGACGAGCCGCCTGGCAAACGCAGGAACTCTTCTGCTGAGCCCTTGTTTTTGTCGCGCTTGGTGAAGTTCACGCCGCCGTTGACTTTGGTGAAGAGGCCATCCAACTCGCGGGTTGCTGACAAGCGAAACGCGCTCAACTTGTCGTCGGTCGTGATGATCTTGTTGTAGCCGTTTTGGCCCCATGACTCAGGGTCTGTCAAGCGCAGGGTGCTGACGTTGTTGCGGTCATACTGCAAACCCGAGACGGTGCTGTAGTTTGTGACGTTCACTGACTCCGAGCGTGGGCGATTCAATACCGGATCCCATTGGCCGGCTTCAATCTCGGCGATTTGCTCTTTGCTCTTGGCGCTGGAGTAGTTCACGTCAAAGTTGCCAGTCCACTTCGGAGCGAACTTCCACTTGGTGTTCCAGCCAGCCGAGTTCAGCTCGTCTTGGCGGGGCTCCCAAATGTGGCGTGACAGTGGGTTGACGTTGTTCCAAGTGCCGCTGATCAAACGGCCGTTTTGAATCACGGCGTTGGACAAGGTTGGTGCTTGCGAGGCAACGAGTGGGTTGCTGTTGCCGTTTTTCCAGCTGTCGTTGACTTGAATCTCCAAACCGCGCTTGGTGAAGTCTTTGTCAAACTTGGAGTAGAACAAATCGACCACGCTGGTCAGGTCTTTTGACGGGCGGAACTCCAACGCGAGCATGGCTGCATCGCGGGTTTCCTGGGTGTCGTCAATGAAGTACTTGAAACCTTGGTTGAATTTGAAGTCTTGACCGCCATTCACGTTGGCAAAGTTGCCCGTGTTGTTCTCGTCGTAGGTCTCGGTGCGAGTCTTGACCACGTTTTGTTTCAAACGAGCAAAACCAACGGCCAAACCGACGGTGCGGTTGGCAAACTGGTCGATGTACGTGGCGTTAAAACGCGAGCCGTCGCCTTCAAACGGGGTTCCTTTGCCGTTTTTCTCACCACGGATGTTGAGCGATACCACGCGGCCAGGGAAATTCAAAGGGCGAACGGTTTGTAGGTCAACCGTGCCAGATAGGCCTTGGCCCATCAAGCCTGCATCAGGAGTTTTATAGACCAAAACCGATGCGAGCAGCTCTGACGGGTATTGGTCAAATTGCACGCTGCGGTTGTTGCCGGTGCTGACTTGTTCGCGACCGTTGAGCAGCGTGTTGGCGAAGTCGCCAGACAAACCACGGATGCTGATTTCGCTGGCGCGGCCGTTGACGCGCTGCGCTGCGACGCCTGGCAGGCGAGCGATCGACTCGGCAATCGAGCTGTCAGGCAGCTTGCCAATGTCTTCAGCCGAGACTGACTCAACGATGTTGTCGCTGTTCTTCTTGACGCTGATGGCTGCCTCGATGCCGCGGCGGATGCCGGTCACGACAATGGTGTCTTGCTTGACCACAGATTGGTCAGCCGGCGCTGGCGCTTGCGCGTAAGCCACGCTTGCGGTCGCCACGGTGAGGGCTGCTGCACGTGCCAGCAAAGAATAACGGTGGCTGGCGCGCGTGTTGCGTGCCTGAGCCATTCGTGCTTGAGTTGAAATTTCCATTCGCGTCTCCAAAGTCGCAAAACTACACAAGTCTTCAGGCTGATGCGTTTGTCGAGGACATCACCAACCGAAGTACCAAAACTACATGAACTGTGCGATGCACCAATTCAACACCTGAAACCCGCAGCCAACGGTTGTTTCGCTGGGCCACTTGCTTTCTATTGTAATTTCAGGAAAATCGATGTGTCCAGCGCGTTAACCGCTAAGCCTTGCACCAATTGCGTTCATGTAGTTCAATTACAACGAGGCGTATTCGGGTTTCTACGCACTTTTTGGGTGCGTCGTGTGATTTTCGAAATTTGAAGGGTTTTCTGATGCCAACCAAGGTCTTTGTCATTCGTGAAACTTCGCGAGCAGCTTTTTTTGCCGTGTCGGCGTTTTTGCTGGTGATGGCCGCTTCTGATGCCACCGCACAGGCCAAGCTCAAAGCGACCACAACCAAGGCGCTCAAGCTGCACGTACCGTCGCCCGATTGGCGCGATCAAATCATCTATTTCGTGATGACCGATCGCTTCGATGACGGCAACCCGGCCAACAACAACCAAGGCGCGGGCGAGTTTGATCCAAGCGACAAAAGCCGGTACAGCGGCGGCGACTTGGCGGGTGTGTCGCGACGGCTCGAATACATCAAAGGGCTGGGCGCAACCGCCGTGTGGGTCACGCCGCCGGTTCGCAATCAGTGGCTGAACGTGAGCGCAAATTACGGCGGCTACCACGGCTACTGGGCATCGCATTTCAAGCAAATGGACCCCCACGTGGGTACGCTGCGCGAATATCAACAACTCTCGCATGACTTGCACAGCAAAGGCATGTACCTCATTCAAGACATTGTGCTCAACCACACGGGTGATTTCTTCAGCTACACCAAGCGTCCGCTTGCCGCCGACCCAGCAAATGGCTACAAGCCCAACTTGGGGTCGCGCCCCACGCTTGCGCCAACTCAAGCGCCGTTTAATCTGAACGACCCGCGCCGCGCCGCTGACAGGCGAGCGGGCATTTATCACTGGACCCCCGACATTGCCGACTACAACCGGCGCGAGCAAGAGCTGAACGACCAACTCTCTGGGCTTGATGACTTGAACACCGAGAACCCGAAGGTGCGGCGCGCCCTGCGCGACAGCCACGGATACTGGATAAAAAGCGTGGGGGTCGACGCGTTTCGGATCGACACCGTTTTTTATGTGCCGCCCGAGACGTTCACTGACTTCATGTATTCAAGCGATAAGGCCGCACCAGGCATGAATCAATTGGCCGCTCGCACCGGGCGGCGCGATTTCCATGTGTTTGGTGAAGGCTTTGCAATTGACAAACCGTTTGCCGACACACTGGCACGCAAGGTTGAGACCTACGCGACCCAAGTCGGTGGCAAGCCAATCTTGCCGGGCATGCTGAATTTTCCGCTTTACGGCAGCCTGAACAACGTGTTCGCAGGTGGTCAAGCCACCGCGCAGCTGGCGCATCGCATCGGCAACATGATGCGCACCCACCGTGCACCGCACCTCATGCCCACGTTTGTGGACAACCACGATGTTGACCGGTTTTTGGCGGGCGGCAGCGACGCTGGGTTGCGCCAAGCCTTGGTCGCGATGATGACCTTGCCGGGTATTCCGACCTTGTACTACGGCAGTGAGCAAGGTTTCAAAGCCCAGCGCGCGTCGATGTTTCGCTCGGGCTGGGGCTCACAAGGCCGCGATTGGTTTGACACCAGCGCGCCGCTGTATGCGTTCACGGCGCGCGCAACCGCCATGCGCCGCGCACACCCCGTGTTGTCGCGGGGTGTGCCGACGGTGTTGCAGTCGAATCCAAGCGGCGCGGGCATCATTGCTTGGCGAATGAGCGCCGACGACAGCCACGCCTTGGTGGTCCTCAACACCAGCGACGCGCCGGCCTTGGCCGACAACTTGGCGTTGCCGTTGCCAGCGGGTGCCAAGTTGGCCGGGGTGATGGGCCTTGAGCGCGCGCCCGACGGCTTGGCACTCGATGCACGCTCAAGCGCGTCGGTCACGCTACCCGCCAAAGGGTTTGGGGTGTGGGTCTACGATAAGCAGTTACCAGTCGCCGCAAACCAAACCGGCAACCTGCCAATGCAAGTCAACGCACTTGAAAAGGCTGACCTGACGGGCGATCTGCAATTGAGCGGCATCGCTAAGCCCATGCAAAGCCTGCAAATCGTCGTTGATGGCGATCTCGCCAGCGCAACCGCCGTGATCGCTGATTCGGGCGGGCGATGGCAAGTGACGGTTGACACGTCAGGCATGGTGGTGCCGGGCATCAAGCACCGCGCCTTGGCGTGGGATGCCGTTTCGCAAACCGCATCTAACGCGGTTGAGTTCACCGTGGCGCGCCAGTGGGAACGGGTGGCCGATGTGGTCGATCCGGTTGGCGACGATGTGGGTCGCAACAAAAACATCACGTACCCGACTGACCCCAGCTACGGCGCGCGCCGCCAAATGGATCTGCGCCGCGTGCAAGTTTGGCGCTCCGGCACGGCGTTGCGGGTAGACGTCAGCACCAACGAGTTGACGCGGGTGTGGAGTCCACAAAATGGCTTTGACCACGTTGCGTTCACGCTGTTCATCGAAGTCCCGGGTCGCGGTGGAGGCGCTGACGTGATGCCGCTACAAAATGGCAAGCTGCCCGAGGGCATGCGTTGGCACCACCGGCTGCGTGCTCACGGCTGGAGCAACGCCATGTTTGGTGAGTCCGGTGCCAGCGCCACCGTCGAGGGCACACCCAGCACCCGCACCGCTGCGCTCAGCACCGACCCCGCAACCAACACGGTGTCGTTTTTGATTCCGCCCAACGCCATTGGCAACCCAATCACCACCCGAGGCTTGAAGCTCTACTTGAATACTTGGGACTATGACGGCGGCTACCGGCTGCTTGGCGATCAAGCGGGCCCGTATGTGATGGGTGGCCCCAAAAGCGAGGCTTGGGTCATCGATGAAACACCAGTCATCGTGCTGCCATAGTGCTATAAAATAAGTAGCAGTTAGCCTAATAGATCCGGCGACCAAGTAACAAAAACCCCTGATTAGATACGTGGCTCAGACTCAAACGGCCGTCATCCCAGCGAAGGCTGGGATCCAGTGGCTGTTTGCCCGCTAACCGATCACGCCTGGATTCCAGCCTTCGCTGGAATGACAGCCGAATATCTGAGGCAGGTATGTAATCAGGCAAAAACCTCAAAAAATTACTCGAAACTCGCTGTTTCGGGTAATTTCACGGGCTTGGCTGGTCGGCGACGGCGGCAGCGCCAGTCAGGGCTGCCAAGGTGTCAACAATGACTGGGGTGGGTATCTCAGCCAAGTAGCTTGAAAACCGACCCTTGGCCTCGAACGCGGCCCTAAAACCGCTGGCGAAAAACCGCTCACCCATGCGGGGAACGATCCCCCCGCCGATGAAAAGGCCACCCCGCGCCCCGCACGTCAGCGCGACATTCCCCGCAAACCCGCCTAAAAACTGGCAAAACAGCTCAAGCGTTTGGCTGTGCAAGCCAGCTGCGTCACTCAAAGCCTTGCCCAACACTTGATGTGGGCCGATGTGCTCGATTGGCATGCCGTTCACAGCGCAAACCGCTTGGTGCAGCAGCGAGAGTCCGTTGCCGCAAAGCAAGCGCTCAGCCGATACATGGGCATGAAGCGTGTGAATGTAGGCAAGCACTTGCACCTGCGCTGCGCCCTGGGTTGACAAGGTGGCGTGGCCCCCTTCACCGGGTAGCGCAATCCAGCCCGCCGCCGGTACGTGCTTGATCGCGGCAACACCCAAACCGGTGCCAGGCCCGACAACGGCCAGCATTTGACCGCTTGTGTGCGCACGGGGTGCGTGGCCTCGCCACGCCAGTTGTTTGCCGCTCAAGTGCGGCAAACTGGAGGCAAGCGCCTCGAAATCGTTCAGCACGTGCAGCTGGTCAAGCCCAAGCGTTTCGCGCAGCTTGGTTTGAGCAAACCCCCACGGGCTGTTGGTCCACTGCACTTCGTCGCCCAACACGGCAGTGGCTACGGCAAACGCGGCTCGCCTGGGCGCACGGTAGGCTGTGCCCAATTGCGTGGCAACGCCCGCTAAATAGTGAATCGCGGCGGCCTCAGGGTTTGCAAACTGGGACACGGGCAACGTACTGACCAAGCCCGGTGTTGCGCCGCGCTCGGCCACCCAACCAAAGCGAGCGTTGGTGCCGCCTATGTCGGCAACCAAAATTGGGTCTTCAATGCCATCGGTCACGACCTGGCTTTTCAAGTCGTTGACCCCGTGCTCATGCGCCGTGTTGGCCGTGTGCCGACCGCTTTCAACAGGTTCCAAACTCAAAACCGATTCCTTTTCGCCGAGTGTTTGCTTTTGCGCGGTTGTGGCACCGTGTGTGTTGCAGAATTACACGAATTTCATCCAATAATGTAGCGAAACTACTTCGCTAAATCAAGCTGAAACACCCGGTGGAGCACAAAATGTGAGCAAACCTTGCGTGACCAGCGAGAATTGGCGTGCTGCTGATGCCGATGTCGCGGGCTGGCATTTCTGGATAAGGACGTTCGCCATGGTTTTTGACACGCCGCGCTTGATCGCCGAAATCGATGGCGAATTCGCGCGCTTCGCGCTGGAGTCGTCGCGTCACCAGTTTGTCCACAAGTCTGCCTTGCGTTGTGCAGATCAGCTTGATTTTCAAAGCGCGGTCGCGACTTATTTGTCCACGATTCAAGGGCCAAAGCCCAAGCACGCGGCCATTGCCATCGCCAACCCAGTCGACGGCGACGCCGTGCGCATGACCAATTACCACTGGCAATTTTCGATTGAGGCGGTTCGCCAAGGCCTGGCGTTGGATACGTTGTTGGTCGTCAACGACTTCACCGCCTTGGCCATGGCCGTGCCAGGTTTGTCTGGCGCACAGCGTCGCCAAATTGGCAGCGGCGCGCCGCGCGTTGGCTCAGTCATGGGCGTCATCGGCGCGGGCACCGGCTTGGGCGTGTCGGGTTTGATCCCCGCCAGCGAGGGCTGGGTGGCGCTGGGCGCTGAGGGCGGGCACGCCTCGTTTGCGCCGCGCGACGCGAGAGAGGTGCGCATCCTCCAGCATGCGTGGTCGCGCCACTCCCATGTGTCGTTCGAGCGCCTCATCTCGGCGTCAGGAATCGAATTGATGTTTGAGGCCCTGGCCTTGGGCGCACCACAAGCCGGACAAGCGCTGTCTGCCAACGACATCATCACCCGCGCTTTGGCCAACGCCTGCCAGGTGTGCCAAGAGGTAATTGACGTGTTTTGCGCTCTGTTGGGTACTGCGGCGGGCAACTTGGCCGTCACTTTGGGGGCTAAAGGCGGCATTTATGTGGGGGGCAGCATCGCGCCGCGATTGGGCGCTCGGCTCGATCACAGCCGGTTTCGGGAGCGGTTTGAAGACAAAGGGCGTTTCACTGACTACCTTCACAGCATTCCGACTTTCGTCATCACGGCCAGTGATGCCAGTTTTGACGGCGCAGCGACGGTGCTCGACTCGCAACTGCGCGAGCTTGACAGCAGCAGTGCGGCGATCTTGCAGCGCATTCAGCAGGGCCTGCCAAGCCTCTCGCCCGCCGAGCGCCGTGTGGCAGAGCATGTTTTAGCCCACCCCCGCAAAGCCATGAGCGAGCCCATCGCCGAGATTGCCTTGGCCTCAGGCGTCAGCCAGCCCACGGTGATTCGGTTTTGCCGCTCATTGGGATGCGAAGGCTTGTCTGACTTCAAGCTCAAACTCGCCTCTGGCATGAGCGCGACACTGCCGATCACCCATGCACAAGTGCGCAGCGACGACGGCATCGTCGAAGTCGGCATGAAGGTCTTAGGCAACACCGCATCGGCGATTTTGCAAGAGCGCGACAAGGTCAATTGGGACGCATTTGCCCAAGCCGTCGCCAGACTAGAGCGCGCCAAGCGCATCGACATCCACGCCATTGGCCACGCGGCGGCAGTTGCCATTGATGCGCAATACAAATTCATGCGCATGGGCGTGCCGTGTGCCGCCTATACCGACCAACGCTTGCAGCTGCTCGCGGCCAACGCCATGAGCGAAGGCGACGTGCTTTTGGTGATCTCAAGCGCCGGTCGTGTTGCGCATTTGCTTGCCGTTTGCGACCAAGCGCGCGCACGCGGCGCCCAAGTGCTGGCGGTCACTGCCAGCAACTCACCGCTTGCCAAAAAGGCAGATTTGGCGCTGACCGTCGATCACGCCGAAAACCTAGACACCCACGTCGCCATGGTGAGTCGAATTTTGCAACTCTTGGTCATTGACGTGCTGGCAGTCAGCTTGGCCGCATCAAAACCCCTGGCTGATGCCGCCATGATCGATGCCGCTGACGAGGATTCGCCCAGCAGCGAGGGTGCGCCTCAAGCCGCCCAAACCAGCAAACCACCCAAAGCGGGGGTGCGCACCGCACACACCTTGGCCAACATCACGTCACACGGAATTTGATAACCGCGTACGGCGATGATCTTGGGCCAAATCGGGATAATTCTTGTTGTTTTTGGCCGTTGGTCACCGGATTCATTGGGTTTGTTGCTATGAAAATTGACTGACGGTTGCAAGGGCTTATTTGCCCTGCTGCACCCGCGTCGCCGCCAAAAGCGACAAAAACAGCAAGCCGCAGATCAAGCCAAAAGCGATTTGGTAGCTTTTGAATTGGTCAAACATCACGCCGGTGAGGAAAATACCCAGTCCGCCACCGATGGCCTCAACCATGACCAGAACGCCCAAGATTTTGCCGGCTGCTTTGAGTCCGAACGCGTTAACCGCCTGCAATTGCAGCATCGTGTACATGCCGCCCCAGCCCAATCCAAACAAGGCAATTGCGACCCAAATCAGCCCCTTGTCTAGGCTTGCCAAGGCCACCGAGCCGGCCAGCATGACGACTAAGTTGCTCAAAAACACCCGCTTTTGATTGAGCATGTCTGACAGCGCGCCAAAAATCAGCTTTCCGATCAAGGCCATGCCAAACATGACGCTCAAGCCTTTGGCGGCTTCGGGTGGGCTGAAGCCCATGTCTTGCATGTGCAAAAACAAATGAGCCATGGCAGACATCATGGCGTAAAACGTCATGGATGCAATGAAGCACAAC
>JANOPN010000204.1:0-26104 GCA_031421855.1 Comamonadaceae bacterium
GTACAAGTTGACGGCGCGTGCGTTGTCGGCAAACACCTCTAGCTCAATGCGCAAGCAGTTGGCCCAGTTGTCGGCGTAGCTGAGCAGCTCAGTCATGAGTGCGTTGCCAGCACCCACGCCTTGGTGCGGCACGGCAACGCTGATTCCTAGGTGCAAGCAGTGTTTGCGCCGCAAGCCGCCACGATCTGCAAACAAACCCGCCATGCCCGCAAGTTGCCCGCCGACTTCAACGACCAAGGAGTAGCTGTCAGGCGGGGGTGATTTGAGGCGCTCAGTCCAGGCTTCTTCAGACGGGTGAGGCAGCTGCAACAAGTTTCCAAACACATCGGCGTGCGCCATGTAGCTCGATACGGCGAGGGCGTCGCTCACGCGGGGGCGGCGGATGGTGATTTGTGCTGTCGTGCTCATGGCCTGTCCTTTGAACCTAAATCCGGCAGTTGATCGCGCGGTTCTCTCTATAAGTATCTGATTTTGCTTATGTTTTGGCTTCCAACTCACTCACCTGCTGGGTGAGAGCGCTACACGTTCGATTGAACCGCCCTGACACGCTCTGGGGTCGTTGCTCCTTCTTGCGCCCAGGGGGCGCTTGCGTCGTCACGCCTACCCAGCGCGCGCCATGACGGCCCACTCGAACGCGTTCAACTACCGGATCTAGGTTGAAGGTGGTGAGGCTTTGACCTTTTGGGTCGCGCCTCGGTTGAAGGACAGTCCGATTTAGAGCAAAAACCAGCTCGGCAATGCATGTGTTGCTGCAATGCAGCAAAAACACCCATGCAGGTCGTGCATGGCGTGATGCATCTCAGCCCAAGAGGGCGTTCAGGAAAATGCGAGGCATTTTCAAGAAGCTGGGTCGGTATTGAAACGCGACCAGCAGCTTGCCCAAAATCGCGCCTTTGCGGTTGGTGATGAACCATGGCGGGCGTGGCAGCAAGGTGAACGAGCCGCTGAGCAAGTTGCGTGGAAATGGCCGAAACGGGGCTTCAACAACGGTGCGCTCGGCGCGGTCAAACAAAAACGTGTTGTGCACCACGCCGATGCCGCTTTGGACATCAGCCAGCGTGTGACCCGGAAACGCGCCCCAAGTGGCCTGCGGGGTCAAAAAGCCGACCCCTGTCCAAGCATTGATGGCAATCGTGCCGTAGCGCAAGGTTTGCAGCAGCGCCGCGAAGCGCTCTCGACCCATTTGCGCAATGGTGTCGGGGTGGATAACGATGTTGGCCCCAAGGGTGCCGTAGAGGCGATCGTTGGCAAACGCGATGGCAGCTTGCAAAAACGCCTCAGCGCTGGGGTTGTCGATCTCGGTGATGTTCAATGCGGGCGCGAAGACTTCTGTGTTGAATGCCGCGTCGCTTGCCGCGTCGTTCAGCGGCGCGATCAAAAACCCGGCTTCGCCGCTCAAAGGCTTGGCTTGCGGGTTGTTTTCTGAGAATTTGGACAGCCGATCAGCTGCGCCAGGGTAGTACAAGCCACGTTTTTGCGCATTTTTGAGCACAGACTCCAGCGCGTGAATGAGCGGCTTCTTTTGCGCCCATTGCGCGGGTAACACCAGCACTTGGCAGGCCACGCAGTTGAAGCCTGAGTTGTGCAGCTTTTGGGTTGCGACTTGCTCGGCTTGGAATGCGATGTCCGCAGCGCTCCATGGGCCAGGAACGACGATGGTTGGGCAAACTGCGCCCAACTCTGAGGTGATCGCGCGGGTGTTTTGCGGGGTGTTGGCCGCCTTGTTGGCCTCACCTTCGCCGCCTCGGCCCCAAACGATGGCGTCATGCGACGCGCCGGCACCGGTGATGTGAATCGACTCCACCAGCGCATGGGTGCACAGGTATTGACCCACGTCAACACCGCCGCGCACGATGCGAAGCACGTTGCGGTCAATCAAGGGCTTGAGCGCGGGTGTCAAGAACTCAATCAAGTACTCGTTGACCGGGTTCATCTTCAAAATGACGACTTCGTTTTCTGAGAACAGCTTTTGAAACACGTCCAGGGGTGCAATGGATGCGATGTTGCCCGCACCCAGCACCAAAGCCACTTTGCCGACCTTGTGCGCCGGGTTGGCCGCGTCGTAAATCGCCGCGCTGTGTTGACCCAAGTTGTCGCGGGTGACCCCTGCCTGCATCCACACGTCAACCGAGACGCCGCTGAGCAGCAAGTGGTCCCAAATCGAGTGCGGCAGCACCCTCGCAGCCAATTGACCACCCGGCAGTTCGCGCAGTGGCAAGCCGGACAGGTGCTTCTTGCCTTGAACTTGGCTCAAGGTGGTCATCATTTGGTTGCAGTAACCCAGCAAGGTGTAGGGGCCCGACAGCCACTCCTCGCCTTCAAGCGGCGAGCCTGCAGCAATGCCTTTTTGGCGCGAAGCCGTCTCGGCCCAAGCTTGCGCAACGGGCATCAGGCATTCTTTGATTTGCGCCAAGATCGCGATCCGATCAGCGATGGCGGTGTCTACCCAGGCTTGGCGGCTCCCAGCCAGTGTGTTCAGGTCGGTATCGAGGGCTGTTTTGTCGAGTGCTGCGGTCATGTTTTGCTTTCAAGTATCGGAGTGCTGGCCGCATTGTCGTTGCTGAATCAAAGCACGCGACCCGGGTTTAACTGGCTATTGGGGTCTAAGGCGAGTTTGATCGCCCGCATCAGACCCAAGGCCACCGGGTCTTTGGTCGCGGCCAAAACCTCGCGTTTCAAGCTGCCGATGCCGTGCTCAGCCGAGATCGAACCCCTGAACGCGGTGACTTGCGCGTAAACCAAGGCGTTGATCGCTTTCTCATGGGTCGCCAAGAAACCCGCTGAATCGACCCCAGGGGGGCATTGCACGTTGTAATGCAAGTTACCGTCGCCCAGATGGCCAAAATTCACCAATCGAGAGCCGGGTGCTGTGGCTTCGATGAGCGGGTCGGTTTGGCGGCAAAACTCGGCGATTTGGGACACGGGCAGGGCGATGTCGTGCTTGATGTTCAGCCCGTCTTGCGCCTGCGCCAGCGGAATGCTTTCGCGAACATGCCACAGCGCGCGCGACTGGGTGATGTTTTCGGCGATGACGGCGTCCGTGGCGAGCTGGGCGTCAAGCGCGGCTTCCATCAGCGCGTCAAAAGCTTGACGTGCCGACACAACGCCCTGCGCGTCACTGGCCTCAAGCAGCACGCAATACGGCTGCGTTTGTGCCTCGCCCGGCCAAAGTGGGATGCGCTGCTGGGTGAAGTGCTTGGCCACCAATGACAGCGCAAATTGCCCCATGACCTCGAACCCCGTCAGGTTGCTGGCCAGGTGTTTTTGGGCCAAGCCAAGCAAGTCGATGGCCGCGTCGAGCGACGGCACACTGGCCCAAGCGGTCAGTTGCACTGCGGGGCGCGGGTAGAGCTTGAGCGTGGCGGCCGTGATGATGCCCAGGGTGCCCTCGCTGCCGATAAACAGGTCGCGCAGGTCGTAGCCGGTGTTGTCTTTGCGCAGGCCACTGAGGCCGTCCCAAATGTCGCCTTGCGCGGTGACGACTTCAAGCCCCAAGCACAGGTCGCGGGCATTGCCATAGCGCAACACTTGCGTACCCCCGGCGTTGGTGGCGAGGTTGCCGCCAATCGTGCAGCTGCCCTCAGCAGCCAAGCTCAGTGGAAAAAGCAAATTGGCATCAGCCGCCGCGCTTTGGAGGCTTTGCAAGATGCAGCCCGCGTCAACCGTGGCAGTCAAATTGGCGGTATCGATGGCACGAATGCTGCGCATGCGCTGCAGGCTGAGCACAATTTGGGTGCCGCTGTCGTCGGGCACACCACCCACGACCAAACCGGTGTTGCCCCCTTGCGGCACGATGCTGGCGCGACCCTTGCATGCCCGCATGACCCCAGCCACCTCAGCGGTAGACCCTGGCCGAACCACCGCCAAGGCTCGCCCTCGAACGCGTTGCCGCCAATCTTGCTCATAGCTGCTCAGATCGCTGCCGTTTTCGGGCGTGAGCACATGAGGCTCGCCAACGATGGCGCGCAACTGGTTGATCAAGTCATGTGATTGGGGCATTCATTCACTCATATATCAGTAGCAACAAACCCAATAGATTCGGAGACCAATGGCCAAAAAGTCATCAAATCAGGCCGCTGGGGCGGTATTCAGCGCTTCTGAGGCTGTTTTCGCCTCGTTCACGGCTTTGAATCGCAGCCGCACATGCATGGCACACGCGGCAAACAGGGCCGTGCAAAGCAGCACCTCAGCAAAAGCCAGTTGCGCGCTCAAGCCTTTGTCGCCGTATGCGCGCACCACCCCTTCGGTGAAGTACAGCCAAATCATCAAGCTCACCCAGCGGTAGGTGTACATGCGGTTTTTGAGCAACCCAGCCAATGGAATACACAGTGGTAGGGCCTTGAGAACCAACCACGAGCCGCCGGGGCGAATGGGTGCCAGCCACAGCTCCCAAGCCAAGCTGAGCACGATCAAACCCAACAGGCTTGCCACCGCCACGCGGCGCGTCCAGTCAACGCCTGGGTTTTGAGGGGCTTGGTCTATCGCTTGTTTGGTGGATTCAGTCATGCTTTGGATGATAGCGATGGCATGATCGAGCCGATGTTTGATGCGAAAGAACCCACAAACCCGGCCCCGCCATCGCCGACCTGGCGCGAAGCCGCGGCCCAATTGGTCGCGCAGCTGCGCGTGTTTCCGTGGGCGGACACGACCGCGACGCTGCGGGAGCGGTTTCGAGAAGACCGCTTGGGCCTCACGGCCTCGTCGCTGACCTTCACTACGACGGTGTCGTTGGTGCCCTTGATCGCCTTGGCCTTAGCGGCTTTTACGGCGTTTCCGATGTTCTCCAAGCTGCAAGACGGCTTGCAGCGCTGGCTAATCGACAGCCTCATGCCCGAGGCGATTGCCCGCCAAGTGCTCAGTTACGTGACTCAATTTGCCAGCAAGGCCTCGCGCCTGGGGCTGGCGGGTTTGGTGGTTTTGGTGGGTTCGGGTTTGGCGCTGATGCTCACCATCGACAAAACCCTCAATCAAATTTGGCGGGTGCGAACGCCCCGGCCCTTGGCACAGCGCATCGTGGTGTATTGGGGTGCCATCACGCTGGGGCCGTTGGTGCTGGGCATGAGTGTTGGCTTTGCGACATGGGCACTCGCGGGCGCATCGGGTGCCGCAGGGGCATCGGGTGCCGCAGGCGCAAAGGTCGTGGCATCCGGGGTGCCTTTGTTGCTGCGGTTTTTGGTTGATTTGTTGCAGTTTGCCATGTTGGGTGCTGGGGCTGCAGCGTTGTTTTTTTACATCCCCAACACCCGCGTTCGCTGGGCGCATGCCTTGTCGGGCGGTGTGTTCGTGACCATTGCGTTTGAGCTGGCACAGCGGCTCTTGGGTCTGTACCTCAAAGCCGTCCCAACCTATTCGGTCATCTACGGGGCGTTTGCCACGGTGCCAATATTGCTGGTTTGGATTTATGTGAGCTGGGTCATCGTGCTGTTGGGCGCGGTGATTGCAGCCTATTTGCCCGCGCTGTTGGCGGGTGTCAAGCGGCGCACGCGGGCGGCGGGTTGGCCGTTTGAGCTGGCCTGCGAGGTGCTTCGAGCACTTGAGCTTGCCCGCCACACTGGTGAGAGGGGCCTGAGTGCCCAGGCCTTGGGTGACCGCCTGCAACTCGATCCCTTGCATTTGCAGCAAACCGTTGCCCTGCTCAAGTCACTCAATTGGGTAGGCGAACTCAGCGGCGCGCAGGCGGGTCAGTTGGTGTTGTTGATCGACCCCGCTCAAGTTAGCGCACAGCCGCTCCTAGAAGCAACCGTCATCAGCCACCCCGGACTCAGCCAAGCCGTTTTGCGCGAACTGACTGTGGCGCAAGTGGTTGTTGAAGTTTGACTGGGGGTCATTTACCCCGTCGTTAGGATTTCGTTGTGCGATTTTCGTGTCGATCATTTTCAGAGTTGACCATGCAAACCGTCACCGTGTCACCCAAATTTCAAGTCGTTATCCCCCTGGCCGTGCGCGAACGGCTCAAACTCGTGCCGGGAGTCAAGATGCAGGTGGTGCAGTTTGACAACCGGGTGGAGTTCATTCCCGCCCAGCCTGCCAGCGCCTTGCGTGGGTCGTTGCGTGGCCTCAATACATCCATTGCCCGTGATGCGGATCGGGTGTGAACGTTGTCGACTCATCGGCTTGGCCGCTTTCGGACATGAAGTCACCAAATCTTGATTTTGCCCAACCAAATGTCTTTGTACATCACCCAGTCGCCCATGAAGCTGTAAAGCGGGCGTTTGAAGCTGGCGGGTTTGTTTTTTTCGAACGCAAAATGCCCGACCCAGGCGCAGCCGTAACCGCTGAGTAGCGCGCCCAAAACCCACCAAGGGTTTGCGCTGCTGACCAACATGGCCAAACAAATCAAGGTGCCAGTTGAGCCGACAAAGTGCAGCCGTCGGCATGTCACGTTGCTGTGCTCGCCCAGATAAAACGGATAGAAGTCTGAGAAATTGGCGTGAGCTTTGATGTCTTGCATGTTGTGTACTTTCATCAATTGGTTTTCGAGCTACGCGGCCGCATCTTGCGCTTTGCTCAGCAATGCCAAGCCCCTCTCCAGTCGATTGGCGCCTTGAGTTTGTCGGATCTTGAATCGCGTTTCCGCATCGAACTCAGCCAAGGCTTGTGTCGTCAACTCGTCCAACAGCCCTGCGATGCTGATGCCTTGAACGGCCGCCATCGCCCGAAGACGTTCGTGTTTTTGATCTGGCAATCGAAGGGTTAACGCGCTCATGCTCTCAGCTCCTTGAGGTAGTCTGGTGGGCTGCAAACTCGCAGCGATGGGAACCGAAGTTCCATGGTCGAAAAGTCACGAATGTTCTATGTGACGATGTGGCTGGCGGCCCCTGCGACGGCCAATTCAATGATGTGATTGTCGCCTTACGCCAAATGCAGCCCGACAAATAGATATTGAACAACTCTTCGCGCTCCGCTTGGTTCAGGCGGCAGTTCGCTAAGAGTGACGTTCGCGACAAGACATCTTCATGTTCGGCAAAAAGTGCTGATCCCATGACGGCTTGAACACGACCGCCGATGCACTGACCAATGACAGCGGCTGAAGCCCCGATACCCATGCATGCCCCTATAAAAACATGCGTGTCGATCAAAATCATGCTTGGTGATACCTGAAGACTTGAAATGGGTATCGTTGGTGGTATCAGATGGGTCGCAGTTACCCGCAGTTACCCGCAGTTACCCGCAGCTACCCGCACGTGAACGGAGCCTTCAAAAATCCGCGAAAGCGCGCTCGTGCGCCCCGGGTGGGCGCTTGGGTTAGGGCGTAGTTGGGCATGGCTGCCAAAAACCGGCTGATGGCGACTCGGCCTTCGAGTCGGGCCAGGCTCATGCCTGCGCACTGGTGAAGCCCGAAGCCAAAGGCGAGGTGCGGGTTTGGGTTGCGGTCGATGCGAAGGGTGTCGGGCTCGTCAAACACGGCGGGGTCGCGGTTGGCGCTGCCGATGCACAAGGTGAGTAAGGTGCCCGCGGAGAATTGCTCGCCCGCGAGCGTGAAGTCGTGCACCGCCCGGCGGTTGCCAAGCTGGTTGCTGGACTCAAAGCGCAAGAACTCATCGACCGCGCAGTCCCAAAACTCGCTCAAATGGTCTTGAGTAGGCGAATTTGATGGTTTTTTGGCATCTGGTCTCGGTATCCATTGGGTTTGTTGCTGCGAAAATAATAGCAATTGCCGCCGAGCGTTTTGGGTCGATTCAACGGGATCGCAAAGGGTTACCAAGGCGTTGCCGATTAAGTTGGTGGTGGTTTCGTGTCCGGCGTTGAGGATGAAGATGCAGTTGTGCAGCAGCTCAGCCACGCTCAGATCGGGCGCTTGGATGAGCCGAGTCAGCACATCGACGTCAGGGTCTCCGGGCGTTTTGCGGCGTTGGCGGGCAAGCTCACCCAAATAGTCGCCAAATTGGGTCACGGCAGCGTTGCCCCGTGCGAGTTGTTGCTCGGTGGGTATCGGCTCTAAAGCCCCCAAGATGGCCAACGACCACGCCCGCAGTGGCGCACGCTCGCTGTGCGGTATCGCGAGCAAATTCCCAATCACGTCAACCGGAATGGCGCTGGCAAAGTCTTCAATCAAATCGCCGCCGCCGCGCTTGAGCATGTCCGCAATCAAGCCGTCAACCAATGTGGTCAGTGCGGGCTCAAGCTCGGCAATGGCGCGGCGAGTGAGTGCGCCCATGATTAAGCGTCGCACACGTGTGTGAAGCGGCGGGTCGTTAAACACCAGGCTGGTGGTGTGGTGGGCAAACAGTGGCGATGCCACGCCGTATTTGGGGCCAAATTCGACATGTTTGGCTGATGAAAATGCCTGAGCGTCGCGGTACACCGTGACCAAATCGGCGTGGCGAGTGAGCAGCAACGAGCCGTCAAACATCCGCTTGATTGGCTGGGTGTCAAGCAAAGCCCGGTACACGGGGTAGGGGTTGTCCAAAAACTCGCGTGGCAGCGAGCGCCAGTCGAGGGTTCGAGCGATTTCTCGCGCGCGGTGGTGTGACAATTCAGTCATGGTGACGCCAACATACCAGATTCGACCCGCCACCGAGCTTGATGCCGACACCTTAGCCGCGTTGGGCGTTCAGGTCTTTTTGGACACATATTCGACCCCCGGCGTGTGGCCGCAGATTGCACGCGAGGCGTTTGAGTTGTTCACGCCAGCAGCGTTTGAGCAAGCGATGCGCGACCCGATGCAAGCGATCTGGGTTGCCGCTGATGCGCAGCCTGGCCAAGATCGGCGCCTGTTTGGTTTTGCGTGGCTCAAGCTGAATTCGCCCGTTCCGTTGAGCACGATGTCACCGGGTGTGGAAGTCAACAAGCTTTATGTGCAGGCGGCAATGAAGGGCAAAGGCATCGGCGCGGCGCTGTTGAATGCCAGCTGTGATGCAGCCGCGCAGGCCAACTTAGGCAGCATCTGGCTCACTGCTTGGGACGGCAACACGGCGGCATTGGGCTTTTATGAGCGTCAAGGCATGCTGGATGTCGGCGAGGTCTGGCATGACCTTCAAGGCGATGTGTTTTTGAACCGCGTACTTGTCCGCTCAGTTTCACGGGTGCGCTCGGTTTCACCCATTGGCGAGCCTGGCACGAGCTGATAAGGTTTGAGGCTCTTTTTGACCTCGAAAGCACGCCATGACCGCATTCAAACCCGCGCACAGCGCCGTCCTCAAGTCCGCATTGGCGGCGAGCTTGGCTATCGCCAGCTTCGCCGTTTCTGTGAGTGCCGTTGCTCAAACACCAGCAGCACCGGCTGCGCCGGTCGCGGCACCAGTCTTGCCGGGCTACGGGCTGTCGATCAACTCCGAGCAGGCCAAAAAGATGATGGCGGCGGCCGAGGCTCATGCCAAGGCCAACAACTGGGTCGTGGGTATCGCCATTGTGGACACCGCTGCACAACTGGTCATGTTCAGCAAAGCTGACGGCTTGCAACACGCAAGCGTTCAGATTTCAATCGGCAAAGCCGTCACCGCGCTCAACTTTCGCCGCCCGACCAAAGCGCTGGAAGACGGTGTCGCCGCCGGCGGCGTTGGCCTGCGCATTTTGTCGGTTCCGGGTGCCATGGCCTTAGAGGGCGGTATCCCAATCGTGGTCGACGGCCGCATCATCGGTGCCATCGGCGTCAGTGGCGTAGCCTCAAGCAACGATGCCCTGATAGCCCGCGCAGGCATTGACGCGCTGGGAAAGTGACTTCTCCGCTTAAATTCATAAGCTTTTAGCCCTCTGGTTACCGGATTCATTGGGTTTGTTGCTATAAATTTTGATTTTTTGACTAAGTCTTGGCGGCACTCAAAAAGCCTTTGAGTGCCGCCAAAATCGCTTCAGGGGCTTCGCTCATTTGGTGGTGGCCGACTGGCAGGGTGTCAACTGACAGATTTTTTTCGGCCAATCTGCCCACATTGATGAGTAGCTGAGCGCCTTTGGCCTGGGTCATTTGATCGACTTCGCCCAAGATGAATTTGACCGGACACGTGACGCGAGCCATAGCAGCCTCGCCGCCTGCGTAGTCATTGCACGCTGAAAAGCCCCTGTGAAAGACATTGACTGCGGTGTTGCTGCGCAAGACCCGCCGACCCAAAGCCAAACTGCCGCCGTAAACCCAGGTGCCCGGGCCAAGGGTTGATGGTGGCGAGGCCAAGGTGCTGCGAGAGAGCACATTGATCATTTTGAGCGCAGCTTCGGGCGTGTTGAGTGACGACTCCAAGAGCGCGGGTGAGACTTTCATGGGGTAGGCGCAGCCAATCAGCGCCGCGTGTGTGGCGCGATCACCCAAACGGGCGGCTGCTTCGAGCGCGATCAATGAGCCAAAGCTGTGGCCGACCAACGCGGCGCGTTCGATGTGCAAAGCATCGAGCAAATCGACCACGAACCGCGCGGCATCTTCCACGCTGGCGGGGGCAACGCCTTCGCTTTTGCAGTGGCCAGGTAAGTCAACCGCCAACACGTTGAAGCCGTGGTGTGCGAAGTAGCGGCTTTGCAAAACCCACACGCTGTGGTCATTGACCACGCCGTGAATGAACACGATGCTGGGCTGCGCCGGGTTGAAGGGCTTGCCACCTGTGTAGACGTAGGTGTTGGCGTTTTTGATGGTGATGTACATGGTGTCTGGCCCGAGTGTGGCTACTTCAGCAATTCATGGAGGGGGCTCTTTGCAGCGCGCTTGTCTAGTGTGATGGTGGGTGCAAACCCGGCATCGCGCGCGCGAATGGCGATCAAATAGTCGGCGAAGTCTGCCGGGCCGGTCTCAAAAAGCGAAAGCGCCTCGTTAACTTGCGGCGCGGCATCGACTTTGATGTAGGGCTGTGCCGCAATTGCCGCGATTGCGACGCAAACGTCAGCTCGCGGGTAGCCGTAGCTGCGTTCCAACACCCAGGAAAGCTCGCACAAGACGATGGCGTCGACATAGGCGGGTCGGCTTGCACTCGCGTGTTTGGCGAGGTAACGCTCAACGGATTTCGCCTGCGCTAAATCATCAGCCGTGACCAGACGAACCAACAAATTGGTATCGACCGCGATCATTCGCCAAGTCGATGCTTTTGCAACAAATGGCGGCTGACGCCTTCGTTCATTTCATCGATGGACAGCGCCACCTGTGGTCGACGCATCAGCCCCAGCAATGGTGCGGCGGCTGGCGTGGGTAAGCGGCGAAGCGTGATGGTTTCGTCATCTAAGACGCGCACCTCAAGGCGATCACCGACGTCCAAGTTGAGACGCCTGCGCGCAGGCATTGGCAGGGTCATCTGCCCTTTGGATGTGAGAACTGTTTGCATGGCTAATCCTTACGGGTGGGTAAGGATATCACCATCCTTCACCTCGCAAATGTGGAGGAGTACGCTTACCGCGTCACACGAATCCGTCAATTGGCCTTTTCCGCCGTCTTCAGCGCTCGCTTCAAGTCGTCAATCAAGTCCGCACTGTCCTCTAGCCCAATGCTGAGGCGAATCGTTCCTTGGCGGATGCCGGCACCCGCCAGTGCCTCGTCGCTCATGCGAAAGTGGGTGGTACTGGCGGGGTGGATGACCAGGCTTCGGCAATCGCCGACATTGGCAAGGTGGCTGAAGACCTTCAGCGCCTCAACGAAGGCGCGACCCTGCGCGCGGCTGCCTTTGATGTCAAAGCTGAACACGCTGCCCGCGCCTTTGGGCAGTAAGTCTTTGGCAAGTTCGTGGCTTGGGTGAGTTGGCAACATCGGGTGGCCAACGCGACTCACCAACGGGTGCGCCGCCAAAAATTCAACGACAGCAGTGGTGTTGCGCATGTGGCGATCCATGCGCAGGCTCAAGGTCTCGATGCCTTGCAAAATGAGCCAAGCGGTGTGTGGGCTCATGCACGCGCCAAAGTCTCGCAAGCCCTCGCGGCGAGCGCGCAGCATGAACGCGCCCACGGTGCTTTCTTCGCTGAACACCATGTTGTGAAAGCCTTCGTAGGCTTGGGTCAACTCGGCAAACTTCCCCGAGCGCTCCCAATCAAAGCTGCCGCTGTCAACCAAAACCCCGCCAATCACGGTACCGTGGCCACTCAAAAATTTGGTGGCTGAGTGGTAGACAATGTCGGCGCCATGTTCAAAGGGTTTGATCAAGTAGGGCGAGGTCAGCGTGCTGTCGACTAAGAGCGGCACCTTCGCGTCGTGGGCAATTTGCGCGACCGTTGCGATGTCCAGCACATCCATGCCGGGGTTGCCGACGGTTTCGCCAAACAACAGCTTGGTGTTGGGGCGCACGGCGGCGCGCCAAGCGTCCATGTCGCCGGGCTTGACGAATGTGGTGTCGATGCCAAAGCGGCGCATCGTGTAGTGCAACAAATTTTGGCTGCCACCGTAAAGCGCCGTTGACGCAACGATGTGCGATCCTGCTCCCATGAGCGTTGCAATGGCCAAATGCAGCGCGGCTTGGCCGCTTGCGGTGGCGATTGCGCCAATGCCGCCTTCGAGTGCCGCAACGCGCTGCTCCAGCACGGCATTGGTGGGGTTAGAGATGCGGCTGTAGACGTGGCCCGCGCGCTCCAAATTAAATAGGCTGGCGGCGTGATCGCTGGACTCGAACACAAACGAGGTACTGAGGTGGATGGGGGTGACGCGCGCGCCGGTGGTGGGGTCGGGTGAGGCACCCGCATGTAATGCGAGGGTGTCGAAGCCGGGGTCAGAGTAGCCGGGCATTGTTTATCCTGTTTGGCGTTTAAAACGCTTTCATTGTGGGCTAAAGTCTCACAAATACCGAAAGAACCCCATGAAAGTCAGCGACATCCTGCGCTCCAAAGGCAGCGTGCTCTACACCACCACGCCAGAGCATTCATTGGCTGATGCCATGAAGCTCATGGCCGAGCGAGACATTGGCTCTTTGGTGGTCATGTCAAATGGCTTGGTGGTGGGCATGTTGACCTTTCGCGAGGTGATCTTGGCCATCAACAAGAACGGCGGCAACGTGGGGGCCACCTCGGTCTACCGCGCCATGGACAACGGACCCTTGATTTGCACCCTGGGCACCGAGCTCGATGAGGTGCGACGCATGATGTTGCAGCATCATGCGCGCTACTTGCCGGTCATCGACAACAGCATGCTCATGGGCGTGATCAGCTTTTACGACGTGGCCAAGGCGGTGGTTGACTCGCAAGACTTCGAGAACAAAATGCTCAAAGCCTACATCCGTGACTGGCCTGCGGATGAGGCTTCGTCAGGCGGATAATTGGACTCATGAGCGGCAGCACTTTTGGACATCTTTTCGCAGTCACCAATTTTGGTGAATCCCACGGCCCGGCCATTGGCTGCGTGATTGATGGCTGCCCGCCTGGGCTAGCCCTTTGTGAGGCGGATATTCAACGCGACTTGGATCGCCGACGCCCTGGAACCTCGCGCCACGTGACCCAGCGCCAAGAGGCGGACAAAGTGCAAATTTTGTCGGGCGTTTACGAGGGCAAAACCACGGGGACGCCGATTGCGCTCATCATCCAAAACACGGACCAGCGCAGCAAAGATTACGGCGATGTCGCGTTGCAGTTTAGGCCGGGGCACGCCGATTTCACGTATTTGCGCAAGTACGGCCTGCGCGATCCGCGCGGCGGTGGGCGCTCGTCGGCTCGGTTGACCGCCCCGATGGTGGCCGCAGGCGCGGTCGCCAAAAAATGGCTGCATGAGCAACACGGCATCGCGTTCAAAGGGTGCATGACCCAAATCGGTGATTTGCCCATTGCATTCGAGTCCTGGGAGCATGTGGCGAAAAACCCATTCTTTGCCGCTGTGGCTGATGTGTCGGCACTGGAGGCTCACATGGATGCGTTGCGAAAAGCGCACGATTCTTGCGGTGCCCGCATTTTGATCACCGCCACCGGCATGCCCGTGGGCTTGGGCCAGCCGCTCTTTGACAAACTCGACGCCGATATCGCTTACGCCATGATGGGCATCAATGCGGTCAAGGGCGTTGAGATAGGTTCGGGTTTTTCAAGCGTCGCCCAGCGCGGCAGCGTCCACGGCGACTCGTTGCGACCGGATGCTGACTCGGCACTTGGCGTGAGCTTCGCCACCAATCATTCAGGCGGCGTTTTGGGCGGGATCAGCACGGGCCAAGACTTGTTGGTGAGCATTGCGATCAAGCCAACCAGTTCGATTTTGAGTCCGCGCGACTCGGTTGACGTAGACGGGAACCCCGTTGAAGTGGTCACCAAAGGGCGACACGACCCCTGCGTGGGCATTCGTGCCACACCGATTGCCGAGGCGATGCTGGCCTTGGTGGTGATGGAGCATGCGCTGGCGCATCGGGCGCAATGCGGGTGAGTATGTTGCTATATTTTATATAGCAACAAGTTCAATGAATCCGGCGACCAATGCCGGATTTGTCATGAAAATCAGACGTTGAACAAGAAATTGAGCACGTCGCCGTCTTGCTCGATGTACTCCTTGCCCTCGGCGCGCATCTTGCCTGCGAGCTTGGCCCCGGCTTCGCCTTTGAATGCGATGAAGTCAGCGAACGCGATGGTCTGAGCGCGGATGAAGCCACGCTCAAAGTCGGTGTGGATCACGCCGGCAGCTTGCGGCCCAGTTGCGCCCACCGCGACTGTCCAGGCGCGCACTTCTTTGACGCCAGCGGTGAAATACGTTTGTAATCCCAAGAGACCAAAACCGGCGCGAATCAAGCGGTTGAGGCCCGGCTCTTGCAGGCCCATTTCGTTCAAGAACATGTCACGATCTTCGTCGCTCATGCCGGCCATCTCAGACTCCATCTTGGCGCAAATGGCGACCACTGGGGCGTTTTGGGCTTTGGCGTAGTCACGAAGCTTGTCCAGCAGCGGGTTGTTTTCAAAGCCGCTATCGGACACGTTACCCACAAACATGGCGGGCTTGGCCGTGATCAAGCAAAGTGGCTTGAGTAGAGCCATGTCTTCTTTGTCCAGACCCAAGCTTCGGGCGGGCGTGCCTTGGTCCAGCGCGTCTCGGACTTTCGTGAACAAGGCGATCTGCGCAGGTGCGTCTTTGTCGCCGCCAGACTTGGCGTTTTTCGAGGCGCGTTGCAGGGCTTTTTCCACGGTGCCCAGATCAGCCAAACACAACTCCGTCTGGATGACCTCGATGTCGTTGATCGGGTCAATTCGACCCGCCACGTGAATGATGTTGTCATCTTCAAAACAACGCACCACGTTAACGATGGCATCGGTTTCCCGGATGTGCGCCAAAAACTGGTTACCGAGACCTTCGCCCTTGCTAGCTCCTGCAACCAAGCCCGCGATGTCCACAAACTCCACAATTGCTGGGACGATTCTCTCGGGCTCGACGATGATCGCCAACTCTTGCAGGCGTGGATCAGGTAGTTCCACTACGCCGACGCTGGGATCGATGGTGCAAAATGGGTAGTTCTCTGCGGGCACGCTGGCCTTGGTCAGCGCGTTAAAGAGTGTCGATTTGCCGACGTTTGGCAGGCCGACGATGCCACATTTCAGACTCATGGATCACTTTCTTCTTTGGATGGGTTGGGGCTGGAGTTTAATTCAGCGCGCTCTGGGTCTCACTCAGTCCGTCTTGGCGCGCGCAGCACTCTTGTTGGTCTTGGCTGGGTCGTGCTGGAACGCCGCGCAGGCTCATAGCGCAGAAGGCGCGGCGGTTGCTGCGCCATTGAGTGGGTCGGGAGTCATTCGAATTGGCCCCAAGTTCGACCGCATTGATGCCCATGAGCACGCGCTTGAGTGGGTTGATGCGGCGGGGCGCATGAGTTTTGAACAATTGCTCGCAGCCGAGCAATCCGGGGCATTGAAGTTTGCGCCAAGCGCGGTCCCCACAGTTGTGCGAAACCTGACGGGCGTGAGTCAGCTGTGGCTGAAATTGACCTTGGTTTACGAGCCGGGGGCTGTTTCGGATCAGTATTTGGTGATTCCGCTGCCGTTTTTGGACCGTGTGCGCTTCCATGTGACCGATTCAGCCGGCACTTGGCAGCGTTTCGAAGCGGGCGACACGATCGACATCAACAATTGGCCTGAGCCAGCCCGGTACCCCTTGTTGCAACTCCACCCACGACCCGGTGGCAGTCAAGTCATCTACTTGCAAGTCAGCCAGGGCACTCGCACCAGCATCCCTGTTTGGATTGAAAACGACCGTGTTTTTCACACCGGCGAGCGTGTTGACTTGGTGTTGATGGGCACGATGTGCGGCGCTCTGGTGTTTTTGATTCTGGTTTGCGTGTTGCAAGGCATCGCCTTTCGCGATGCTGAGTTTTTGCGATTTTCAGTCTTCAGCGTGTTGATGCTGTTGGGCACCACGGTTTATGGCGGGCTGGCGTCTTTGATGATTCGTTGGCGAACTGACTTGTGGTCAGACGCGTCGCAAGCTGTATTTGCCTGCATCACTGCGATGGTTGGAATCGTGCTGCTGCGCATGGTGCTCAAAGGCACTTCCGCGCCACGAGCGTTCATGCACATCCTTCGGTACGCAGCATGGGCTGGCCTGCCTTTGGGCGTCGCGTGCGCGGTGCTACCCAGGCCGTTGGCGGCGTCGGTCGTCGGCGGATACGTCGCCTTTTCTTTGATTTTGTCTCTGCTGTCTGCAATTGTCGCTAGGCGCATTCGAAGCCGTTCGGCGATTTGGTTAACCCTGGCTTTACTTCCAGCAGCCATGGCTGCTGGCATCGTGAGTGCAAGACTGTTTGGTGTGAATTTGCCAGTTTGGCTGACAAATTACGCCCTCATGCTCTCCACCGCGGTGAATCTGCCGCTGCTTTTGGTCGCACTCAACGTGCGTGCAAGAGATCGGCACATGGCAGAGGCGCGAGCCAGCGCGTTGGGCTCACAAGACGCCTTGACGGGTTTGCTGGCCGGGCATTTGTTTGAAGATCGCCTCAGCCGCGCTTGCCGGCGCTTTGAGCGCAGCAACAACCCTTGCGCCGTGATTGTGTTCAAGATTTCAAATTTCTCATCGCTTAAGCGCACGATGGGGCAGCAATTTGCTGACCAAATGCTGTTGCGAGCAGTCATCCGGATGCGGCGTGTGATTCCCGAGTCTGAGGATTTGGCGCGCATTGGCGAGGCGCAGTTTGGTGTGATTTTGGACGGCGACCGCGATCGGTCGCAGATTCAAGAGATCTGCGCGCGGTTGATTGCAACCGGGCTGATGCCGAGCAAAGGCATGCACAGCAGCATCACACTCAATTTCCAGTGTGTCGCGATTTTGTTTGCCGAGCGCTACATGGCCGCACCAGCGCTTTTGGCGGCATTGCAGACTCAACTCGACGCGATGTCGTCTCGCAGTCGTCGCCCGATTCGTTTCATCGATCAAAGTGAGGCCGCGCCCGAGTCTGTGCTGCCGACCGAAGCCTCTGGCGCGTTCACAGCCGCCCAGTTTTTGCCCAAGTCGGCCGCAAAAAGCGATCCTCGAAACGATCTGTGGCTGCGTGATACACAGGCCGATACCCTGCAAGACGAGCTGGCATCACGCCCCGGCGATGACCAAGACGTCGGGCACAGCGATGGATGGCCATCGACCCCCCCGCCGTCGTCTATTGGCGGTGGTTTGACGTCAGTTTCGCTGCCTCCAAAGAGAACGGCGCGTTAAAAGGCGTAGGTCACCGACACGGGCTGGCCAACGCGCAGCGCAGCATCGTGACCCTTGACGATCACGGCGTTCATGCCAAACGTGATTTGCCCCTCAAGCCGTGCGTCGCTTCGATACGCCGACAAGGCACTTCCAACGCTTGTGCCCGCCTCGGCAGTCATGGGGTTCACGTCTGGCATGCTGCAGCGGCTGCAGGGTTTCACAAGCCGCAGCGTGACTGATTCGCCGATGTCAATCGTGTCGATGTGATCTTCGTCGTGCGGATCAAGCCCCGTCAAAACCAGGTTTGGGCGAAACCGGTCAATGTCGACGCTGGGGTGGCCGTTGTCGTTCAGCCGCTGGTTGAGCTCAACCATGGACGACTCCGTGCACACCAAAATCGGAAAACCATCTGAGAACTGGTTTGGCGCGTCAATGCCCTTCGTCCATATTTTGTCGCTGTGTCGTTGGTAGTCGGGGTCGAACCTCACGAGGCGAAGTGCTTGTTTGCCGCCGGTGATGGCCATGCTCATCCATTGTGCTGCCGTGTCGCCCATGTCAAAGGCGGCGACCGTGTCGCCCCAAACCGTGGCTTTTGTCGGGTGCTCGACCGCGTCGATCGTGATGTGCAGCGCGAGCATGCCAGGTGCACGCAAAATCATCTCAAACGTTTTGAGTTGGGGGCGAATGAGGGCCATCACTGGGTGGTCGCGCTGGGTAAGCATTTGACCCCTGGCATCAACCACCATCCATGCGCGGTCCAGGTCGAGCCCGGTTTCGCACAGCTGAACTGAATCCAAAGCCACGGCAGCACATGATTTGATCGGATACACCCACAGGCGGCTGATGGTGGGGCTGGCGGTTTGAAAGTTGTCGGTCATGGCGAATTGTGCCGCGCATTGGTTGTTATAAAAATAATAGCAACAAACGCAATGAATCCGTAGACCAAGCGGTGATGTGCCACAGAAATTACAATACCGACATGAATTTTGCCCATCCCAGCCGCGACCGAGTTGACATTGACATTCATGGCTCGGGCTTGGTTGCTCGCGCGATGGCTTTGGCCTTGGCCCAGGCTGGGTTTAAGGTCGGTGCTTCGATTGCGCCCGATTCTGTGCAACGCGGCGCAGATTTGCGCGCTTTTGCGATCACGCCCGCGTCCAAGCGCCTGCTCCAAGGTTTGGGTGTTTGGCCTGCCGCTGGCGACCATCGCACCAGCCCGATCTTGGCCATGTCGATACGTGACGGCATGAGTCGGCTGCGATTCAGTGCTGCGGAACAAGGCGTAGCTGAGCTGGCGTGCATGCTCGAGCCCGCTGCACTGGAGTCAGCGATGTTGGAGGCGCTGACATCTCACGAGCGTGTCGTTTGGCGCGGGCCGCACTTGAAATGGGCAGATTTGCCCGCCACGCTGGACATCATTTGCGAAGGTGCGGCTTCAAATTTGGTGTCGACTGCGGGCGTGGAGACCGAGATTCGGGATTATGGGCAACGGGCGATTTCCGTGCGTTTGGGCTTGAACCAAGCCCACGAGCAAGTGGCACGCCAATGGTTTGCGCACGGCGAGGTGCTGGCACTGCTGCCGCTGGGCGCCAGTCAGCCGGGGAACGAGGTGTCGGTCGTTTGGTCGGTCTCGGCTGATCGGGCGACCCAGTTGCTGGGGATGGAGGCCAATGACTGGCTTGACCAGCTCAAACTTGTGCTCGACACCGATGCGGCAGCGGTTGGAGAGATGCGTTTGTGTGGCGAGCGCGGCAGTTGGCCCCTGGCTGCGGCGCTCGCCGCTCAGTTCTCAGGCACGCATGCGGGCCGCGCGTGGGTGTTGGCTGGCGATGCAGCGCATCGGGTGCATCCGCTGGCGGGTTTGGGGTTGAATTTGGGTTTGGGTGACGTGGACACCTTCGTGCAAGTGCTGTTGCAAACGCGTGATGCGCAGCACTGGCGTGCGATCAGCGACCCCAAGCTGCTGCGTGAATATGCTCGGAAGCGGCAAGCCAAAGCGCAGGCGACGCTGGCCGCGACTGACGGCTTGTTTCAGCTGGTTCGCGCACGAAACTCACCTGGCGCGGCGGGTTTGGCTGCGTTGCGCCGTTTTGGCATGAGCGCCGTGCAACAAGTCGCACCGCTCAAGCGATGGCTGGCGACTCAAGCCATGCGCTGAATGAGTGGCTGAAACTTTTCGGCGTTGATCTCCTCTGCCAGATGGTGCTCGTGCCGGTGCGTCAGAACCTCTACACTTGGCGGGCAGATTTCTGGTCTTTTTTTCGGAATTTTTTCATGACACTCACCCGTTTATTCACTTCGTTGGCCTTGGGTCTTGTCGTGCTCTCGGCTCAGGCCAACGAAGCCGTCATTCGCAAAAACTTGGCCGAGCGCTTTCCGCAGGTTCCCAAAGCCGATGAAATCAAGCCCGGCCCCATGCCCGGTTTGTGGGAAATTCGCTTCAATGAGAGCCAAATCATTTACACCGATGCCGATGCCTCGTATTTGATTCAAGGTGACATCATTGACGCGAAAACCAAGCGCAACCTCACCGAAGAGCGGGTTACCAAGCTGACCGCGATCGATTTTTCCAAGCTGCCAATCAAAGACGCATTCACCATCGTGCGTGGCAACGGCAAGCGCAAATTGGCGATTTTTGAAGACCCTAACTGCGGCTATTGCAAGCGTTTTGAGCGTGATTTGCAAAACGTCGACAACGTCACCATTCACATGTATCTGTACCCCATCTTGGGTGCGGACTCGACAGAGAAGTCTAAGAACATTTGGTGCGCAAAAGACAAAACCAAGGCTTGGCTGGACTGGATGGTTCGCGACACAGCGGCCCCCGTCGCAGCTGCGACTTGCGATATTTCGGCTCTGACACGCAACGTCGAGTTGGGTCGAAAAGCCAAAATCACCGGCACACCGACTCTGCTGTTTGTTGATGGCTCACGCGTGCCAGGTGCCATTGGTGCCGCTGCGGTTGAGAAATATTTGACTGAACCCAAGGCGCAGTGATGACTGACGCCGCTGTCGGCGTGCATTACCACGTCAGTGCGCACGACGTAGCGGCTCACTTGTGGCGCGTGCGCCTCGTGGTGGATGTGGCACCGAGTGCCGAGTTGGTGGTCAGCTTACCGGTGTGGCTGGCTGGCAGCTACATGGTGCGTGAGTTCTCCAAGCATTTGCAAGGTTTGAGCGCTCGCCAGGGCAAGCGATCGCTGGCGGTCACGCAACTCAACAAAAATACCTGGAGCGTGGCTTGTACGCGCGGCAAACCGGTCGAGATCAACTGTGATGTGTATGCGCATGATCCGTCGGTTCGCTCGGCTTGGCTGAGTATTGACCGAGGGTTTTTTAACGCGACGAGCTTGTGTTTGCGGGTTCATGGCCTTGACCATTTGGCGCACCACATCAGCATCGTTGAGACCCCCGAGGTTGCTGATTGGTCGGTCTTCACTGGGCTTGACCCCTTGCGGCAGGCTCGCACCGCGTCGGCCAAGCGTGGTTTCACGACCTACGTGGCCTGCGATTACGAGCAATTGGCTGACAGCCCGTTTGAATTGGGCCAAACCCAAGCAGATGGCGGACGATTGTGGGTGGGGGAGTTTGTCGCCCGTGGCACGCCGCACCGTTTTGTGGTCGCGGGTGCTTGGGATAGTTTTGACGGCGCACGCTTGCTGGCCGACACCCAGCGCATTTGCGAAACAGTGATTGATTTTTGGCATCCGTCAGCGACAGCGTCTGGCACGAAAGCGTCGTCGCGTAAACGCGTTGCAGCGGTCGCTCCGATGGCTCGCTACACCTTCATGCTCAACGCGGTGTCGGATGGTTATGGGGGCTTGGAGCACCACAACAGCACGGCTTTGATTGCCAGGCGTGCAGATTTGCCGAAAACTGTTGACGTTGCTAAGTCGTCGGCGCCGCTGGGCGAAGGCTACACCACGCTTCTGGGGTTGATAAGCCACGAGTATTTTCACACCTGGAACGTCAAGCGGTTGCGCCCGGCCGAGTTTGAGCGATACGCCTTTGATGCCGAGCAATACACCGAGTTGCTTTGGTTTTTTGAGGGATTCACCAGCTACTTTGACGACTTGTTGCTGTGCCGCTCAGGCTTGATCAGCCACAACGCCTATGTGAAGTTGTTGGAGAAAACCGCCAACAATGTCTTGAGTGTGCCGGGGCGCTTTTCGCAGTCGGTGGCACAGGCCAGTTTTGATGCTTGGGTGAAGTATTACCGCCAAGATGAGAACTCGCCAAACTCGGGGATCAGCTACTACACCAAGGGTGCCTTGGTGGCGCTTTGTTTCGACTTGACGCTTCGGGCCGAGGGGCACACGACATTAGACGACGTCATGCGAGCGGTGTACGCCCGCACCCACGGTGGGCCGATGACTGAGCATGACTTTGCGCATGCGCTTTATGAGTTGTCTGGCCGCAGTTACTCGCTTGAGATCGAACAATGGGTGCATGGCACCGATGACTTGCCGGTTCGCGAATTGCTTGCGGCGCAAGGGTTGGGCGTGACCGATCAGCGCATCGATGCGGGGCCTGGTTTGGCGGCTAGCTTGGGGCTGCGGGTGAGCGAGGGTGCGGCTATTGCGGTCAAACTCGTGCTCAACAACACGCCCGCGCGCGAGGCTGGATTTTGCGCAGGCGACGAGTGGTGGGCGCTGGAGTTAAACCCAGAGAGCGCCAAGCTGGCGACCCAGTCAAAAGCCACGCAGAAAGCCACGCAGAAAGCCGCTGCCGTTCGTGCGCCCAGCGTTTGGCGCGTGGGTCACATGAACGATGTGCGGCAATTGTGCGCGCCTGGGCAAACCGTGTGGGCATGGGTGGCTCGCGACCAACGCGTGTTGCGGTTGGCGCTGACCATGCCGCCGCTGTCCGCGCAGGCGACCGCGTTGAAGCTCGGGGTGCTGGATGTTTCGCGCGTCAGCGTGTGGTTGGACAACACGTGGATGCCCGCGTGACTGTTGGTTAAACGCCGTGGGGGCATCCGTGCGTTGGTCGCGGTGGTTGGCCTTGCTGTTGGTGGTGCTCATTGGGCATTCGGTGGTGCTGTTTGCGTTGCACAACGCGGCAGCGGCCATGGGCGGCATCAAGGCGATGGAAGAGCCCCTGTTCACCCGCATGCTCACACCAGCCGCTCCGCCCAGGTTGGCTCCGTCGCTGCCAGTTGCCCCACCAACACCTCCGCCACCGCCTCCGGGGCTGTTTGCGAAAGAGTTTTCGCCCTTGGTCGCCGATTCTGTTGGGTTCGATGCTACTGAAACAATAGCGTGGTTGAAGCCTGAACCGGTGGTTGACTTACCGCCCTTGACGGTCGTGACCGCAACGTCCAGTTTGGCGCAGCTGGCTGGCTTAGCCATGGAGACTTTCGGCGTCAAGTCAAGCGTCACGGTGGCCGTGCAAGCAGGCCTGACGGCCACGGTGTCAACCACCAACTATGGCAGTGGCACGGCAACCATCGAGTCTTGGCCGGTGGACACCAAGCTCAACTACAAAGTCACCGGTAATTTCAGAGGGCCGATTGATGGCAAGGCGTCTGTCACGTGGCTGAGAACGGGCGAGAAATATCAGGTCTTACTCAACGTCGATCTGGGGTTGGTGGGCGTGCGAATGACCAGCCAAGGCCGGGTGAAACCCGCCTCGCTTTGGCCAGAGATCTACGAAGAAAAGGGCCTCAAACCACGGCGATTGCGGCTAGACGAAGAAGCCCTCGCGTTTGAAGACGGATCAACCCTGAAGCGCCCTGTTGGTGTGCAAGATACGGTGAGCCAGTTCGTTGAATTGACGCAGCGCTTCGCCACTGGCCGCGCAATATTGGAAGAGGGCTCGGTGGTTCACATCCCTTTGGCCAGGCCGGGGGGTGTCAATGACTGGTATTACGACGTCAGCGCCGAGCCGCAATTGCCGACGCGACTGGGCGGCAACTACAAAGAGATGATGGCCTGGCATTTGACGCCACGACCTGTGACGAATGCCCGTGGCCCGATCACAATGGAGTTTTGGCTTGTGCCTGAGCTGCAGTACTTTCCTGGCAGGGTGCGCATCACCATCGACAAAGAAACTTACCTTGAGCTCGATGTCGACACGATTTTGCAGCGTTGAGTGGGTGCTGATTCAGGCCAAACGAGCGATTAAACCCGTGAGTTTCTCGACAGCGTCAGCCCTGCGGGAGTCTTGCAACATCATCAGCCCAATGTTGGCGTAGCGGCGCGCGTCTTCGGCGGTTTTTGCCTTTTCGAGTCGCTCACAAACCGTGTCGCCCATCGGCCCCAAACCAGCAATCAAAACCCGGCTAGCCTCGCGCTGGAACGCTTGCATGGTCAGTGGTGCCTCCATTGGTGCTTTGGGTTGCTGTGGCGTGATATCCGGAGCTGGAGCGACCACTGGCATCGCGCGTTGCGCAGGCACCGGTGCAACTGCACCCGTCGACGCGATGAAGCCGCGTTGGCTTAAGAATTCTATGGTCGCATTCACATCGCCCAGTGCGGTACCAAATCGCAGCAAGTCGTCGACGGTTTTTGCGCCGTCGATCATGATCAACACGCTTCGTTGCTGCCGAGACAGATCATTCGCATGATTTTTCACGGCGAGTTGGCCGTCGCTTGTTTTGCAGTAAATCAATGAGCTCATGTGGCCTTCTTATCTTTGTAGGACTTACGCAAAACCGCCCCAGCGGCGTTGCAGCTCCTAGCCGTGCTATCAGCACTGCCGTCGTCGCTGCGCCTTGCTGGGACGATTTTGCGTAAGTCCTACTTTGGTGTCTTCACGACGAAGCTGCAGCGCAAACTCAAAGGGATCAATGCCGTTGATCAACCACGCGCTTGGCTTTGCCCATGCTGCGCTCGACACCGCCATTGTCGACCAATAAAACCGCTGCTGTCGTTCCGATGAAAGTCTTTATATCGTGCTGCAAGGCAGTAGCCGCGTCAATGGCTGGCTGGCTGCTCGCGGTCATCCCTTGTGCCACCTCAACCCGAACCGACAGCGCGTCCATCGGGCCATCTTTGCTCAAAATGCATTGGTAGTGCGCACTCAACGCTGTTTGCTTGAGTAGCAACTCTTCAATTTGAGTGGGGAAGACGTTCACTCCACGGATGATCATCATGTCGTCGCTTCGACCCGTGATTTTTTGCATGCGACGCATGGGCCGTGCTGTGCCCGGCAAGAGTCGCGTGAGGTCGCGGGTTCGGTACCGAATGATCGGCAACGCTTCTTTGGACAGGCTGGTGAAGACCAATTCACCTTGTTGGGTGCCGCTTTGTTCGTTGTAGGGCAGTACCTCGCCGGAGTCGGGGTCAATGATCTCGGGGTAGAAGTGATCTTCCCAAATCGTTGGCCCGTCCTTGGTGATGGCGCACTCGCTGGCCACGCCCGGGCCCATGACTTCGCTCAAGCCGTAGATGTCAACGGCGCTGATGTTCAGGCGCTGCTCGATGTTGGCGCGCATGTCGTTGGTCCATGGTTCAGCACCAAAAATACCGATTCGCAGCGAGGTGGCGCGTGGATCGATACCTTGGCGGGCCATCTCGTCAGCGATGGCCAACATGTAGCTGGGTGTGACCATGATGATCGTGGGCTTGAAGTCCATGATGAGTTGCACTTGCCGCTCGGTTTGACCGCCGCCAAAAGGCACCACGGTCAAGCCCAATTTTTCAGCGCCGTAGTGCGCCCCCAAGCCACCCGTGAACAGCCCGTAACCGTAACTGACGTGCACCATATCGCCCGCTTGAGCGCCAGCAGCGCGGATGCTGCGGGCGACCAAATTGGCCCAAGTGTCGATGTCGTTTTGGGTGTAGCCGACGACAGTGGGCTTGCCCGTTGTGCCGCTGGACGCATGGATGCGCACCACTCGCTCTCGCGGCACCGCAAACATGCCAAATGGATACGCGTCGCGCAAATCAGATTTGGTGGTATGCGGAAACTTCGCCAAATCGGCCAGGCTGCGACAGTCGCTCGGATGCACCCCAGCCGCGTCAAACTTCGCACGGTACACGCTGGAGTGCGCGTAAGCGTGTTGCAGGGTTGCCTGCAACCGCTTGAGTTGCAGCGAGCGCAAAGTGGCGACGCTGGCAGTCTCGATAGGGTCAAGGGCAAGTTTGTGCATGGCGGGCGGTTTTTTTGTGCTGAAGCGTTAACTTGATGACTTGATGACTTGATTTAGACAGTTTAAAGAATAAACTTGACAAGGTCACTGTATTTATTGAGGTTGTTGCTATCAAAAAATGATCATCCCGGTAGGTCTTGCATCAATCCTCAAGCGGCACCAGCTCCCAAGTAGTCTGTGGCAAACCCTTAGCCCAAGTTTGCATGTGGGCATCCAACTGGGCGCGGCACGACTCGCGCTCGGACCCTTTGAGCTTGGGTTTCGTGCGAATGTAGACCGTGGGACTGTCCGCATGTTGTCTGGCGAGTTGCTCGCCTGCCCACTTGTCGGCTCCTGATCGAAACAGGGCATCGAAGCGCAACAGCAGCGCCTTGGGTTGCATGGCCAACACACTGAGGTCGGCATCGAAAGTGCCCCCGTACGGCAACTTCATTCCGGGATTTTGACCGCCCCGCGTGCCGCTTGTGCCCGATTTTTCCTCGGATGGCGTGAGTGCCGTGACCACCTGAGCGCTGTAGGCTGGTGTGTAC
>JANOPN010000205.1:0-2913 GCA_031421855.1 Comamonadaceae bacterium
TGTGCTCGCGGGCAACGCGCACATCGCTTACCCCACGCGACTCAGTGAAGCCTGTCTCCAAGGCGCGGTTTTGGCAACACCCACCGGCGCAGCGCTGTTGGCCGTGGCGACCGAGCGTTTAGCGCTGGGCCACAAAACATCGGCCCAAGACGCGCGCCCGGTGTATGTGCGCGACAAAGTGGCGCAAACCGAAGCCGAGCGGACTGAGCTCAAGCGGGCCGAGGTCAAGCGTGCAGCGGCCGAGTCACTCTTGGCGGCATCGGCATGAAACGGGTGCCACTGTGGTCGTTGCACTGGCAAGCCGCGCGCGCCTCAGACGTGGACGCGATGCTGCACATCGAGCAGCAAGCCTACCCGCACCCGTGGTCGCGGGCGAATTTTGACGAATCTTTGGCCAGCGGCTATCGCATCCAAACCCTGTGGAGCACTGACCCCAATGGCCAAGCTGACGACGCGTTGCTCGGCTATTGCGTGGCAATGAAGGGGTTTGACGAGGCGCACTTGCTCAACATCACGGTCACTCCTGCGCACCAAGGCAGTGGTTTTGCACTGCACATGCTGGCTGACCTGTGCCGCTGGGCCGAGCAAACCGGTTTGCACTGGCTTTGGCTGGAGGTGCGGGTCAGCAACGCCCGCGCGCTCGCCGTTTATGAGCGATTTGGTTTTAATCGGGTGGGGCTGCGCAACGGCTACTACCCCGCCTCAAGGGGGTCGCGCGAAGACGCGGTCGTCATGAGTTTGTCTGTTAACGATTGGGTGTACGCCGGGCAGCTTAAGTCCCAGCTGGCCGTGACCGAGGTCAGTCCATGAGTTTGGATCTGGACACTCGCCAATACCGCATGCTCCAAGCCATGGGCTTGGGTTGGCTTGAGGCGGTGCAGCCGACAGCGGTAGCAGCGCCCAAACGCCCTGCGCAGCCACCCGTTGCCCGTGCTGAGCCAATTTTTAAGCCAAATCAGCCATTGGTCACCGATTCTATTGGCCTGACTGCTACTAAAATTGAAGTGATTCGAGCGCCGGTAATCGACCCATCTTGGGCCGATCTTGATGCGGCGGCGCTGCGCACGGCGGTCTCAGGCTGCCGCGCCTGCAGCCTTTGCGAGGGCCGACGCAGCGCCATTGTTGGCAACGGCGCGAGCGCCGGCCGCGTGTTGTGGGTAACCGAGGCACCCAACGAGGCTGACGATGCGGCCAACGAGCCCTTTGCCGACCAAGCCGGTCAGTTGCTCGACGCGATGCTCAAAAGCATCCAGCTCAGCCGCGCAGCCAGCCGAGCAGCCAGTCGCGCGGTGACCGACGAGGCAAACCCGCTCGGCGCGGGCGTTTTCGTCACCCACGCCGTCAAGTGCCGCCCCCATGCGAACCGCGCGCCGAGCATCGACGAGTTGGCGGCTTGCGCCCCAATATTGAGCCGCCAAATTGAGTTGTTGCGACCCCAACTCATCGTCGCAGGCGGGCGGGTTGCCGTGCAGCAAGTGCTGGGCAGCGTTGAGCCGCTGGGCAAGTTGCGGGGCCGCGTACACGCCGCGTTGCCGCAATTTGGCGGTGGTGCAGTAGTCGTCACCTATCACCCGTCGTATTTGCTGCGCAGCCCCAGCGAAAAAGCCAAAGCCTGGGAGGACCTGTGTTTGGTCGCCCAAACTTTGGACGACATGCCCCACTCACCACCCTAGGAGCCCGCATTTGAACCCCAGTCGCCCGCCTTTCGTTGAACAATTGTTTGAGGCCCAAGCGGCCAATGCGTCCATGCTGTGCGTGGGGCTCGACCCCGAGCCGGCGAAGTTTCCGCCTCATTTGCTGGGTCGCGAGGACGCGATGTTCGAGTTTTGTGCCGCCATCGTCGACGCGGTTGCCGACAGCGTGATCGCGTTCAAGCCGCAAATTGCGTATTTCTCAGCGCACCGTGCCGAGGCAAGCCTTGAGCGACTGATCGCCCACATTCGCCAGGTCGCGCCGCGCGTGCCAGTGATCTTGGATGCCAAGCGCGGCGATATCGGCAGCACGGCTGAGCAATATGCCAAAGAGGCGTTTGAGCGCTACGGTGCCGATTGCGTGACGTTGAGCCCGTTCATGGGCTTTGATTCGGTGCAGCCCTACCTCCAACACCGTGGCAAAGGTGCATTTTTGCTGTGCCGCACCTCCAACCCAGGCGGTGACGACCTCCAATCGCAGCGTCTGAGCAGCGTGGCCGGCGAGCCCAAGCTGTTTGAGCACATTGCCGGTTTAGCCCAAGGCCCGTGGAACACCAATGGGCAACTCGGCTTGGTGGTCGGGGCGACCTACCCGCAGGAGCTGCAGCGCGTGCGCGATTTAGCCCCCAATTTGCCATTGCTCATTCCGGGCATTGGCGCACAGGGCGGCGACGCCGTCGCGACCGTCAAGGCCGCCTGGCGACCCAACGCACCCATCGTCGTCAGCTCCTCGCGCGCCGTGCTCTATGCCAACAGCGGGCCCGACTTTGCCCAAGCCGCCCGTGCCGAAGCGCTGCGCACGAAGGCGGTGCTGGAGTCAGCCAAAGCCTGATTGTGGGTTGACATGACCTCGAGATTGCCACCAAATGATTGGTGATGCGTTCAAAGCCACTTGGATACCCGTGTATCGACGAAATACCGGATCAAGCATCGGTCGCCCGTTAAATTTGAGACGGACTCCGCATTTGCAACCCGGTGCAGTTCAACGCTTCAGGCGCTGAGGCCGCAGAGGGCCCTGAAGACAGTCTTTGGGCTTTTTCAGTGCTTTTTTGGGCATTGCTAAATAGGTATTGATATGTCGGAGCCCCAAATACGCTTGCAGACCAACACTGATGTTTGCTCGGTTAGCTCACACCCGAGCCGCCGGTGAAACACGAACAGCAATGAGTCTCGCAAGTTCTCCGCCTTCTTGGAGTAGCTGTGCGTCTTGCGCTTCAGTCTT